>JBDNHM010000027.1:0-82196 GCA_041688825.1 Burkholderiaceae bacterium | reverse complement strand
TTGGCAAAAACTGCTGCTACGACTTTGTTATGTTTGACAGGGTTAGCGCTCGCGACTAGTGCGCAAGCCGCTACAACATTAAGATTATCAACTTATGTTAATGAAACAGACATACGTTTTGAAGGTTTTAAAAAATTTGCTGAATTAGCAGAACAAAAAACTGAAGGTCGCGTTAAAGTTCAAATATTTCCTTCTTCCACATTGCACGGTTGGAGCGAAGGTATTGACGCAGTTTTAGGTGGCGTTTCAGATATTAGCTGGATGCCTGCAGATAAGCGTCTAGCTTGCTACCGCGTCACATCTTTATACCCAGCATTGGTCGATTTAAATAAGCAAATAGAACTCGACACCAAATACTCAGATTTAATGCGCCCAGAAGCTGCTAAAGCGGGTTTGGTGCCACTCATTAATTCAAATTATTCTTATGACCAAGAATGGTGGTTTAAAGGCCCTATTAACGATTTATCAAAGCTTGACGGAAAGCTCGTTCGCTCAATCGGACCGTTAGTATCGATGATGATTGAAGGCTGGGGTGGTAAGCCTGTATTTATTGCACCAAAAGAAGTTTATCAATCAGCCGAGCGTGGCGTGGTTGACGGAATCAATATGGGTGTGGCTACATACAGCTCATGGAAGCTCTGGGGCGTGATGCCTTACATGGTTAATGGCACCTTGTTCTATGGCAACATCGTTTACATGATTAACAAAAAGAAGCTTGAAACTTTATCACCTGCTGATCAAAAGGCGTTGATGGTTGCAGCGAAAGAGTCAGAGGTTTGGCTCAAACCACGTTATGAAAATTGGGTAAATGAGCAAGTCGGTAATGCTGTAATGAAAGGGGGTGGGTCAGCCGTTTCATTAACAAAAGAAAAACGTAAATCATTGGTTACTGATGTGCAGACCAAATGGAGCGCCGTAGTCGATACAGACTGTGGCCCAGAGCTTGCAGGTCAAGTGAAGTCACTTTTTAAAGCGTACGCCGAGTAATTCATATAACTATTGGCTAATAAGGCTCGATTAATCAGGTAGCTCTTGTGAGCTGACCTGATTAATCAACACACACCATGCTAAAAAAACTGACACGGGTAACCGAACGACTGACGCAAGCGTTTGCGTTGGTGGGTGGCGCCATTATTTTGGTTCAGATGAGTTGGATCACATACGGCGTAATTAAACGTTATTTTTTCTCTGACCCAGATGGCATGGTGACTGAGGCCACTGCGCTGCTACTGTTCCCTGTCGCATTTCTAGGCTTAGCTTATACCTTACGCGAAAACGCTTACCCCACAGTTACGTTTTTGGGTGATGCACTTAAAGGTTTGGCTAAACAGTGTTTACTTACCTTTAACTACCTTATTATGTTTGCGGTTGGTCTTTTCTTTTCTTATGCGGCAGTCAGTGCAGCATTTAAATCATATGAATCAGGTTCGGCCTCTGAAATTTTGTTGTGGCCACGCTACTTGTTCTGGATTCCAAGCGCGTTGGCTTTAGTTTTATTTACCTGGTACGTTTTTTTACGAATGATTTTGATCTGGCAAGATCAAGAAAAATTAGACCAACCTAAGGGTTCACGATCATGATGGAATGGTATGAGGTTGGGTTGGCTTTGATGGGCCTTTTAATGTTCCTTATTTTTATCGGCTTGCCCATACCTTTTGCTATGGCTGCAGCGGCTTTGCCTTTTCTACTTAGCATTCAGGGGTTGTCAACTTCTTTAGTGAGTACCGAGCTCAAACTTTGGGGCGTCTGGATTGATTACATTTTGTTGTCAGTACCGTTGTTTGTCTTTTTGGGCGAACTGATTGGTCGATCTAATATTGGGCCCAACCTATATCGATTCATGCATAACGGCATACCTATTCGTGGTTCGGCTGCATATGGCAGTATTGGCGCGTGCGCAGGCTTTGGTGCGGTTTGTGGTTCATCTATGGTTGGGTCGTTGACGATTGGTGGCGTGGCACTGCCAGAAATGATTAAGCTGGGTTACGACCGTCGATTAACAAGTGGTGTTTTAGCTGCGGGTGGCACACTCAGTGTGTTGCTGCCACCTAGCTTAATTTTATTGTTCTACGGCATTGTGACTGATCAATCAATTGGCCGTCTGTTTATGGCCGGAATCGTTCCTGGTTTGTTACTGGCTTCGTTGTTTGTATTAGTTGTCACGATTTGGGCGCGTTTGTACCCTGATCATGTGCCTGATGCGGAAAGCACGCAACGTTGGACCAAAAAAGCGATTCTTATGACGGTAGGTCCTGTGGCACTAATTGGCGCCATCATTACCGTTTCAATCTATGCCGGTATTGCTACGCCGACTGAAGCGGCCGGCTTAGCTGCTGCAGTCACCTTGGTTCTTGCGTTTTGGGTTGGTGGTTTAACGCGAGGGGCATTTATTGACTCGTTGATGGCTACCATGCGAACCATGGGTTACTTAGGGTTGTTGCTGTCAGCAGGTGTTTTGTTTGGCTTCGTGATGAACTACTACCAAATACCACAGCAGTTCACAACCTATTTTCTAGGGTTTGATTTTTCACCCTTAGCAGTGTTGCTGTTTGTGATTGCCTTCTACATTATTTTGGGTATGTTTTTAGAGCCGGTGTCGATGACATTCATCACCTTGCCGACTATTTACCCATTAGTTGCTGCATCAGGGTACGATTTAATTTGGTTCGGTATTATTTACACCATCACGATGGAAATTGCTGTATTGACACCGCCTGTAGGCCTCAACCTTTTTGTGATTCAAGGCATTGGGCGTAAACATGACGTCACTATCGGTGATGTCATTCAAGGCTCATTACCTTTCGTCGCTATGATGTTGGTCTTACTGGTGCTTATGGTTACTTTTCCACAAATTGCATTGTGGCTGCCAGAGTTGATGAAGTAAGTGTTGACACTTTCCTCGTCCTGCAAGACGAGGTTTGACCTGCCAACCTTTAAACATTTTACCAAAACTTAGCCATATCACTTGCATCAGCAAGGCCACGTTCATGGCCGTACTTAAGATAAGGTTCAATTAAGGCCGGGTCGAGAATGCTTTTTACATGGTTAATGCCCGGTGGCAAGCCCGCTACAATATGTTTTGTTTGTGCACCTTGAGCTTTCAACATTTTTATTTCATCTAATAGTGTGTTGGGTATGCTTGACGCTTTAAGGCCTTGCTTAATGTCTTCAGGGGTGCCATGACCCAGTGAAAAAACGATTGCTTTTTTAACGCCCGCAATCACATCACAGTGGGTGCTGGTTTGGCAAATACCGCCGTCCATACACAGCCGGTCTTTTAAAAAAGTTGGGCCAATACCACCTGGCAGCGATGCACTGGCAGAGCAGGCCACGTTCATGGGAATGCCTGCTTCATGAGAAACAACCAGTCGTTGGCCGGTGTAACAATCATTAGAGGTCGTGTAGAGGTTCGGTGAGGCCCAGTCGCTTATGCCAATAAGCTTCGTTATTGCCTCAGGTGCTTGAGTTGAGTTGGGGTCGTTTCGCGCAGCCAACGCAGCATGACCGATTGACTGAATGGTGGAAGGTGATGCATCTTTTGCAGTCAACGCCATGCCTGATGCACGCAGTTGACTTGGGTTTGGTGCAATTTTTGGTATTAAAGTTGAAACCAGTTTTGGAAAATCAGCCATTAAATCTATTTCAGCATCTAAGCGCCAAAGGTAACCGCTCATGAGCATTGACCCAAAAATTGAGCCCGCAGAGGTGCCCACTACAACATCTGCGTCTGTTAGGTTGATATTGTTTTGACGTAAGGCTTTAAAGTAGCCCACGTAAAAAGCAATTAAGATTAAACCACCCCCACCAAATGCTAAACCCTTTTCTTTGCCCGTACCCGGTGGGTTTTAGTAAGGAATAGGGTGTGCCAAGCCATCATTCCACTGAGCCGTTGAATCGATCAGTTGATTAGCAATATTGCTTTCAGTTTGGCTAACTTGTGGGGTGGCCGCGTGTGAAATACCTGCTGTTGTAGCAGCCATACCCAAAGTAGATACAGCTAAAAACTGTCTACGGTTCGTTATTTTCTGATTTGATTGCGCAGAAATTGATTGAGTCTGTGTGTTTTTTGTCATTTAAGTCTCGATTGATGTGCTGTGATGATACCGACAGCTTATGATTTTATAGCAGTACCAACAGATTTTGTCACTCAATACATTGATAGTTTGTGTCAAAAAAGGGCTTCATGTTTCTTCATTGTGCACTCAGGCACAGTGAGTGGGTAAGTATCCATTTGTGGCCGTGTTTTAATGTCTAATGAATCATTGAATTTGACTTAACTAAAGGTTTTTAATGAACAAACACTTAAAAATAGCGGTTACTTTGTCTGCCGTGTGTGTTTTAAATTTAGCCAACGCACAAGACAGTGCAACAGTCAGCGTTAATGGCATCAAAATAGATAGTATGCTTGTCAATGATTTGGTGAAAATTGCCGTTACTAACGGTGCTCAAGACACACCGCAATTACGTCAATTAGTTTTGAACGACTTAGTGCTGATAGAAGCGGTTACGCAAGACGTTAAAAAAACGGGTTTCTTAAAGAAAGATAATAACGAAATTAAACTTAAAGTTGCCCAGCAAAACATTTTGTTAGAACTTTGGCTTGCAAGTTACTTTAAAGCAAACCCAGTTACTGATGCCCAAGTACTTGCCAATTATGATCGCCAGTTAGCGATCAGTAAAGAACCTAAGAATGCTCAACAATACCAAGTGGCACAAATTTTAGTTGCTACAGAAGCCGAGGGCGAAGCTGTTATTAAATCGCTTAATACGGGCTCTAAATTTGAAAATATTGCTAAGAGTAAGTCACTCGATAAAAACACGTCAGATAAAGGTGGGGTTGTGGGTTGGGTATTAGCAGACCAGTTGGTACCACCTATAAATGAAATCGTGGTGAACATAGGTAAAGGTAACTACGCTAAGCGGCCCATACAAACTGTAAGTGGTTGGCATGTTATTAAATTAGATGACGTGAAACCTTATGTGTTACCAAGTTTTGACGCGTTGCAAGCAGGTATTGCAAACGCATTAGCGCAACAACGACGCAATCAGGCCATAGCAGAACTCATGAAAGATATGAAAGTGGTGCCAGTAAAGTAAAGATTAGCCATTCAGTCAAGCCAATCTTAGTAAGGTAACCACTAAAGTATGGGGTTCTAGTCGGCCCTTTTTTTAATTTAGGAATGCTGATGAACGTCTTTATGCAGGCTGCTATTGATGAAGCCAAGTTAGGCCTCGAAACCGGCGGCATACCAATTGGTTCAGTTTTAGTGCATGACGGTAAAATTATTGGGCGGGGGCATAATCGTCGTGTACAAGATGGCAGTGTTATTTTGCATGGCGAAATGAGTGCACTGGAAAATGCAGGTCGCCAGCCTGCGTCGGTTTATAAAGCGTCTGTGATCTACACAACCTTATCGCCGTGTTCAATGTGTAGTGGGGCCATCATGCTGTATGGCATTCCTAAAGTAGTTGTGGGGGAAAATAAAACTTTTATGGGTGATGAAGCGCTATTAAAAGCGCGTGGCGTTCAGGTTGAGGTTCTACAAGACCAAACCTGTATTGATTTAATGAACCATTTTATTGCCGCTAAACCTAAGCTTTGGAATGAAGATATTGGTGAACCGTGAACCGTGAACCGTGAACCGCCTAAGGCGATTGTTCATACGATTTTCAATAAGCTGCGCTTCATAAGCACATAGTCCTGTCAACTTTCCTCAAAAATCTTGTTTTTTGAGGCACTATACTGTGAATTGTTCTGTTCTACGTAGGTTTGCGCTCTTATAGATGGCAACAACTGATTCTTCGTTACTCCCTCAAGATTTACCACAGCCGGTAGCTGACAATGCGCCGGCTGTTTTTCTTCGTCAGCTTGAAGCTGATGCTGCTCCCGATTTAAAAAAGGTAGCGGTGGCGTCATTTTTGGGTGCTTTGGGGCTTATTGGGTTTTCAGCTTCGGTGGCTCAATTAATTAGCTTGGCCATTACGCATCAAACGCCTGCTACTTGGCTCTGGTTTGCTGCCGTGGCAGCCATTGCTTTGCGATTTCTGGCGCATCTGTACCGTGATCGTTTGGGGCAAGGTGTGTCGGCGCGGTTGCGTCAGCGCCTACGACAACAATTGCTTATACAAGCCAATACTTCTGGGCCGTTTAAGCTTCAAGCGCAAGGTAATACCGCTTGGTGGGCGCAACGCCATATTGAGCAGGTTGACGCTATGCATGGTTATTTTGCAAAATATTTGCCCGCGCGTATGACGGCACTGATTGTGCCCTTGATGATCATTGTGATCAGTCTAGGGGTTGATTGGGTAGCGGGTTTGCTATTGTTGTTGGCCACACCGCTTATTCCATTTTTTATGATGTTAATTGGCTGGGGGGCCGAAGCTATTCAAAAAACGCAGCAAGATCAGCAAGCCTCGCTTGCCAGTCAACTTCTAGATCGACTCGAGGCATTGCCGTGGTTACGTCGTCAAGGTGCATTAGAGGCATCATCTGAAAGTGTTGAGCAGGCCGCTGAATCGTATCGCAGTGTGTCAATGCGTGTGTTACGGGTGGTATTTTTATCGTCTGCAACGCTTGAGTTGGTGAGTGCGATGTCAATTGGTTTAATGGCGATTTACATCGGTTTTTCTTTGGTGGGTTTTTTAACTTTTGGCCCTGCAGCAGCACTCACTTTGTTTTCGGGGTTATTTTTACTGATGTTAGCCCCTGAATGTTTTTTGCCCTTACGTCAATTGGCCCAAGCCCACCATGATATGACCGCAGCAAAGGCTGCAGCGCAAACGCTTGCACCCCTATTGTTAGAACAGACATCAAATCAAAAATTAACAACATACGATGTGGAACAAGACAGTACCGTAACGCTTAAGCACATTTCATTTCAATACGATGGGACAAACAATAAGGCCATACTTGACGATGTTTCAATCAGTTTTGAACGGGGTCAAGTGATTGGTATTTCAGGTGATAGCGGTGTGGGTAAATCAACCTTACTAGGTTTGATTGCAGGCTTTCTTGAGCCGTCGCAGGGTTCAGTGCAGCGCACTGAACATTGGTCATGGTTAAATCAACGCCCCTATTTATTTCATTGCTCACTTCGTGACAATTTGCTCATGGCGTGTCAACCTATTCCAACAGATCAACAGCTCATTGAAGCGCTGGCTGACGCTGGTATTGCTCTACCCGATGCAACCTTGGTTGTTGGTCTTGATACGGCTATTGGTGATTTAAATCGGGGCGTATCAGGCGGTCAAGCACAACGTATTGCCTTGGCCCGTGCGCTACTCAATCAGTCTACGCTGTGGTTACTTGACGAACCCACGGCAGCCCTTGACGAGCAAACCCGTGATCAATTGTTAGACACTTTATTAAGTCGTGCGAAACGAGATCAAGTGACTGTTATTGTTGCCAGTCATGACCAAGCTTTGCTTGCGCGCTGCGATCAGGTTTATAGCATTCACCAAGGTAAATTATTTCGCAACGATAGCCAAGGGCTCATGGCATGAAAGTTTGGGCTTACCTTTTCAAGTTATACAGCCAGCGTGCCCGTTGGCTTTTATTAAGTTTTTTTTGTTTAGGTTTGACATGGCTAGCGGGCGTGGCATTGCTTGCCACCTCAGGTTGGTTTATTGCGGCGTGTGCATTAGCTGGTTTAGGGTTCATTACCAACCTGAATATTTTTGCGCCCTCAACCTTGATTCGTGGTTTGGCGATTGTGCGCACAGCAGGTCGTTATGCTGAAAGGGTAATCGGTCATGAAGCGATTCTGCGTGTACTGAAAGATTTGCGTGTGCGAGCGTTTAATGCGGTTGCTTTTAGGCCAGCGCGTTTAATTGATAACCGACGCCTAAGCGATTTGATTCAACGACTGATGGTTGATGTGGAAACCCTTGACGGCATTCCACTTCGTGTTCTGGGCCCCATGTTTGCCGCGCTCATGACACTGGCAGGAAGTTTGTGGGCAGGTGCGGTGTGGGGTCATGCCTTGATTGCATTCACAATTGGTGCAAGCGGTTTAATTGTTTTAATCGTTTCATTTGTGCTTGCTAAACAAGGGCAAAAAAGAGGTGCTGCATTGATTCATGCGCGGGCTGCACAAAAGATCGCCTTGATTGATCACCTAGGCGGTTTGGCTGAATTGATTTCAAACGAAAAACACCATGAGAGTGCGCAACAGTTAGCGCAACTTGACCTGCAACAAACACAGCGGTTTTTTGCGCAAGAACAAATGGCCAGTTTGGGTGAGCACGGTGTTCAAGCCATTACGGCATTAGCGACCATCGTTGTGATTGCCATTGCATGGCCTGTGTTTGAGCCACCTATTATTGCTCTGCTTGCATTGATGACGTTAGGTTTAAATGAAGCGCTAGGCGCTTTGCCAGGTGCCTTATGGCGTATAGGTGAAGCCAAAGCAGCAGCCGAACGCTTGATGGATTTAGAGTCGCTTGATCTCGCTGACTCACATGCACCACACGCTAGGTTTGGCGTATCAATTACGTCGGGCGACAACATGGCTACCCCAACAAATTTAATCGATTTGTCAGTGCGTGAAATGGTTGCAGCAGATATTTCAATTTCAGCCGTCCCAAACCCAGCAACCCCAGACGAAGCCGAATTCAGCGCAGTTGAAATCGTTGATTTGCTTTGCCAGCGACAACCTGGCAAAAGAACCCCCCTTAACTTAACGCTCAAGCCAGGGTTGCCTTTAGTGGTTTCTGGTCGTAGCGGTACGGGCAAAACCAGTCTTCTTGAAACGATTGTGGGCGAACTTGATGCAGAACAGGGTGGGGTATGGCTTAATGACATAGATCTGTTAAAGCTACCTGATGCGTTGCGATATAAAAAAGTGACGCTCTTAGCTCAAAGCGATTCGCTCATGAATGTCACGATTCGGCAGTTTTTAAGCTTAGGTTTAAATTTAAACTTAAACCCTGTACCCGAGGCAACCCTACATTCAGCTTTGCAATGTGTAGATCTTTACAAAACCCTTAACGATACCGAAGAGGGGCTTGATTACATGCTGGGTGTTCGAGGCAGCCACGTGTCGGGTGGGCAGGCGCGTCGCTTGCAACTTGCAGCATTAATTATAAAAGACCCTGCCTTAGTTTTATTAGACGAACCCTTTAGGGGTTTGCAACCGGAACTGGTTCAAGACCTACTGACGGGTATTGAGCCTTGGTTGTTAAAACGTTGCAGCATTATTGTCACGCATGCCCCCAATAGCCTGCCGTCTCATTGGCCACGTTTAGTTTGGCCCAACGCTTAAATTTTGACGCATGTTTTTATTAACTTTGTGGAACGTGGCTGTTAGGGTAAACCTGAGTAGTGGTTAAGAGATTTAAACTGTAAATTTGCAAAAAATGAAACGAAATATTCAATATCTTAAAAAATAATATGGGCTATAAATTGGGGGTGTGGCGTGCAACAGCAGTTAACTAAGCGTTCATTTACAGAAAAAATAGCTATTTCTATATGCATTATTTCATTTGCTTTCTTTGCGCTTAACGTTTTATTGTCAAAGTTTTTTTCTTTTGCTGGCCAAAACACCATTAGTTTAGACCGGGTGCCTGAATTTCTAATGCTTTTTACTACGGCAGTTAGTTTTACGGTTGCCGCTTTAGCGGCTGAGAAACGAGTTTCTACATCAAAAACAAAATGAGTCACTAAAAGTATTTTGTTACGCGATCTTTAATGTTTATAGTTTTATGATGGCATGACAAAAAGTCTTTTTGTTTATATAAAAAATTTTACGCACAACAAAAACAGCAGTCATTACTTTTAATCCTGAGGAGACAATTATGAAAAATTGGTTTAAAAAAACCACAGAGTATTCGCAAGAAGTTCAAAGCGAGCGGCGTAAGTTTTTAAATGCAACCACTAAATTTGGTGCCTCAACTGCCGTTATTGCGGCTGCCGCAGGAACGATAGGCGCTAAGTCTGCGCTTGCTCAAACTGCGACTGAAGAGCAGCAACGCCAAAAAGCAGCCAAGTTCACCATGACGATTGCAACTGAATATCGTATTGGCGCAACACGTTGGTACCCGTTGATGCAATTGAATTTAAAAGAAAATATTCAAAATGCAACAAATGGTGATGTGTATGTTCGTTTAGCACCAGCAGGTCAGTTGGGCATGGGCGGTGCCTTAGCGCAAAGCGTGCAGGCCGGTACGATTCAGGCTGCGCAACATTCGGTATCTAATTTTTCAGCATTTGCGCCTGAAGTAGACTTAGTCAACATTCCATACTGGTGCGGTCAAAATCAACAATTTGTCAATTTAGTGACGTCACAAGCTTGGCAAGATACAGTGAATGAAAAGGCTCGCGCCCGCGGTTTTAAAGTGTTGATGTACATTGTGCTTGACCCCCGAACGGTGGCGGCACGTAAAGGTTTACCTAACGCACCGATTAAGACGCCCGCTGATTTAAAGGGTGTTAAGTTTCGTGTGCCGGCCTCTCAAATTTTGCAACAGTTTTACCGTATGGCAGGTGCCAATCCTACCCCTATCGCATGGGGTGAAACACCTTCAGCGATTCAGCAAGGTGTTGCAGACGCACTCGACCCAGCAGTCGTTGCTTTGTATTCAAACGGCTTTAAAGACATGCTGTCTTGGGTTACCTTTAATAAGCCAGTCCCCGACTCACAGGTTTACTCATGTAATGCTGAATGGTTCAGTAAGCTACCGACCAACGTTCAAAGCGGCATTGAATTTGCATCTGATATTACCTTTCGTCAGAACATTGCTCAAGTTCCCGCTTCACGTGCCTTTGCAATGGCTGAAATGGCTGCAGCAGGCGTTCAATTTTACGTACCAACTGACGCCGAAATGAAGCAATGGGTTGATACGTGTGGTCAACAAAGACCTGAGTGGAACGAGACTAAAATTAAATTAGCGGGCTCATTAGAAAATTTTGAACGCCTTCGTGAAGCTGCAAATACTCGCAGCAATTACTTTGCCCATGACGTTTAATAATTCATATGCGTAAACTTTTGTCTCAAATCGATGAGAATGCAGAGCGCTGGCTGTTGCTAGCGCTCTACACCTATATCGTCATGGTTATTTTTGTTGAAGTAGCACGACGTTTTATTTTCGACTATTCATCTATTTGGGGCGAAGAAACGGCTCGTTATGCATTTATTTATTTAGTGTGGATCGCTGCTGCTACAGCGGTTAGAGACCGAGCACACATAAGAATAGATGTGTTTCTGTTGATGTTGCCTAAACGATTACGTGCATCATTGTTTTTGTTTGGTGATTTATTGATGGGTATTTTTGCAGTATTTGTGTTTTATTTTTCAATAGAATTTTTCATCAATGCCATAACTTTCAACTCTGTCATAGAAGGTCTGCGTGTTAGCCGGTCTTGGATACTATTTGCCATACCATTCGGTTTTGCATTGGTCATATTCCGAATTTCACAGTCTATGTGGCTCGACATCACTGCCCTTATTAACGGGCAAGAACCACGCCCTGGCAAACGCCTTTTTGATTAGAAAATACCATGCTTATTCCTGAAGCTTTTTCCTCAGCCGAGTTAGGTTGGAATGTTCTTGGCCCTTTGCTGCTCATGCTTGGTTTATTTGCACTGGCAGTGCCTGTGTGGGTGTCTTTAGGTCTGACTGCACTGTGTATGCTGTGGTTAACGGGTGCGCTGCCAATATCGTTAATTGGCGAGTCAGTTTTTCACGGCCTTGATGCATTTGCATTAATCGCCATACCCTTATTTGTGCTAACGGGTGACTTGCTTGTTCGAACAGGCCTTTCAATAAAGCTCTTGAACATTGCTGCAGCCACGATGGGTAATGTTCGTTCTGGCTTGGGAACATCAACTGTTTTAGGTTGTGGTTTTTTTGCGTGTATTTCAGGTTCTGATGCGGCAGGCGCTGCTGCCGTGGGCCGTATTACTATTTCACGATTAATTGAACAGGGTTATTCACCGCCCTATGCTTGTGCTCTTGTTGCGGCAGGCGCCTGCACAGGCATTTTAATTCCACCATCAATTGCGTACATTATTATTGGCATGGTGTTAGGCATTTCAACATCGTCATTATTTTTGGCTGCTACCATTCCTGGTGTTTTAATTATGGTTTCTATCATGATTACAAACGCTATCATGAATAGAATAAATGGGTATGAAAACTCCAAAGAACGTTTCAGTTTAAAAAATTGGTTTTTAATTGTTTGGGACGGACGCTTTGCTGTTCTTGTGCCCGCACTCATTTTTGGTGGCATATATTCGGGTGTGTTTACACCCACAGAGGCAGCAGCCGTTGCTGTTGTGGCGACAATTCTTGTCGGCTTTTACCAGGGCACGTTCAAGTTAAGTGACTTTCCAAGCGCCCTCGAGGGTTCTGCAAAAGTGTGTGGCGTGATTGTGCCTATTATTGCTGTGGCATTGCCGCTGGCTCAAGTATTAGCAATAAATGGTGTGCCTCAAAGCATGGTGAGCACTGTTAATGCTTTTACAGAAAACCCCGTAGCAATTATATTTTTGATGTTGGGTATTCTCATCATAGCGGGCTGCTTTATGGAATCAACACCTAATATCGTGATTTTGGCACCGATTATGTTGCCGCTTGCGCAATCAATTGGTATGAATGATATTCACTTTTGTATATTTATGATTACAGCATTAGGTATTGGTTTTATTACACCACCGTTAGGGCTCAATCTATTTGTGATTTCGGGCATAACAGGTCAACCTGTCATGCACATTGCAGTCAAGGCATTACCTTTTGTGTTTGCTATGATAATTGTCGTGTTGCTGATTGCCTTCATTCCCTCTATATCGTTGTTTTGGTTTTAGACGATCGAACGTTTTTTTAAAACAAATTGGCGTAATTAAAAGCGTATAACTAAATAGCAATTCATATTCGTGCAGTATAGTAAAACTCTAAGTTATGATGATGTAATGAATTTGCAAATAAGCATCGCTTAAATTTGAGCTGCAAAAAACGCCAGAATTCATAATAAAAAAACGGAGACTACTATGACCATTAATCGTCGCGACATTTTAAAAGCGGTGGCAGCAACAGGAACCTTAGCCATGGCGCCTGCATTTTTGCGTGCACAAGGCCTAGAAAAAAAATCAGTTCATATCGCCGTGGGTGGAGAATCGCTTACTTATTATCTACCCTTAGCGATTGCTAACGTAAATGGTTTTTTCAAAGAGCAGGGTCTTGACATTAAAGTGTCAAATTTTGCTGGTGGTTCAAAAGCGTTGCAAGCTGTTGTGGGTGGTAGCGCTGACGTGGTGTCGGGTGCGTATGAACACACCATAAATTTACAAGAAAAAGGCCAAATTTTTCAAGCTGTTGTGTTGCAGGGTCGTGCCCCCATGATCGTTGTGGGTGTGTCAAACAAAACGATGCCTGACTACAAAAGTCCAAAAGACTTAAAAGGCAAAAGAATTGGTGTCACCGCGCCAGGTTCTTCAACCAACATGTTGCTTGATTTTTTCTTAGCTAAACACGGGCTAAAAAATAGTGATGTATCGATTATTGGTGTGGGTGCGGGTGCCGGCGCCGTATCGGCTTTGCGATCAGGTCAAATTGATGCCATTTCGAACCTTGACCCTGTTATTTCATTACTTGAGTCTACGAACGATATCAAGATCGTACTTGACACGCGTACGCTGAAAGATACGCTTGATGTCTTTGGCGGCAACATGCCTGCAGGTTGCCTATACTTACCTATTGACTACATCAAAGAAAACCCAAATACCGTGCAAGCTTTGGTGAACGCTATGGTGCGTGCCGATAAATGGATTCAACGTGCTGGCCCAGAGGGTGTGGCAGCAGCAGTGCCTGAATCTTATTTGTTGGGCGACCCAGCTGTTTATAAGTTGTCCGTAAAGCGTTCGCTTGAAGGCCTTTCACCCGACGGAAAAATGCCTGCAGGCGGGCCACAAACGGCTTTAAGAGTGTTAACAACCTTTAAACCCGATTTAGCAAAAAGCAACATCGATTTGTCTAAAACCTGGACAAGTGTTTTTGTTGATAAGGCCAACCAAGTTTAAGATAAATGTCTTCACCACACTCAGCAGATCAAACCCCTGCGTTAGCGCTAAAAAACATAACGTGCACGTTTGTTTCTCGTGACGATTCAGGGCAACGTTATACCGCCGTGCAAGACACAACACTCGAGGTGGGCATCGGTGAATTTGTGTCGGTAGTGGGGCCGACGGGTTGTGGCAAATCAACATTACTGAACGTGGGGGCGGGTTTACTTGCGCCTTCACGTGGCAGCATTGAAGTGTTTGGCGAACCTTTGACGGGTATTAATGCCCGGGCAGGTTACATGTTTCAGGGTGAAGCTTTATTGCCTTGGCGTAATGCTTTAGACAATGTCACAGCAGGCTTGCAGTTTGCTGGCGTGCCCAAAGACGAGGCTGCCGAGAAAGGCCGTGACTGGATGCGTCGTGTCGGTTTGGGTGGGTTTGAAGACCGTTACCCGCACCAAATGTCTGGCGGTATGCGTAAGCGTGCCATGCTTGCACAAACGCTCATTCGTGACCCCGATATTATTTTGATGGACGAGCCTTTTTCCGCACTTGATATTCAAACTCGTCAGTTAATGGAAAACGAAGTGCTTGAGCTTTGGATGGCCAAACGTAAAGCTGTCTTATTCATTACGCATGATCTTGATGAAGCGATTGCCATGAGTGACCGAGTCGTCGTTTTATCAGCGGGCCCTGGCACACACCCAATCGGTGAGTTTGTGGTTGATTTACCGCGGCCACGTGACGTGACTGAGGTTCGATCAGACCCTCGGTTCGTAGAGTTGCATACTCAAATTTGGCATGTGTTGCGCGAAGAAGTACTCAAAGGGTACGAGCAACAAAAAAGAAAGGCGGCCTAGTCATGTGGAATTTGATTAAACCGTCTTCAAAATTGTCATTGCGTGTTTGGCAATTAAGTTTATTGTCTATTTTTTTGGTGGGTTGGTATGTGTTGTCAACCGACAAAAAGATGGCTTTTTTCTTTGGTGACCCATTTGGGGTATTGAAGCAACTTTGGGTTTGGTTCATTGTCACAGGTGATATTTATTACCATTTACAAATCACACTCACTGAAACGTTATTAGCGTTTGTTATTGGTACCTCAGTGGGTATGGGTGCGGGCTTGTGGTTGGGTTTGTCGCCAATGGCCAGTGCGGTACTTGACCCTTATATCAAAGCGCTTAACTCTATGCCGCGTGTCATATTGGCTCCGATTTTTGCCATGTGGTTTGGCTTAGGTATTTGGTCTAAAGTAGCGCTAGCGGTCACCCTTGTCTTTTTTATTGTTTTCTTCAACGTTTACCAAGGTGTCAAAGAAGTCAGTCCCACCTTGCTCGATAACGCGAAAATGTTGGGTGCAAAACAGAAGCAATTATTACGTTACGTTTATTTACCCTCCGCAACCAGCTGGGTGTTTTCTAGCTTACACACTGCAGTGGGTTTAGCGTTTGTGGGCGCGGTTGTGGGCGAGTATTTGGGTTCAGCTGCAGGCGTGGGTTATTTAATATTGCAAGCTGAAGGCACGTTTGATATCAACACAGTAATGGCTGGTATTGTCGTGTTAACCATCTGCGCCTTAGCGCTTGATGGTTGCGTTGGTTTTATTGAAAAGAAATTGATGAAATGGCAACCCAGTCACGGCGAAACTGAAAAGCTGTGATGTTAAATGAAGTGAAGTGATGTGATGTGAAGTGAAGTGAAGTGAAGTGGCTCGACGTGATATGACATGAGATTAGGTAGTATGTATTGAGACAATATGACGTGGCATTGACACACAATTAAGATGAATGCTTACGTCGCGTCATACTTAAACAACTGATCACCCCCTGCAGCATGCACTTGCGCATTAAACGACACAATGATGCGGTCTTTTTCGCCTTCATAGGGCATGGCTTGATGCGGCAAGTATGAGGGGAATACCACCAGTTTGCCAGGCTCGGGTGTAACGTCTAAAGTGTTTTTCTGTAAGTATGCATTGCCCATATCAACATGTGCACCCCCCAACCATTGTGTGTACGGCCCATAGAAGCGCGTGACGCCATTTATATCGCCCAAAGTAGGATGCTTCACCCTTTGTTGATGATCATCGCACTGCACATAATAAACGCCCGACCAAGAGCAATTGCCATGGGTATGTACATCGTGAAATGCCATGCCATTTTGAATTTGAAACCAACACCCCATGATTTTTAATTGCAGACTTATTCGGCCAGGTGGCCACACACCTGAGTTGGCATTCATCACTGTTTTCTGTAAGGCGTTGGCAATGAACGCAGTCAGCGATTGAAACTCAGGTAGTTGTATGCGTTCGAGTAAATTGTCTTCGCTTGCGTAAAAAGGTTTTTGTGATGTCACTGCGTCAGTCAGTTGTGTGTCATGGTTTTCGACAAAAGATTGCGCTAAATGTGTAACTCGCATCGCGTTAAAGGCACGGGCCAACGTTTCATTGATGTTTTGAGCCTCTTCAATATGATGCGTTTCGAGCGGAACGGGCCAGTTAATTGTATTCATTCTTATACAGTCAGTGTGGAAGTGTTAACAAGATAAAAGTCGTTATTCACCTGCTTGAAGATTAATGGGGCGTCAATTTTCTTCGAAGCGCTAGGTAGGCTGGTTCAGCGATGGTTTGATGACGTGAACCGTCTGCTTGAGCGTCATGCTGATTTTGTGCACTCATTGAAGCAGTGGTTAGTACCATTTCAGGTAAAGTTGCTTGAGGTAAGGGGGCTTCAGGCAGCGTTAAAGACCAACCAGTTTTTTGATTAAAATTTTCAATGTCATTGATGGTGTCAATATCAACCGTAAAGTGATCGTTTTGAACGTCAAAGTAACTGACTAAATTTGGGTTTTGGTCAATGAATTTACGACAATACATATTTTTATCGTCGGCTAACATTTGTTCAATGGCGACTCTAGAAAAAATAATAGGGTTACCTCTTTGGCCTTCGAATCTGGGTATTAATATTTCACCCTTCAGCCGCTTTTTAAATGCTGAAATAAGGCTCGTGATGTCTTCGGCATTAACCAAAGGTTGATCGCACAGCATCATAATGACCGCATCATATTTTGTACCAATCGCTTCCATGCCTAAACGTACAGAGCTCGGTTGCCCATCTTCAGGCGTTAAATTACGAATAATTTGAACGGGAAACTGCTCAACTGATGGCTCAACTCGATCGTGGTAGAACCCGCTAACAACAATCACTTCGTCAACGCCAGCGCCACTGAGTGCAATCATGTGTCGGTTGATGAGCGGCACGCCTTGCAAATTTAATAATGCTTTAGGTTGGTTTCCCATACGGCTGCCTTGCCCTGCAGCAAGCAGAACGGCACCGACACTTACGCGTGAATAGAGCCCACCGCCTTGTTTTAATATACAGCCCATAATAGATAATGCCTCACGCTAATTTACTTTTGTGAACAATTGGTTAATTGTTCAATTTCTCTATTTCTTCTTAACTGCTCAAAGATTTATTTGATCAAGTTAACACTTGTTCGACCGCTTCGATTTTAAATGCATGATCGTGATTTTTACGTTTTAAGGTCAAGTCAACCAACCCTTCTAAACTGTTTAAATGACTGACAGCCATAAACCCTGCAATATAGGGTTGACTGGCTTGTATGGCTAACGATTGAGGTACCTCAACTGTTGGGTGTAACCAGAATACATCAACCCCCATTTGCTTAACTGATTGTAATACCTTAGGTAGTGCTTCAGGTGAATCGGTATCGTAACCATCACTCAACACAAACATGATGTCATGGCGGCCTAAACCGCGAATGCGTTGACCATTTGGCCCGTGTTGGCATTGGGTTAAAAATGTTTGCACATTGCTTGCTATACGTGTGCCACCGCCAAAGCCAAAAGTGACCGTATTAATTTTCTCTTGAACACGACCACTATTTTTCTTAAGTAATGCAGTCACTTCAATAAGCGATGTGTGAAACACGAATACTCGGGCATTCATAATTTGACAAAAAGAGCGAGCCATTCTTAAAAAAAATGGAGCATGAGATTCCATTGATTTGCTCACATCAACCAAAATAAAGACCTTTGGCATGACGGTTTTTCTTTTTTTGGTTTGTAATTGTATTAACTCGCCTGCCGTACCCATTGCGTGGCGAATGGATTCGCGCAAATCAATCTTTATTGCATTTGAACGATGACGATATTTTTGAATCAGTTTTTTACGTAACCTAGCCTGTAATGGGTAAATAAGCTTGTCGAGTTGTTCACTGTCATGAGGCAACCAGTCGCCTAGTGGCTTTTCTGCCAAAGGGTCGACCCGACTAGCCCCGCCTTGGGCTTGTTCTGACCCTGATTCTTCTTCGCCAGATTGACCGTTAGCAAGCGCTACCGTGCCTTGGTTGCCTGAAGTGGGCACACTTTGACCATCATTTTTTATTTCTAAAATTAATTCAGGTAAAGATTTGCCACGACGTTGCTTGTGTGATGATTTGACCGTACCTTTAACGCGATCTGGAAACCAGTATGCATTGAACAGGTCTGGAAAAAGTTGCCATTGCTTCTGAGATGAGGCTGCAATACCGCGCCAATATTTTTCTATTTTTTCGAAATCGTGAATACCCGCGAGTGAAGTAATACGCACCATGGCTTGTAACTCAGCTAAACCCAACACAAAACCATGCTCACGTAAGTAAGCGACAAAATTTCGTATATTTTGATCGGGGTTTAGCGTGGGTTCAAGGCTTTCGTTCACGGCATCGTTAAAAAATCAGGTTCACTTGCACACGTCTTGTAAATAACTTTTGCACGTTTTAAGCACGCGAAGGCATCACGCCCGCGTCAATACCCACGCGTTGCTGCGAACCCATTAATTTAGTCAGTACTTGTTCAGAAATTTGCCATTGATCACTGCGGGTTTTAAGTAAAGCACTTAAGGTTTGTGCCAATTCATTCGGGTCTTGAGGCAAGGCTTTTAACTCGCGAGCACACAAAATACGTATCCAATCTAGCGTTTCAGCAACGCCCGGTATTTTGTCTAAATCTTGTTTGCGAAGTTGATGAATGAACAGCACGGCTTGTTGAATAAGATCTGCATTGGCGTGCGGTACTAGGGTTTGCACAATAGTCATTTCACGCGCAACGCTGGGGTAATCAACGTAGTGAAACAGGCAACGCCTACGCAACGCATCTGACAAATCACGTGTACCGTTGCTGGTTAAAATCACTAAAGGTTTACTTTTTGCTTTAATGGTGCCCAACTCAGGAACTGATATTTGAAACTCACCTAAGACCTCTAAAAGGTAGGCTTCAAAAGACTCGTCAGCCCGATCAATTTCATCAATCAACAACACGGCAGGCTGCTCTGACGTAATGGCCTGCATAAGCGGTCTTTGCAGTAAAAATGTTTCACTAAATAAGTCATCGCGCAGCGATGATTGCCCTGCGCCTTCAGCTTCTCTTAATCGAATTTCAAGTAACTGGCGACTATAGTTCCACTCGTAAACGGCTTGGTTTAAATCTAGGCTTTCATGACATTGAAGTCGGAATAGAGGCCGGTTAAGCGCTAACGCTGACGCTTGAGCAATAGCTGTTTTACCAACCCCGGCTTCACCTTCCAAAAGAATGGGTCTATCAATGGTTAGGCCCATCCAGATGATTTCAGCCAAACTGTTGTCAGCGATGTAGCCAGACTTGGCTAAGCGCTCTGAAATCTCTTTAACGTCCATGCCAATTACCTATGCTTCTTGTGTTGAGTGGTGTTGCCGGTTATGCCTTGATAATTATTTACCAAAAAGTCTCGCGAAGAAGCTTTTTATGAGCATCCAGGCAATGGCTAAACCATTTAATTCGCTTTGAAGTTTTGGCGCTTCAGTTGTAGCTGACGAGGCATGGCCAGTATGCTCTGCTTGAGCGGTTGTCGATGCACCCGATGAGGCAATGCTTGGTTCTAAAGTTGCCGCCATGGCTTTGGCTTTAATGGCAAAGTTGTCGGCAAATTGCTGCAATATCATGTCTGACACCGAGGTCATCATACGGCCCCCAAACTGTGCAAACTTACCGTTCACAATCACCGATGCTTTGCCGGTTAGTGTTACGTTATGTTCATCAACTTTGGTAATGGTTGCAGTTAAATTCATTGACGCTGATGAACCACCTTTATCGGCCCCTTTGCCCAACATTTGAATTTGTTTGATGGCTTCATTAACCCCCAGCACTTCAATATCACCCGCAAAGGCGGCAGTTGCAGGCCCGACTTTGATTTTGACACTACCTTTGTAATGGGTTTCGTCAAGTTGCTCGGTGATGGTGGCACCGGGCATACAGGTTGCGAGTTCAGTGATGTTAGAAAGTACTTGCCAACATGCTTTCTCGCTAGCGGGTATGGGGTATAACTTATCAATGACGACTTCCATTACTTAATTCCTTTTGAGCTCATGATCAGTTAATTTTTAAACCAACTGATCAGCAAACTTTAACTGATGTGAGGTGATTGGGTTCAATTTAAAGTGGTCTTCAAATCGAGTGCAATGAGGTGTTCATTCAATACACTTAAAAAAAGTATTCAAACCGAAATGAATTTAGATTCAATTCGGTTTGAATTTATATCGCTCGTTAGTTTAAGTTTAGATTGTTTTTCTTCAACTCTTTCCAAGTGCGAAACGCCGTGTGTGGCATATCAATATGGGTTACACCGACATGTGCAAACGCATCGACCATGGCAGAGGTGAAGGTTGGAATGCTGCCGACGTGTGGTGATTCAGCCACGCCCTTAGCACCGATAGGGTGGTGAGGTGAAGGCGTAACAGTGTGATCTGTTTCCCAATGCGGGGTTTCAACCGCCGTGGGTATGAAGTAGTCCATCAATGAGTTGCCCTGAATGTTGCCTTGAGCATCAAATGACAGTAACTGACCCATCGCCACAGCAAAACCTTCGGTTAACCCGCCGTGTATTTGACCTTCAATGATCATGGGGTTGATACGGGTGCCACAATCATCTAGAGCATAGAAACGTCTGATTTTGGTTTCGCCTGTTGAACGATCAATATCAACAACCGCTAAGTAAATGCCAAACGGGAAGGTGAAATTCGGTGGGTCGTAGTAATGAACCGCTTCAAGGCCGGGCTCAAGACCTTCTGGGGGTTGATGGTAAGCCGCCCACGAAATGTCTTTCATGGTTTTAAACTTATCGTCATTGCCTCTAACTTTAAAACGGTCAACTTCCCACTCAAGGTCAGCTTCGCTGACTTCAAGTAATGAGGCTGCAATTTTTTTAGCTTTGGCATGAATTTTTCTTGATGCCATGGCGATGGCTGCACCAGCAACAGGGGTTGAACGTGAACCGTAAGTACCTAAACCATACGGTGCCGTGTTGGTGTCGCCTTCTTCAACTTGAATGACTTCTGAAGAAATACCCAGCTCAGTTGCGATGATTTGCGCGTAGGTGGTTTGGTGGCCTTGACCTTGTGAAATGGTACCCATACGAGCGATGGCGCTGCCAGTAGGGTCAACTCGTATTTCACATGAGTCAAACATACCAATACCTAAAATGTCGCAAATTTTGCTTGGGCCTGCACCCACCACTTCGGTAAATGTAACCAAACCAATACCCATTAAAGTAGGTGAGTTGGGGTCTGCACGCTTGGCTGCTTGTTCAGCACGTAAGCCTTTATAGTCAACTGCATCAAGCACTTGTGTGAGCGCTCGTTGGTAGTCACCCGAGTCGTATTCGAAGCCAAAAGCTGAGGTGTAGGGGAACTGTTCTTTTTGAATGAAGTTCTTTTCGCGAATTTCAGCTTTGTCCATGTTGAGCTTTTGGGCTAAGACGTCAACCATGCGCTCAATTAAATAGACGGCTTCGGTTACCCTGAACGAGCATCGATACGCTACGCCACCAGGGGCTTTGTTGGTATAAACGCCTTTTACAGAGCAGTGTGCAGCAGGTATATCGTAAGAACCTGAACAAATATGAAAGAACCCAGCTGGGAATTTGCTAGGGTCTGCACAGGCATCAAAGGCGCCATGATCAGCCACCACATCAACGCGTAAACCTTGAATTTTGCCATCAGAGGTTGCGGCCAATTCGCCACTCATGTGATAGTCGCGTGCAAACGCAGTTGAAGACAGGTTTTCGATACGGTCTTCGACCCACTTAACAGGACGACCTAAAACGATAGACGCTACGATTGCACAGACATAACCTGGATAAATACCCACTTTATTACCAAAACCACCGCCAATATCAGGCGAAATAATGCGTACTTTTGATTCAGGAATGCCTGACAACATCGATACAACCGTGCGCACGACGTGAGGGGCTTGGCTGGTTATGTAGGTTGTGAGATCACCTTTGATGGGGTCAAACGAGGCGACGCAACCGCAGGTTTCGAGGGGACAGGGGTGAACGCGGGGGTACATCATGTCTTGCGAAACGATAATGTCTGCATTTTCAAACGCTAAATCAGCGGCTTCTTTGTCGCCCGCTGTCCAGGTGAAAATTTCGTTGGGGTGATTCCGCTTACCATGGGCGCCCTCGGTTTTGCCAACTAGGTCTTCACGTAAGATGGGGGCGTCGGGTTTTAGTGCACTGAAGGGGTCAATAACCACCTCAAGTTCTTCGTATTCAACCCAGACTGCTTCTTTGCCATCGGCTGCGGCATAACGTGTTTCAGCGATAACGACGGCCACTTCCTGCATTTGAAAATGCACTTTTTCATCAGCTAAAACAGCAGCAACGTCACCCGCTAAAGTGGGCATCCAGTGCAGCTTAAGTGGCTTCAAGTCTTCTGCTGTTAAAACGGCTAGTACACCCGGTATTTTAAGTGCATCTTCTTTGTGAATGGCTTTAATACGGGCATGTGCAAGCGGCGAGCGCACAATGTCCATATAAACCATGTTGGGCATTTTAATGTCGTCAACATAGGTACCCTTGCCTTGTATAAAGCGAGCATCTTCTTTGCGTAGGCGTGAATCGCCCATGCCCATTAGAGCGGCTTCACGGTCTTGAAGTGGTGCATTCATGTTTGGTCTCCGTTACGTATAGTTTGAGTCGCTTTAGGCGGCAACAGTTGCTGTTTCTTGTAATTTTTTTGCAGCGTATTGCACGGCTTTAACAATGTTTTGGTAGCCCGTGCAGCGGCATAAATTGCCTGAAATTCCGATGCGTATTTCTTCTTCTGTAGGGTTTGGGTTTTCAATTAAAAGTCGATAGCTGCGAACCAGCATGCCAGGGGTACAGTAGCCACATTGCAAACCATGTTCTTTGTAAAAGCCTTCTTGAACGGCATGCAACACCCCATTTTGTGCCAAGCCTTCAACCGTTAAGATGTCGCTGCCTTCGCATTGAACAGCCAAGTGCGTACAAGACTTAACCGAGTCACCGTCAATATCAACGGTACAGGCACCGCAGTGGCCGGTTTCACAACCAATATGTGCACCCGTTAAATTAAGTTGTTCTCTTAAAAAATGAATCAGTAGTGTGCGGTGTTCAACGGCTTCTTCAACTTTTTTGCCGTTAATGTTCATACTAACTAAAGTTTTACTCATGGT
Source organism: Burkholderiaceae bacterium (assembly GCA_041688825.1). Classification (GTDB taxonomy): domain Bacteria; phylum Pseudomonadota; class Gammaproteobacteria; order Burkholderiales; family Burkholderiaceae_B; genus Algicoccus. Next base: position 58,686 of record JBDNHM010000027.1, on the reverse strand, counting down.
GTGTCTCCGAATGTTGGGTCAATTAACGTATTTGGCTTGCGGCATCTAATAAGGCGCGTTTGGTCATGACGCCTGCCATAGCGGTTTTGTATTCTGCATCACCACGTAAATCTTCTGCTGGGTTGCATATGGCTGTTACGGCATCAACCACTTTGTTTAATAAGTCTTCAGAAAGCGTTTGACCCATCAACATGTTTTCTGCATCGGTCGCGCGCAGGGCGGTGTCGGCAACGTTGGTTAAGCCAATGCGTACCATTGACACTTTGTCGCCATTCATTTGTAAAACAATGGCGGCTGCTGCGGTTGCCCAATCACCTGTTTTACGTTTTAACTTGAAATAAGCGGTACCTGTATTTGCAGGCAGCGGTGCAATGTGTATTTCAGTCAAAATTTCGTTTTCTTTGAGATCAGTCATGTAGGTGCCATGAAAGAAATTAACTGCTTTTACTGAGCGCTCACCATCAGGGCCAGTCAATACAAAGGTTGCATCAAGGGCCATCATGATGGCGGGGTGATCATTGGCTGGGTCGCCGTGGGCAATGTCACCACCAATGGTGCCACGGTTGCGAACTTGTGGGTCGGCAATTAATTTAACGGCCTTGGGTATCAATGAAACTTTTTCTTTCAGTAGGTCTGAATTAAGCAGGGCGCTTTCAACCGTCATGGCGCCAATTTTTATCATGCCGCCTTCTTCTTTGATACCTCTGAGCTGGTCGATTTTATTTAAATCAATCAAATGAGGGGGTTCAGCAAATCGCAATTTCATCATGGGCAGCAAGCTGTGACCGCCTGCTAAAATTTTTGCATCTTCGCCATACTGATTTAACAATGCAACGGCATCACTTAAGGTTTTTGGTGCGTGGTATTCAAACTCTGGGGGAATCATTCAGGTCTCCTTGGTTGACAAGATCAGATTGATTTATCAATGGTCTTTTAATATGTACAAATATACTGATCTAAACAACTTGTTAAAAGAAGTATTTAACGCTTTAAGGGTTTACGATATCTTTACATTTTGTCATCACGGTATTTCTACATTTTTGTTTGTTAGATGGCTTAGCTAAATACTATTAATAAGTTAGTATTTAGCTATGGGTTTGAGCAAACAAGTATGTGTTAAATGTCTTTACATCGTTGTCTTTTAAAATAAGCTTTAATAGTAGTTATTAATTAAGCGTGACATCGTGCAAAATTCATTTCTATTGCGAAACACAAATGTACTGGTGACCCTAACGTTGGTCACTGCAGTCGCGCTGACTCTCTTGTATGTCAACAGCGCGGCAGCACATGATTGGTGGAAGATTTTTTATGTATCTTTATTAAGTGTGGGCGGTGGTTGTTATGTGTTGTCACGCTTGCGGCCACAAGCCATGGGGCTTTCACCGCCCCACGTTATGTTGACGCTTGGTTTTGGTGGCATGTTGATCGGTTTGTTTTTTGACTTTCAACGAACACCGCTTGCTATCATTGCCTCTATTTGTTCAACCACGCAAGCCCTTTCATTTTTTGATTCCTTGCGCTTACATATTGCGTTAATGCCCTATATGCATATTGGTATGTTGATGGGTGGTTTAGCGGCCATTCCAAGTTTGCGCTTACTGCGACCCGATTGTCGTAAGCTGTGTTCGTTATTAACTCAAAATATATTGTGTTCTGTCTGGATGCTACTTGGCATGACAATCGGTGCGGTATTTTTTGTTCAGATTTTTCAGCAGACAAGTGCTAGCAATTTAAGTTTAGGCGCCATGCTCGCCGGTATGTTTGTCGGTATGGTGTGGGGCATGGTGTTAAGTGTCTTTTTGTATCGCACTTATTTTAGATGGCGTGACAAAAACTGAGCTGAGAACTTAAGGGTCTAAATACCTTTTCATTTTTATAGTAATTTACGTCTTCATTCTGTGTATCAACCCCGGGCAAGCCCAATAATGGCAATGCAAAAAGATCTGATGGCTTGGTGAATGCTTGGTTGAACCAACGCTTGGCAAGTAATGTATCAACTAACTTGACTATATCGTCTAGGTTTTGATTTGGTGAGCAAGCAGGGTAGGGCTGGTAAAGCACCTTAGCGATCATGCCAGGATAAGGGCTTAGCGTTTTTTCAAGTACGGCATGGCCGACTACGAGCAGGCGATGGCTTTGCCAAAGATGCCGATGCGTTACAAATGCATTTTGCCAATCGTGGCCAATTAACCATTGCGCTAATCGTGGGTCAGGGCCAATAAGAACGGCGCCACTTTCATCAAATAAAGTTGCCGTGTCAGACTCGTTGCTGCGTTTAAAGGGGTCACTTATTGTAGGTGTGTCGTGACATCGAGCCAAAAAATTAACATCTTTATTGTCGTTTACTGCATGCTCAACATTTGTGTGAATGAGATTAACTTGTGAGCAATGAATATGATTCAATGCTGCTTTTAATTTAGGCCATGTTAACCATGCACATGCATTTAAAAAGTCGTGCCAATTTTCATTTCGGGTCGGCACAATACCTGTTTGATAAATTTTCGTCTCATACGAACGTTGGCCCCTAGGTGCTTCCTGTTCAGAAAATTGAATGGGTACTTGTCGGGCGTTCAAAACATTTTTTTTGAGAGCCAAGTGATTTAAGACGCTTGTGTTTGGCCAACTATTTCCCCCTAGTTCACGACAAACAGATTCATACCCTGCAAAGAGTGGGTGCTTAGAGAAATTATATTGCCAAACTTGGGGAGGAGTATATTTAGGCATAGTTTGGGTGAAGTGCAAAGTGCAAAGTGCAAAGTGCAAGGTGCAATTAGCAAATCTAATTTAAGTACAAAATGAACTTAAAAATGAGAACGTATATTCATTTAAATGAAGGAACACATTATAGGCATTAGATGAGCGATACAAAAGATTTGAAGTTTATGTTTTACGATACGGATCTAAATAAGATGGACGCTCAAATCATTTCATGCGAAGTTTTGTCGCCCGATGAATCAGAACGGGGTGGGCAGGGCTTGAAGATTCAACATGGGTTTGGTTCAACACCCATTGGTGATCTGCTTGTAGGTTGGACGTCGCGCGGTGTTTGTCACGTTGCATTTGTGGCGTCATGTGCAGCCAATTATGATGAGCAGATGACGGCTGAACTTAAGGCGCATTGGCCTCAGGCAATATTTATTCAAGATGATCAAGCTGCGATGCAACTGTTGAGTTTGATCTTCCCCTTAAATCATTTAAGGCCACCGCAAGGTGACCTTGGGAAGGTTAAGCTTTTATTACAAGGCACGCCTTTCCAGATAAAAGTCTGGCAAGCTTTGATGCACATCGATTTAGGTCGGGTTGTTTCTTACAAACAACTTGCCGTCTACGCTGGTTACCCAAAGGCTGCACGTGCAGTGGGCAGTGCCTTAGCCGTCAATCGCGTCGGTTTTCTCATACCCTGTCACCGTGTGATTCGCCAAAACGGTGAAACCGGTCATTATCGGTGGGGTGATGCCCGTAAAAAAGCATTGTTAGCTTGGGAAGCCGCGCAAATGCATAGCCCTACAAACAGATAGTTTTGTCTAGTTTGTCGAAAATTTTGTTGGCTTTATGGGTTGCAAATTAGTACGATACTAACCTTGGCTGGCATGCTGGCAAAAATGGCTAATATCTACTAATTGCAACGGTTTGGGCTCTTCTTAAAAAAACTTAACCTCGGGCATCACGGTACTGCATGCCACCATCAACATCAATCACGGTGCCAGACAAATAGCTGGCACGCGCAGAGCTTGCAAATACAACTAAGTCAGCAATCTCTTGTGGCTCAGCTAATCGACCAAATGCCAGCTTTTGGGTTAAATCAAACCACTTATTTGAATCGCCCAATTGTTTTTCAGCCTGAACGCGCATCAAGGTTTCAATGCGATCAGTGCGTGTTTGCGATGGGTTAAGACCCAGTATGCGAACGCCATGGTCAGTACTGGCAGCACCCATGGCTTTTGTAAATGCTATTAATGCTGCATTGGCAACAGAACCGCAAATGTAACCCGCTCGTGGCACACTTCCTGCCATACCAATCACATTAAAAATTACGCCACTTCCGCGTTTTTGCATAGCGGGTAGGCATTGACGAACCATATCAATGTAACCAAATAATTTTAAGTCCCATGCACGGCGCCACGTGGCATCGTCTAAGGCAAATAAGTCGCCGCCTGGTATGGCCCCTGCGTTGTTAATCAAAATATCAATTGAACCGGCAGCCTCAACTAATGTTGCAATACCCGCCGTGTTTGATAAATCAGCGGCAACCGTTTTGACTTGAATACCTGTGGCATCAAGTAATTTATTGGCCGCAACTGCTAGTAGTTTTTGATCCCGACCGTTAATGGTGACATCACACCCTTCACGACAAAAAGACATGGCAATTTCAAGCCCAATGCCTTTTGAGGCGCCAGTGATGAGTACGTGTTTACCTTTAAGTTGCAGATCCATTTTTTATTTTTCCATTAGGGGTAAAAGGGCAGGCACTTGTTTAGCGAACCAGTCATATATTTCATGTGGCTTTAAAAAGCAGACTTGTGGGCTTTGCATCAACAGATCAAGCATGCTTTCAAATTCACCTAAACGGTGCGGTACACCCATTAAATGTGGGTGTAACCCTATAGCTAAAACACGTGGGTGTAATGGTGCTTCGCGTTCAAACAGCTTGAGCGTGCGTGTTGTACGATCAAGAAACTGCCCTGTGGCATGCTTTTCAATTGCGTAAATGATTGAATCATTTAGCTCTAAGTTGTAGGGCATGGTTAGTAACGGGCCGTTCTTAGTTTGCATCCAGTGCGGCACATCGTCAACGACCCAATCAAACACATAATCTAGCCCGCAAGCCTTTAAAACATCTGGGGTGTCGTGGCTCTCTCTAAGACCAGGGCTGAGCCAACCGCGGGCTTTGCAGCCTGTTAGTGCCTGTAGCGTGTCTAAACTTTGCTGAACGACCTCGGCTTCATCGCCGGCTTGCTGAATTGATTTTTGATGCATGCCGTGACCAATAAATTCCCACCCGGCATGATGCATGGCAACCGCAGCAGGTGCATAAGACTTCAAAACACTGGCGTTGATACTGGTTGAGGCGGGCAGGCCGCGACTGGTAATGGCCTCAATCAACCGGGGTAGACCTGCACGCATACCGTAGTCGGCCCAAGAAAAGTTTGGCACATCAGGTACAGTTTCTTTGCCATGCGGTGGGGTAATGATGGTGCGAGGCATGGCCGTATCAAACTGCCAATTTTCAACGTTAACGACTAGGTGAACGATAATAGGCCCTTTTTCGTGTGGTTTAAGCACTGGGCCATCATTAGAAAAACGATACGGTATGCGCGGGTTAGCCATTTATTGTGTGCACCATTAAAAAAATATAAACGCCATCAGTACAGAAAGTACAGTCAGTGCAGTGAGTGCCCATTAATATCAATTAATGTCGAATCTGTAAAAGAATTTCACGTTTTAGTTGATTAAAAACCTCTGAAGTGGTGTCGGTAATGGTGCGCGGCCTAGGCAAGGGCACCACTATTTTTTGAGCAATGCGCCCGGGGCGTGCTGACATCACATAAATATTGTCAGCTAAGAAAATCGCCTCATCAATATCGTGCGTGACAAAAATAATAGTAGGTTTTAACTGCTGCCAAACTGAAAGCAGTAGCTCTTGCATTGACAAACGCGTTTGTGCATCAAGCGCGCCAAAGGGTTCGTCCATCAACAAAACGCGAGAGCCTAGTGTCAAAATACGGGCAATGCCGACACGCTGTCGCATGCCACCTGATAGCTGAACAGGTAGATGTTTTTTAAAGTCTGAGAGGCCAACAATTTTAAGCATTTCATTGGCTTTGTCTTCATACTCAGACGCAGAAATGCCTTTTATTTTTGGGCCAAAGACAACATTTTCCCAAACGTTTAGCCAAGGGAACAAAGCGGCTTCTTGAAACACGACGCCCCGATCAGGGCCCGGTTTATCGTGTGTCTCACCGTGCACCAGTAATTCGCCAGAACTTGGGTTTTCAAAAGCAGCGATTAGGTTAAGCAGGGTTGACTTACCGCAACCTGACGGTCCAAGCAGGGCAATAAACTCACCATCATTTACTGTAAGCTCAATACCCTCGAGCGCTTGAACAGGCGGTTCACCTAGGTAAGTCTTATGTAGATTTTGTATTTGTATAGCTGACATGAAAACCTCAATGATTCTGTAAAAAACGCCATTTCAATGTAACGCGCTCAATGGTGACGATTAAACGGTCGGTGATGAAACCCATCAAACCAATTGACACCATATCGGCCAATACGATGTCCATACGACCCACGTAATATGCGTCCCACAAGACGTAGCCTAGGCCTGACTTCACGGCAACCATCTCTGAAACGATTACAGCTGTCCAAGAAATGCCTAAACCGATGCGTAAGCCCGTAAAGATATTTGGTAGTGCGGCAGGGAAAACGACACGGCGCAACAGTTGTGCACGACTCGCACCCATCATCGATGCAGCACGAATTAAGTTTCGATCGACATCGCGTGCACCTTGTGTGGCGTTGACAACGATGGCGTAAAAACCACCTAGAAAAATTAGAAAAATTGAACCCATGTCACTGATACCAAACAGGGCAATAGAAAAGGGCAGCCACGCTGTAATGGGAATGGGTCGAAGGCTTTGAATAAAGGGGTCAAACACCTGCGCAATAAAGCGGCTCCAGCCGATCAATAAACCGAGGGGCACGCCTAAAATGGCGGCAAGCGTAAACCCTTGAAATACACGCATAGTTGAGTACTGAACGTTGGCCAACCAGGTGCCCGAATAGGCGTTTAGCCCCATGCCAACTTCACCAAATATCCAACCTTCCCAACCTTTAATGACAGCTACGGGGGTGGGTAATACACCTGCCATATTAGACATGCCGCCGGCGAACTGCCAAATAATAAGTACAGCAATGGGCACGGCAATGCCATTTAAAAACACTTTAATACGCTTCATGAGCCATTCCTTTGGCGGTTTGATCAAACGAGATAAGCAGTTTGATCAAACCGTTTGCTTGTTTAACGCTGAGTAATTTCTGCAACAACTGATGTGTCAAAGAGCTCGATCATTTGATCTGAAACATTTTTTGGCACGATGCCTTGTTTAAAAGCGGCTTCAGACATACGCTGCATTTGACCGACATCGAGTACGCCACCTAAACGTATGACTTCGGCTGAAGGGCCGGTAATCGTTACAGGTAACCCCGTGTAGGCTGAGTAGTTAGCAGCAAATAAGGCACTGTCTGCGGCCATTTTTTTCTGCTCGTCTATGTATACCCAAAGAAAGCGCTTGATGGCTTCACGCTTAGTATCAAGTGCTTGGCGTGTTGCTGCAATCATGCCTAACTCTGCCCCAACTGCTTTTGATTGGCTGTACTCTAAGCCTTTAGCGAAATACGCCATGCCTTCAGCAACCGCTTGGCTTTCAAAGGGCTCCCACAGTACCATGGCGTCAATGTCACCACGACCCATTGCTTGCAGAAAGGCGGTGCCGCCACCTTGTACATTTACTGCTGTAAATGAATTGTAAGGAATGCCTTTTTCAATGAGCGTCATAGCAAATTGAAACCATACTGCTGAACCGGGTGCAATAGCAATTTTCTTGCCAGCAATGTCAGCCCAAGTATCAATTTTGACGCCTTTACGAACCACTAAAAACTTCTGTGAGCTAGCAACGCCAGATAAGCCTACTAAGTTTTTACTGCCTTGGGCTGCCGCAATGGCTAAATCAAGTGGGCCCACAGCGGTTAAATCAATGGTGTTTGATAACAACGCAGTTCGTGCATCGGCGTAACGAACAAAGTCTGCGCGTTTAACTTCAACGTTCATTTTTTTTAAACGTTCGTCAACTGCCAAAATGGGTGACATGTGACCTACCTTAAGATAACCCACATTAAGGATCACTTTTACAGGTAAAGGTGCGGGTTCAGGTATGAGGTTTTGTGCGAAGGCTACACTTGCCGTGCAGGCAAGTATGGCGGTCGTAACAACTTTAAAAATCTTCATGGTTATGATTCCTTTCAGTGCTGTGTGAAAAAAAAGTTTCGTTTTAATTTAAACGGCTAAGACACTTCAAACTGACAACTACTGACCTACAAATTTTGGGGTGCGTTTTTCTTTGAACGCTTTTCGGCCTTCGGCATAATCAAGGCTCTCAAAACAAGCCACTGCGGCTTGGTGTACTGCACTGACATCAGGTGCGTGGTCTCCGCCATAGAGATGACGCATGGCTAATTTGATTGATGATAGGGTTAAAGGTGCAAGCATGGCTATTTTTTTAGCTTGAGTAACAACGTATGAAAAGACATCTTTTTCATAAGCATGAATCATGCCAACATTTAAAGCTTCAACACTTTCGCACACGCGTGCGGTTAACAAAAAGTGATAAGTTTGAGCGCTACCAATAACACTTTGCATGCGTTTAATATTGTTTAAGCTGTAACCTAAGCCTAGTTTGGCGGCAGGCAAGCTAAAACGGGCAGTATCACTGCTATAGCGTAAGTCGCAACACAGCGCAATGCCTAAACCACCGCCATAACATATACCTGATATGGCGGCTAAAACAGGTTTGTTGCAGTGGCTGATGGCTTCTTCAGCCTTTAAAACGGCTAGGTCATAAGCCTGCACTGCAGCAGGTGTTTCACGTACTGTGGCGAATTCAGAAATATCAGCGCCTGAAACAAATGCAGCGTCACCCTCACCACGAATAATCACTACTCTTGTTTTGGGGTCAGATGACAGTGCCTGCATCGTTTCAGCGAGTGCATGCCACATGCTCAGTTTCATGGCATTTAGGCGGCTTGGGTTCGAGAGGGTTACCGTTGCAATACCCTCAGCCGAATGTGTCGTGATGATCACACCCATTGCTAAACCACGCCTTGTTGATGCAAAGTTGTTATTTCAGAAGAATTAAAACCTAATGATTCAAGCACTTCATCGGTGTGTTCACCCCAGCCAGGCGCGGGGCTTACGACCTTGGAAGGGGTGCGCGTCAAGTGCATGGGCTGGTTGATATAGTGCATGTCTTTGTCATACACATTAGGTAACGTGGTAATCACGTTTAAATGCTTAACTTGAGGGTCGTTAACCAGTTCGGGTACTGAATAAATGGGGCCTGCTGGAATGCCAATATCATTGAGTTGATCAACCCATTGTTCAACCGTTTGAATTTTAAAAACGGTAGCTAATAAGCTATTTAAGCGCTCACGATTTTTCACGCGAAGTGTTTCCGTAACAAACTCAGGGTCTTGGTGCCATTCGGGTTTATTTAATAGCTCGCACAAGCGTGCCCAATTTCCTTCGCCTGAAGCACCTAAATTGAATACGCCGTCAGAGGCTTCAAATAAACCCATGGGGCTGCTAGTCGGGTGGTCATTGCCAACTTGTACTGGAATGTCACCTTCATTTAAGTATCGTGCGACTTGAAAGTCCATCATTGCGATCTGTGAATGTAACAATGAAGTTTGAACCCACTGACCTTTACCAGACGTTTCGCGTTCGATCACAGCAATTAAGATGCCTAACGCAGAATATAAACCCGCGCTCATGTCTGCCACGGCTAGACCCGCACGAACAGGCCCTGATTCAGGGTGGCCGGTTACAGACATGAGGCCGCCCATGCCTTGCATAATTTGATCGAAACCGGGCCGCTTGGCGTAAGGCCCATCTTGGCCATAGCCTGAAATGCTGGCCAAAATAATGCGTGGGTTCACGGCTGCTAAAGTTTCGTAGTCAATACCTAATTTATTTTTTACATCAGGGCGCCAGTTTTCAACAACGATATCGGCATCTTTAACCAACTTCATTAAGATGTCTCTTGCACCGGGTTTTTTTAAATTTAATGTCATTGACCGCTTGTTGCGGTTAATGTTTTGAAAGTCACCGCCAACACGATTGGCAGCGAACATCGCTTCATTAGGGTCAATACCTAAAGGCGGCTCAACGCGTATGACATCAGCACCAAAGTCGGTCAATATGCGAACACAATTAGGGCCTGCGCGAACACGCGACAAATCAATGACTTTCAAATTTTTGAGGGCTTCGCTAGCCTGAATTTTGCTCATGTTATTGATTTCCAGATAAAAAATAAGTCGGCAAAATGCCATCATCACCGAAAATTATTTTTTCAATGTGTGCAGCATAATTAATAAGGGTGCGTTCATGAAACGGTTTGCCAATCAGTTGAATGCTGACCGGTTTACCACTCGCGTCTTTTGCAATAGGCATGACTAACGCGGGTAAGCCTAAGTAATTTACAAAGCTGGTGTAACGATGTAATGCAAGGCGCTTGTGAACTTGAAACTGCTCAGAACCAACGGTGACTTCATTAACGTTGGGTATTGAGTAATCATAGGTCGGTGTGATTAAAATATCGCTATTTTGTAAGTGTGCTTTAACAAAATGACTTAAATATTTGGTTCGTGTTGCTTGAGCGTAGCTGTACCACTCAATTGGCTGAACCAAACCAAGCAAACCTAATTCTCGAATAGCTGGGCTGGCAGACCCGTTTTTGATTGATCTAAGGTGTGTTTGACCGACTTCGTGATGCATCATCACAGACTGCATATGCGTTGCGATGTTTTCCCACTCAAGTTCACCTTCTTTAATAGTATGACCTAGTTGTTGGTGAAACAAATGCAAAATTTTTGAAATATGTTGAGCGAGTTGAGTTGAATGATCAATCTTATTTGCCTCTGGCACCCAACCGGTAACGCGATACGATTCGGGGTTAGACGCCGCAGCGACTAGCCGGTTGCGAGAGGCGATGGCCTCAAGTAAAACATCAATATCACGCGCACTGCGAGTCAAAATGCCGGTTGTATCAAGAGATGGGCTTAATTCGACGACGCCGTGCTTACGAATCAGGCCATGGGTTGGTTTTAAACCCACAATGCCGCAAGTAAATGCAGGAATGCGTATTGAGCCTGCTGTGTCAGTTCCTAAAGAACCGAATACAGCGCCTGACGCAACAGCCACAGCGCTACCTGTTGAAGAGCCACCAACAACCCAATTGGGGTTAAGTGGGTTTATGCAAATTTGATTTGTGTTTGATACAACTGGCGTGGCTTGGGCAACTGACGAACAGGCGTTTGGCGTTAAGCTTAAAGCGCCCAGATCGGCAAAGCCGGCTTGTGCAAGCCGTTGTAATGACACCGCTTGTTTGCTGCGTTTGTTAAGTATGCCGCGTCGCAAACCAATACCTGGGCTTCTTTGACTTTGTTCAAAAATATCTTTATGGGCAAGAGCCGCACCTGAGTAAGATTGATTTAAGACAGGTGTTGTTTCGTAAAAATCAACTACACAGTGATTGTTTTTAGCCAGTTTTTTAAAACTAGCGCGCTGTAATTTAAGTGCAACCATCGGGTCAAAAAGTTTATTTTTGATGGCCCGACGATATTGCGTCAACGTGTTGGGTAAGTCAATCATGTTACCTGTCTCAACAGCTTGTCCGATTCGTTTATTAAACTTTTCATAAACGTACGGTTCGAATAGCTTTTCGTGTTTATTTGATCAGGTGCGCCATCAGTTGTTTTTATCAGATCAGGTAGGCAAGCTTGAAGCGTTACGCTGGTTCGAACCAACTGTTTAACAAGTCGCTTGACCTCAGCTTCTGTTGTAATAATCACATTTGGCGCACAAGCTTCTGAAATTAACTGCTCAGCTTGAACGAGGCTTAACGATCTAAACACCAATGTTTGATGTTTAGAATGCAAAGAACGCTTGATTGATTCGTTAACTTTCATTGTCCCGTTTAGTCAATTTTTTATTTGAAGTCATTTTTTTAATGACATGCAGCTGTTATAAATATATTTGTACGACAGATAATAATATTTTGCAAGTTATAAAATATAATATATATTGTTTTAATGATTAATTTGGTGATAAATAATGGCTAAAACACCCAGCTTTTTTAGAAAAGTGAGCGATCGTATACGATCTGATTTATCAGAGTTGATACGCCTTGGCCAGGTGCTTCCCGGTGAGGCGATTGATGAAGCTGCCTTAGCCACACGTTATAACGTTTCTAAAACGCCCGTTCGTGAGGCTTTGTTGCAGTTAGAGGCGCAAGGCCTACTGCAAAGTTTGCCGCGTGGCGGCATGGTGCTCGCTAAGATGGATCTTAGAGAACTATTAAGTCTTTGGGAATTATTGGCGGAAATCGAAGCCATTGCGGTGCGTTTGGCGAGTGAGCGCATTACCGCTGAAGAGTTTGCTGCGTTAGAGGCGGTTCATAACGAAAGTAAACTGCACGCTGATACTGAAAATTTAGAGGGTTGGCAAAAAGCCAATGAACAGTTTCATGAAATAATTTACCATGCAGCACGTAACGCATTTTTACGACAAGATGCGTTGCGCATTAGGGCTCAAACGGGGGCGTATCGTTTGCACGCATTTGGCGCTTTAGGCCGTATACATTCGTCGTTTGTGCAACACGGTCATATAGTTGAGGCTTTACGCCATCGCGATACAGCAAAAGCCAGTCACGCTATGATTAAGCATATTTTGCCCGCATCAGATGCCACCAACATGACTAACTTCATTATGAACATTCCTAAAGAGTTACTTGCCTCTTAGGTTTTGCGTGTAGGGCATTAAATAGACTTTAATGCCCTACACCCTTATTTCAATTACTGAACGGGCGCACCGTTTTGGTACCAATTTTTGACCATCAAGCGCTCTTCTTCAGTGATGCCGGTTGAATTACTCATCGGCATTTGACGCAAGACAACAACTTGTTGATAAACATTGGCTGCGTTCTTTTTAACGGCTTCAGGCGAATCAAGCCTGACGTTTTTCATCTGCACTTGCGCATTGTGGCAAGCGAGGCAACGTTGTTCAAATATGGCGTTAACTTGAACAAACCCAACCGGCGCTTGCGATACATTTGCAGCCGCTGTAGAGGGTGCAGGTTTAAGAATGGCGGCAACTACTACAATAACGAGCACACCCACAATAGCGTAAGGCAAAGGGTTCTTGGCGCGACCGAGGTGATAACCATGGCGTTGAACAAAGAATTGGCGAATGAGTGCACCAGCCAACATCATCAAAACAAGAATGACCCAACGATTATCATTGGTATATAAAAAACTATAATGATTGCTTAACATGGTAAAAATAACGGGCAAGGTAAAGTAGGTGTTGTGCACGCTACGTTGTTTACCGCGTTTACCGTAAAGTGCGAGTTCTTCAGGGTCAAGCATAACGGCGGCTTTCATGGCGGCAACTACTTTACGTTGCCCCGGAATGATCCAGAAAAATACGTTTGCACTCATTGCCGTGGCCATCATTGCGCCAGTTAATAAAAATGCGGCGCGACCCGCAAACAGGTGACAGGCTAGCCAAGATGCAAAGACAATCACAACCATCATGATGCCGCCGACAATCATTTCACCGTTCTTTTTAAAACCAAAAATTCGACAAACGGTATCGTAAATAAGCCAAAATACAACTAAAAATAACAACGCTGTTGTGATTGCGGCCGCAGGTGACCAGTCAAAGACTGACTTATCAATTAAAAAAGTGCTGGCGTTGTATAAGTAAAGTAAAGTAAACAGCGCAAAGCCCGTTAGAAAGGTGGTGTAACTTTCCCAATAAAACCAGTGCAGTGTGCTGTTCATTTTTTGTTTGGGCGCAACCATATATTTTTGGGGGTTGTAAAAGCCACCACCATGCACCGCCCAAACTTCACCGCTAATGCCTTTTTCTTTTGCTTCAGCCGATTCTGGCGGAACAAGATTATTGTCTAAAAAAACAAAATAAAAAGAAGCGCCAATCCAGGCAATAGCCACAATGACATGCACCCAACGTAGTAACAAATTGCCCCATTCCAGCCAATACGAATCAATCATTACGAACCCCTATAAGTTGAATAGCTCCATGGGCTAACGAGCAAAGGTACATGGTAATGTTGAGTGGTGTTAGCTACCCCAAAGTCGATGCTGACGCGGTCTAAAAATGCGGGTTCAGGTAGATCAACGCCATAAGTCAAAAAATAAGCTTTGACATCAAACGTCAAACGATAAGTGCCCGTTTTAAGGGACTGGTCGTCAAACAAAGGCCCATCTGAGCGCCCATCAGCGTTTAAATCAAAAGATTTAAGCAACGTAGCGACCAGCCCAGCTGTGCTGTAAAGTTCAACATGCATATGTTTTGCTGGGCAGCCATGCATGGTGTCAAGAACGTGAGTGCTAAGGCCCATGGGGTAAACCTCTATTTAAATTTGAATGCAAATTGTATACAATAATCTTCACCATCATATAATGGTTTTCACCTAATTTAAAAAAGGGGTGTGTTTCATAATGTCTTTAACTGTAGACAATTCCACAACGCGCGTTTTAGTGGCTGCTTTGACCAAAGCCATTACTGAGCACCGGATCAAGCCTGGCGAAAAGTTGGGCGAGCAAAAATTAGCGACACAGTTTGGGGTTTCACGAACATTAATACGCCAAGCATTGTTTCAATTGTCACAAAAACACTTGGTTTTACTTGAGCCTGCTAAGGGCGCTTGTGTTGCGGCACCTTCAATTGAAGAAGCTCGACAAGTTTTTGCAGTACGCCGCATGCTTGAAACCTCAATGATTCATCAGTTTGTTGACCAAGCCACAGTCGTGCATTTTGCAGCGTTACGTTCACATGTCAAACAAGAAAGGGCTGCAGTTGCTGTAGGTGACGTTGCCAGTCGAACAGAGCTTTTGGGCGATTTCCATATTTTTATTGCCAAGCTTATGGGCAATAAAGTGTTGGCTGAGTTACTAAAAGACCTTATTTCGCGGTGCTCGCTCATTACTTTAATGTATCAAAGCACAAAAGCGGCTGAGCATTCAGTCGACGAACATACCGAAATCATTGATGCCTTGGTTTCTCGCAACAGAACAGTTGCCGTAGATCTTATGAACAAACATTTAAGCCATGTTGAAGCAGGTTTAAGTATTTTTGATGATATAGATTCCGGTGGTCTTAAAATTCGTAAACCGAAAAAAATTAACAGAGAAATAAAATAGTGTCTATTTACGATACAACACGACCCTACCCTAGAGATTTGGTGGGTTATGGACCCAATGTGCCCGATGCACAATGGCCAGATCAAGCGCGAATTGCAGTTCAGTTTGTTTTAAATTATGAAGAGGGTGGTGAAAATGCCACACTACATGGTGATGCGGGGTCAGAACAGTTTTTGTCTGAACTATTTAACCCTGCGAGCTACCCTGATCGTCATATGACTATGGAAGGCATCTATGAATACGGCTCACGAGTTGGGGTTTGGCGCATATTACGTGAGTTTGAAAAACGACAACTGCCATTAACTGTTTTTGGTGTCAGTACGGCACTGGCGCGCTACCCAGATGTAGCCAAAGCCTGCATTGAACTTAAGCACGAAATTGCCTGCCATGGCCTGCGCTGGATTCATTATCAAAACGTTGATGAAACCACTGAGCGACAACATATGCGCCAAGCGACTGATATGCTTGCCGACATTATGGGTTCGATGCCACTGGGCTGGTATACCGGCCGCGACAGCCCTAACACGCGTCGCTTGCTGGTTGACCAAGGTGGTTATGAATATGACAGTGATTATTACGGTGACGATTTACCCATTTGGATGAAAATTGCACGAACAGACGGCAAAGTGATGCCACATTTGGTGGTGCCTTACACGCTTGATACCAATGACATGCGGTTTTCACTTCCCCAAGGCTTTTCTCAATCAGACGATTGCTTTACTTACTGGCGCGATAGTTTCGACACGCTCTATGCAGAGGGTGCTGACAAACCAAAAATGCTTAGCATTGGCTTGCATTGCAGGCTTATTGGCCGCCCCGGCCGCATGGTTGCATTACAAAAATTTCTTGATCATATTGCAAAGCATGATCGTGTTTGGGTCTGTCGCCGCATCGATATTGCCCAACACTGGAAGCGTGTACACCCTTTTGCTGCCGCCCTTTAACTGCAACACTTTGTTACACCCTTTAGCTGCCCTATTATTTTGAGAGACATCGTATGAGCCTAACTTTAGAGCAGTTAAATAATGCTTCAGGCCAGCAAGCTTTTGAATGGTTAAAAGGCTTATATGAGCATTCAGACTGGATCGCTCAAAAAGCGCTTGCTCAACGACCCTTCAAATCAACTGCACATTTAAAGAGTGCAATGATTGACGTGCTAAATGCAGAGGGTGAAGCGGCACAGTTGGCTTTAGTGCGCGCTCACCCTGAATTGGCGGGTAAAGCGATAATTAGTAAAACCTTGACCCACGAGTCGACCAATGAGCAAAGTACAGCAGGCTTAACCAACTGTACCCCTGAAGAGTTTGAGCAGATACAAACACTCAATCGTGAATATTCAGAAAAATTTAGCTTTCCTTTTATTGTTGCGGTTCGAGGCCCCCGCGGCACGGGTCTCACTCGCCATGAAATTATTGAAACGCTCGCGCGGCGCGTTCATAACCCCCGCGACTATGAATTAGCAGAAGCCTTAAGAAACATTCATCGTATTGTTGAAATTCGTTTAAACGATAAGTTTAATGAGCACCCAGTGATGGGGCAAGAAGTTTGGGACCACCAAGAAAAATTGGCAATACACAGTGATTCGCCTACTCATTTGACTGTTACATATCTAACCCCGGCACACCGTGCATGTGCACTGGAGCTGGCGCAACACATGCAAGCAAGTGGCTTTGATGATGTCAAGCACGATGCGGTGGGTAATGTTGTGGGCGTGTATCGCGCTGACCCAAAATATAAAAATGCACTCACCCTTTTAACTGGTTCGCACTTTGATACGGTGCGAAACGGTGGTAAATATGATGGCCGCTTAGGTATCTTTGTACCCATTGCTTGCGTAAATCAATTAAGCAAACAAGGTCGTCGATTACCTTTTAATTTTGAGGTGGTCGGTTTTGCTGAAGAAGAAGGGCAACGTTATCGTGCAACATTTTTAGCTTCAGGCGCTTTAGTGGGCGCGTTTAATGAATCGTGGTTAGCGCAACTTGATGCCGATGGCGTATCAATGAAAGAAGCGATGCAAGCGGTCGGTTTAAAGCCAGAAGAAATTGCATTAATTAAACGTGATTCAAAAGATTATTTGGGCTTCATAGAAGTTCACATCGAACAGGGCCCTGTTTTAAATGAAATTGATATGCCACTGGGTATTGTGACGTCTATCAATGGCAGCGCCCGCTTTACGGGGCATTTCTTAGGTATGGCCAGTCATGCGGGCACAACACCGATGAATCGACGTCAAGATGCTGTTACAGCGCTTGCTGAGCTCGCTTTGTATGTTGAGCAGCGTGTTTTAAAAGATGGCGACTCAGTTGGCACCATTGGTCAAGTTAATGTGCCAAATGGCTCAATTAACGTGGTGCCAGGGCGTTGTGATTTCAGTATTGACTTGCGGGCGCCTAGTAATGCGCAACGCGATGCGTTGGTTAACGATGTTAAAGCTGAATTGGCCCGTATTGGCGCGCGACGCGGTATACGTTACGAGTTAAATGAAATCATGCGGGCGGCTGCCGCACCAAGCGACCCTAAGCTACAAAAATATTGGGAAAATGCTGTTGAGTCGTTAGGTCTTCCGCTATTTCATCTGCCAAGTGGCGCAGGCCATGACGCGATGAAACTGCATGAACTGATGCCGCAAGCCATGTTGTTTGTGCGGGGTTTAAATGCGGGTATTAGCCACAACCCACTAGAAAGTTCAACAAGCGACGATATGCAATTGTCGATTCTTGCTATGCAGCATTTGCTTGAATCTATGGCAAAAGACTTGCATTGAAAACGCATAAAAAAAATTAATACTCTATTTTTGGATTATTTTTATGACCGCTCATCAGCAGCTTGATACTTGGATCAACAACCATTTTGACGAAGAAGTTAGTTTTCTTCAGCGTCTGGTGCAACAACCGACCGACACGCCGCCTGGTAACAATGCACCCCACGCTGATTTAACCGCTCAGCTTTTAACAACGATGGGTTTTGAGGTAGAAAAGCACAAGGTACCCGAGCAGGACGTGAAAGAGTATGGCCTTGAGTCAATTACTAATTTAATCGTTCGTCGACAGTATGGCGATAAAAATACAGGCCCAGTTATTGCTCTAAATGCCCATGGCGATGTAGTGCCACCGGGTGAAGGTTGGACACATGAACCCTATGCTGCCAAGGTTGTAGATGGCGCAATGTATGGTCGTGCTGCAGCAGTCAGCAAGTCAGATTTTGCAACCTTTACATTTGCTGTGCGTGCGCTAGAGGCACTGGGCTTACCCCTTAAGGGTGGGGTTGAGTTGCACTTTACGTATGACGAAGAATTTGGTGGAATCATGGGCCCAGGGTGGTTGCTAAGCCAAGGTTTAACGAAGCCAGACATGATGATTGCAGCGGGCTTCAGTTACGAAGTCGTGACGGCACACAATGGTTGTTTACAAATGGAAGTGACGGTTCACGGCAAAATGGCTCACGCTGCTGTGCCGCACACCGGCGTTGATGCGTTGCAAGGCGCCACCCATATTTTGCAAGCGCTTTATGCGCAAAATGTGTTGTACACCAAAATTTCTTCACAAATTGTGGGTATTGACCACCCTTATGTCAACGTGGGTCGAATTGAAGGCGGCACCAATACAAACGTGGTGCCAGGTAAAGTTGTTTTTAAGCTTGATCGGCGCATGATTCCTGAAGAAAACCCCATTGAAGTCGAAGCAAACATTCGTGATGTTATGGCTCAAGCGGTTGACCAGTTTAACCAAGGCTGTGCGGCTGACGCCATGATTTCTATTGAGATTAAGCGTCTTTTATTAGCCCGTTCGATGAAACCTTTGCCAGGTAACGCGCAGTTGGTTCAAGCTATTCAGGCGAATGGTGAGCAGGTTTTTGGTGAAAAAATACCTGCTATGGGTACCCCTTTGTATACAGATGTACGACTGTATGCTGAGCACGGTATACCCGGTGTTATTTACGGCGCAGGCCCAAAAACGGTGCTTGAGTCGCATGCCAAACGTGCTGATGAGCGTTTACAGATTGAAGATTTACGTGGCGCTACAAAGGTTATTGCACGTACCTTATATGATATTTTGAAAGCTTAATGCGAATTGGCATTAATTGGATATTCGGTAACCTTTTTGGCCCGACAGCGCCCAACGTTCTTAACCCTGATCATGTCAAATGGTTAGCCGATGTCGGTACAGCGGCATCAGCCCCAGGTTCAGTTGTACCTGCAGTGCCTAAAGGCTTCATTAGCAATATTTCAGTTTTACTGGGCATAGTGATTGGTGCAGCCATTTCTATTGGCGCCGGCGTAATGAACTTTAGTCATGTGGGTAAAGCTGAATGGTTTGCATTGATTGCACCGTTTCACTTTGGCATGCCTATTTTTGATCCCATATTAATTTTGAACATGACACTTGTCATGATTGTGGTGATGATTGAGTCAACCGGTATGTTCTTGGCTTTAAGCGATATGACGGGTAAAAAGGTCGATCAACCTGCCTTGTCAAGTGGTATGATTCCTCTGATAGCCATTAAGTACTCAGTAATCGGTATTACTTATTCAGTATGTATTGCCGATAACTAAGCCTTAGCAGTTAAGAAAAAAATACTGAGCGTTGCGCTACATATCTAGCCTGTGACTCAGTTTTAGGGAACCCCAAAAGAGGGGGTTTAGCAGTCTGACCGATCACGTGCTGCACAGTGCGTTTGAGGTCAGGCTGTTTTTCTTTTATAGCCTTGGTCATGCAGTAACATGCCCGCAATCATGGCGATGATAAACACCAACGCTTTACCGTAACCCGCACCTAATGAGACCACTGCAGGCCCGGGGCAAAAACCAGCAATAGCCCAACCTGCCCCAAAAATGAAACCACCTATCACTAATTCTTTATTGATCTGGGTTGTGCCGGGCAGATGAAGGGGGTCGTTAAATATTGTTTTTTGGCGAGCAACCACTAAACGTGTAAAAATTAACGTGACTCCGACAGCACCGAGCATGACAAAGGCAAGGCTTGGGTTCCAGTTACCCGCTAAATCTAGAAACCCAATGACGTTGTAGGGGTTACTCATACCAGAAATGATTAAGCCAATGCCAAAGACTAGTCCTGAGATAAAAACTAAAAAGTTTTTCATGTTTAATTTCCTAAAATGACATGAAAGAAAATATACGCGGTCACAAAACCAGCGGCCATAAAACTCAGCGTTGCGGCGAGCGAGCGCATCGATAACCGACCTAACCCACAGACCGCGTGGCCACTGGTACAGCCAGACCCCATGCGGGTTCCAAAGCCAACTAACAAGCCAGCCACAATCAGCGTGAGATAAGACGAATCAATTTGTGAGGTTGGCAAGGTGAAAATTAAACCATATAGGTTACTTGACAGCAACAAACCTAATAAAAAAGCGACACGCCAGCTATAGTGACCTGAAGGCGTATTTTGAATTTGCATCAAACTACCTAAAATGCCACTGATACCCGCGATACGACCTTTAAATAGAAGTAGCATGATTGATGCGAGACCAATCAAAATACCACCAAAAAGTGAGGCCCAGGGTGTAAAGTGCCCCCAGTCAATTGTGAAGTTCATGCCGCTTCCTTTTCATTTATATGCGGGTGTTCAACGTTGCGTAAACAGTGCTCAGAGCTTGTTATTTAGGTAATTACGCAATGCTAACTATCATTTAAATAAGCAATACAGTATGTTAGCAACAATATACTATTTTATAATATGTTTTTATTATTATTTTTTGTATTGTTATCAAGTGGTCTTTCAACCTAGGTTTAAAAATGAAGCAGTCAGTATGGCGAAACAACATAAAACCGGGCGTTAGTAAGCGTGAAGTATTGGCTTGGGCGTTTTACGACTTTGCAAATTCCGGTTACACCACTGTTGTTTTAACGGCTGTGTTTGCGGCTTATTTTGTCGGTACGGTTGCAGGGGGTGCAAGTTGGGCCACCCTTGTCTGGACTCTCGGTTTAAGTATTTCTCATCTCATCGTTATGGTCACTATGCCGCTTTTAGGGGCGTGGGCCGATCAGCACACGGGAAAAAAACGTTTACTTTGGTTCAGCACAATAGGTTGCGTTATCGCAACAGCATTGTTGGCAACGGTTGAACCCCAGGCTATATATTGGGGCTTATTTCTAATTATTATTTCAAATGTTTGCTTTAGTTGGGGCGAAGCATTAATTGCTGCGTTTTTACCTGAATTGGCTAAACCAGAAGCGATGGGGCGAGTCAGCGGTTGGGGTTGGGGCTTTGGTTATGTGGGTGGCATGTTCACCTTAGGGTTATGTCTGTTTTACGTTTTGTCGGCGCAAGCGCAGGGCGTTTCAGCTACTGATTTTGTGCCCATCACAATGGTTATCACTGCGCTCGTGTTTGCTTGTGCAGCCGCTTTTTCGCTATGGGGTTTGCGCGAAAGATCGCCCGCCCAAACTGTTGTGCTGGCTGCTTCAAATAAGTCGGGCGTATTTAAAAAGTTATTGCATACTTGGCGCCAAGCACAAGCATTTCCAGCCTTTGTTGGTTTTATGTGGTGCACGGTTGCTTACCAAGGTGGCGTTGCGGTGGCCATCACTTTAGCGGCGATTTACGCTGAACAAGAAATAGGTTTTTTACCCCAAGAAACCATGGTGTTGATTTTTGTTTTAAATATTGCCGCCGCGTTCGGGGCATGGGCGCTAGGCTACGCTCAAGATCAGTTTGGCCATAAGCGAATATTGAGTCTGACCCTCGTTGGTTGGGTGCTCACATGCGTGATAGCCGCTTTAGCAACCAACAAAGAAGTGTTTTGGTGGGCGGCCGTATTGGCGGGGCTGTGCATGGGCTCAAGCCAGTCAATTGGCCGAGCCATGGCGGGCATGCTTTCCCCCTACGACCATCGCGCACAGTACTATGCTTTGTGGTCGTTTGCGACTCGGTTAGCTAGCATTGTGGGGCCCATAACGTATGGCTTAATTACTTGGTTAACGGGGGGTAACCAACGCTGGGCGTTAGTCAGTACAAGTCTTTTATTTATGTTGGGGTTTTACTTGCTGAAAAAAATAAATTTTAACCAAGGTGTGAAGCAAGCCAATGGTGAGGTTTAGCACTCATATGCATGTAAGCAGTAAGACGGTTACTTAAAGCCAGTCAAGACTAAGCTGAACGCTTCAGGTCACTAAGCGATACCGAAATTTTAGTGGGTTTGTGCAACAACTCGATCATGACGAGGGCACGGCTTTCGCCATCGTCCATCTGATAAATTAAATCTAAACCTACAAAAGCACCTTCTTTCATTTGCACTAAATCACCCGGTTTGTAGGGCGAGGGTGCTTTTTGTATGATGTCGTGACAGGTCTGTAATGAATGTATGAGGTCAGGGTCGACTTTTAACGGGTCAGTGCCAAACGTAACAAGTTTGCTAACCCCCAAAGTTGAACGAATCGGTGACCAACTTTTACCCTGAATGCTGACATCAAGCGAAATAAACATATACCTTGGAAATAAAGGCTCTTGAATAATTTCTACCGATTTCTTAAGTACTTTTTTCTTTGGAATGGTCGGCAAGAAGCATTCGAAACCCTGCAATTCAAGATTAGTTAAAGCACGAACCTCTTGACGGGGTTTTGTATGTAAAACGTACCAATGCATATGTTTGCAACCAGAAAATTTAATGGCTAAATAGTTAACGACTAAAGTGACATACCAACCTAAACGATATTTGCCATTCAATTTGACAATTGTAGTGTAAATTCTTTAGGGTAATTTAAATAAAATCGCATTGAGCTAAAAATTAAAATTAATAAGCTTTAATGTTGATCATCATAAAAATATTCGTTGTGTGAACCCCTAACCATTCACAGCCAAAATATTAGGTTTTTAGGCGCCTGCCTTTTGTTTAGCCAAATGCTCAATGGCATTAATCAAACTTTCAGCAGGTTGCGCCCCTTCAATCAGATACTTTTGTTCAATCACAAAAGCGGGTACGGCATGAATGCCTTTGGCCTGCCAAGCTTGTTGAGCCTCGCGTACTTGTTGGGCATAAGCGCTAGCATCATCAACAACTAAAGCCGCTTCGTTGGCATCAAGCCCTGCCCGTGTCACCGCATCAAGCAACGTTTGGCGGTCGTCCATATCAATAGCCAATGTAAAGTAAGCCGCTAACAATTCTTTCTTTAGGTTTAAAGCAGCTTGGGCATCAAACTTTTCTTCTGCCCAAAACATTAAGCGATGACAATTAAAAGTGTTGTAAACACGTTTACGGCCCTCAGGGTGGAAGTTAAAGCCCACTTCAGCGCCACGCGTGTAAATATTTTTTTGATTTTTAAGTACCTGTTCGGCACTCATGTTGTACTTCTCAGTGAGATGCTCAATCACATCTTGCCCGCCAAGCGGCATGTTGGGGTTTAGCTCAAACGGTTGTAGATGCACGTTAACTTTAATAGCGGGGTCAATTTTCTCTAAAGCCCGATCAAGGGTCGACAAACCTACCGCACACCAAGGGCATGCAATATCTGAGACTAAGTCAATACGTATTGTTGTGGTCATTTTTGTAAATCTCGTTTGAATATATCAACCTAATTTTGCCCCGCTACCTAGTTTGTACCACCATGCGTACAAAGCGGGTACAAATATCAAGGTAATAATGGTACCTACTAAAACGCCGCCAATCAGCACGTACGCTAGAGGGCCCCAGAAGCTATCAAAGGTAAGTGGAATAAAAGCCAATGCTGCCGCGAGCGCGGTTAACACCACGGGTCGAGCTCGGTGCACTGCGGCTTGAACCACAGCCTCTTCAGCAACCAAGCCCTCAGCAAAGTTTTCAGTGACCTGTTGGGTCAAAATAAGCGTGTTGCGCATCAAAATACCAGCTAAACCAATGAGCCCAAGCAGCGCGACAAACCCAAAAGGTTGTCTAAAAATTAACATGGCTAATACCGCACCAATTAAACCCAACGGCGCGGTTGCAAACACAATGAACGTGCCAGAAAACGTGCGCATTTGCAACATCACAAAGATAAGCATTAGGCCCAACATAAGGGGTTGAAGCTTTTGAATAGAGGCATCGGCTTTACCCGATTGTTCGATCGAGCCAGCAATCGAGATGCGGTAACCCTCAGGCAAACTTGCGCGCAGGGGTGCAAGTGCTTGCCAAACGGCCATGGTTACGTCAGGTGGTTGGGCACCGATCACGTCAGACTGTAGCGCCAAAAAGGGCTCTCGATTGAGGCGTTTAATGACCGGTTCTTCGTATTTGACTTCAACTTGACCCACTTGAGCTAAGGGTACTTTGCGACCATCTTGCGTTTTAAATTCGATTGCTGACTGCAAGCCCGCCGGGTCGCGTAAGCCGCGGGCGCGAACTTCAACTGAGCGTATATCTTGCCGCACTTCTGTAACCACCACACCATCAAGTTGAAATTGCAATTGTTGTGAGATGTCACGCGGGGTTAAACCCATTGCACGTAAACGCTGTGGGTCAGTATCAATGTGAAGAACAGGTGCGCGTTCGTCCCAATCAAGATTGATGTCGGCCACGTTAGGGTTTTGCGCCATGATGGTGCGCGCCGCGTAACCAATGCGTCGCAGCTCGTTGGTATCAGGCCCATAAATTCTAAAGCTTACCGGCCAACGCACGGGTGGGCCAAATAACAGGCGCGAAACATGAACCCGGGCGCCGGCATAATCACCGGCTTGAATTTGATTTTCTAAAAGTGCAATGAGTTTTTCTCGCGATTTAACGTCATATGTCACAGCAATGATTTTGGCAAATGCAGGGTCAGGCTGTTCAGGGTTAGCTGAAATAAAGAAACGTGGGGCACCAGCCCCAATATATGCTGATAAGGTTTTAACCTCTGGCAATTGAACAATGGCTTTTTCAATTTTTTGCGCAACGGCATCAGTATTGGCAATGGCAGTGCCTTGCGGTAAGTACACACTGATGAGCACTTCGGGCCGGTCAGAGCTGGGAAAAAACTGCTTTTCTACAGGCCCAATCATGCCGAACACGCTTAATACAAGCAGACCCACTGTGCCCAATACCACCGTCTTACGGTGGTCAACACTCAGCACAATTACCTTGCGCAACCAATGGTAAAGCGGCTTGTCGTAGGGGTCAGCGTGGTGGCCAGCATCTGTGTGGTAATCAGGCAAAATTTTGACGCCCAAGTAGGGCGTAAAGGTCACGGCAACTAACCAAGAAATAAGTAAAGCGAATGCCAACACCCAAAAAATACCACCGGCATATTCACCGACTGACGAGCGTGCAAAACCAATCGGTACAAAACCTGCCACGGTGACTAGCGTACCAAACAACATGGGGGCAGCGGTGGCGTGCCACGCGTGGGTAGCAGCGCGCACTCTGCCCCACCCTTGTTCCATTTTGACAATCATCATTTCGATTGAAATGATGGCATCGTCAACCAGTAAACCAAGGGCAATAATTAAAGCCCCGAGGGTGATTCGGTCAAGATTCATGCCGACCATTTTCATCAGTAAAAAGGTCAACCCCAGTGTGACGGGTATAGCAATGCCAACGATTAAACCTGCGCGCAAACCAATCGCTAAAACAGTGACACCCATGACAACGATGACAGCAACTAAGAATTTAATCTGAAACAGATTGACTGCACCTGAAATGGCTTCAGCTTGATTCGTTAATTGCGTGAGCGACATACCCAACGGTAACTGAGCACGTTCTTTTTCAAGAAATTCTTTGATGCGATCGCCTACTTTAAGACCGTTTTCACCTTTTTGCATCACCACACCTAAAATTAAGGCGTCTTGATTATTGGCCCGTATGAGGTAGGTGGGTGGGTCTTCGTAACCTTGTTCGATTTTGGCAACATCACCTAAACGAATAATACGATTACCCACGCGTAAGGGTACATCAGCCAATGCTGTAGGGTCAGATAAGTCAGCGTCAACACGCACAAAAACACGCGGCCCAGCTGTTTCAATACGACCTGCAGGGACCAACTGATTGTTGGCTTGAATCGCATCTAAAATACTTTCGGGTGACACGCCAAGATTTGCAAGTTTGACATTGTCAAAATCAATATGCACACGTTCTGGCCTTTCGCCTACAAGAATGACTTTTTGAATGCCTTCAATTTGTTGTAGGTGATCACGAATTTTTTCAGCATCGCGAGTGATTTCCCGCATGGGCAAACCCGGTGCAGTTAACGCGATCATGGTGAAATAGACGTCTGAAAAATCGTCGTTAACGATCGGCCCAATCACCCCTTTTGGCAGCTTGCCGGCTTCATCTTGCATGCGTTTGCGCACTTGATAAATCAGTTCAGGTACTTTAGTGGCGGGTGAGTAATCTTGAAACTCAACCAACATGTCTGCTCGGCCTGGCCGAATTGTGGTTTCTATACGGTAAAAATATTCGACTTCTTGTATGCGTTTTTCTAGACGATTAACTACTTGGTCTTGCATTTGCTGAGGTGTGGCGCCTGGCCACAGCACCGACACCACCATGACACGCACGGTAAAAGGGGGGTCTTCAGCACGACCAAGCGAGTTAAAAGCATATACCCCCGCAATAATCGATAAAATTAGAAAAAATAGTGTGACCGATCTTTCTCGAACGGCCAACGCCGATAAGTTCGGAAAACTCACGGCGCAATCTCGCGCACAGGCATGCCGGGTTCTAGTAAATGGGTACCCAACGCAATTACTTTAGTACCCACCGGTAGGGTTGATTCGATGACAGCTGTTTCAGCCGACAGTGAGATCAGTTTGACGGCTAAGGGTTTTGCTTTGCCCTCAACAATTAACCAAACTTGTGGGCCTTGCCCCCTTTCATCAAGCGCACCAATCGGCAATGTTGTTAACGTTTTTAGGGGCTGCTGCAGTTCAGATGTGCCGGTTGACGTAGGGGCATTAGCGAAGGCTTCGTTTGTCGTGTTGATTGACAAGCTAGACTGAGCGCCAGAGGTTGCGCTTTGTAGGCTGACTTTGGCCACACTACCTAATGGCCAAGGTTGTGGCAAATTAACCAATTGATACCTGGCCCTAACTGTGCGACTAATGGGGTCAGCACTGCCGGCAGCTTCTCGCAAGGCCACCGGTGCGGTTTGGTTGCCAAACTGGGCTTGACCTGTTGTTGGGGCTTTAAAGCCTTCAGGTAAGAACACTTCCACCTCAAGTGTGCCTGCATGTGCAATTGTGCCAATCGGTTGACCGGCCGAAACAACCTGACCCGCTTCACCCGTAAGCTCAGTAATGATGCCATCATTGGCGGCTATTAAATTGGCGTACTCGGTTGCATTAAGTGCTTGCTTTTGTCGCGAAGAAGCTGCATCAAAGCGTGTTTGCGCTTCTTTTTCTTGTAGCAACACACGATCAAACCCCTGCTGACTAATAAACCGTTCTTTCAAAAGTTGCCGATTGCGTTGTGTATCAGATTTTGCGGTGTTCAAAGCAGAGCCCGCCGCGCCAACTTCAGCAGCTGAAGCCTGCAATATTTGGTTTAAGTCGCGGGGGTCAAGTTCGAATAAAAGCTGCCCTTTTTTGACCGTTTGACCCGCTTGAATCAGTCGTTGCGCAATGCGCCCATTAATTTGAAAGGCAATGGGCGTTTCAACTTCAGCCCGTATGGTGCCTGACAATGCGAGCAACGGTTGCGCCGATGACACCGCAGCAGCGGTTCGTACCGCATAAGCAGGTGTTGGGGTGTCGTCATTTTTATTTCCACAGGCTGAAATCAACAGTGCTGATGTCAGTAGAAAGAGTTTCATTTTAAAAAGCATAATAAGCCTGAGCAAAGCAATAAATTATAGTAAAACAAATAATGAAAGTTAAGTTTTAGATCGCCAGCAAAGTATGATTAAGCCTACAAATTGTTGACGTAAATAAGAGGCTAAATGGCACACCGAAATAACCGCATTGCAGTTGTTGGGGCAGGTATGGCAGGGGCTGCCTGTGCCCACCACTTGGCACAGGCAGGGTGCACGGTAACACTTTTTGATAAAGCCCGAGGGGCAAGCGGTCGGGTGTCAACTCGGCGAACCGACACAGCGCATTATGATCATGGCGCCCAGTATTTCACCGCACAATCAGCTGCTTTTATTACGCAAGTAAGCGATTGGCAGCAACGCGGTGTGGTGGCGCAGTGGCAACCCCGCGTGGTTAAACCCGATTCGCAGCAATGGTTTGTGGGCACGCCCGATATGCCCTCTATTGTTAAAGACCTCGTCAAAAATATTGACTTACATGTTAATACGCGCATTGAGCGCATTGAACCTGTTCCATATCGTGATCAGCCTGAAAAAGGTGAGGGCGTTACAAGTGCATCACAGCAATCGCTTCAAGCACGACATGACGGGGTTACAAACTTAATAAGCTGGCAATTAACAAGCGATAAAGGCGAGGTTTTTGCTGATTTCACTGATTTAATAATTGCCGTGCCACCCGCGCAGGCGTTGCCTTTGATTCAACCGGTAGCATCAAGTATGGTTGGCTTGTTGAGTTCAATTGACATGTTGCCTTGCTGGACAGTGATGCTCAGCACAACTGACCCCGTTACAACGGCTTTGCTATTTGAAGCCGAGCGGGTTGTTGATCACCCGACTTTGGTTTGGTGGGCTCGGAATGACAGCAAACCGGGGCGTGTGCAGCACGCCGGTCAAGCTGACTGGGTGATTCAAGCAACGGCTGACTGGACGCAGACACACCTCAATACAGACCCAGCTGATGTGATTCGCCTGATATCTGATGCTTTTTGGCGGCATATTGGGGTTCAAACAGCACCCTTGGTTCAGCAGGCGATGGCGCATAGATGGCTGTATTCGCGTCGTCAACTCGAGCCCCTGTCAACGCAATCTAGCCTGTGGGCGGCTAACTTGCACTTAGGGGTGTGTGGTGATGGCTTGATTCATAGCCGAGTAGAATCAGCTTATGCCTCAGGTTTACATATGGCACAAACGCTATTGGATGAACTATAAACGTTCTTTTTTGTGTTTTGCCCGATACGTCGCAGGCAATGTAGGGCGCATTGGGCGGCAACTAGGTTGAACGCATCATCACCATATTTTTATGTATAAAGTGCACAAGCGTGACAAACGTCAATACGATGCCCAGTATTTGAAGCGGGGCATTGATCACTAAATCAAGTTTGCTTGTTGCCAACAGATAAATATTAAAAACCCCAATAATAGCTATTAGACGCATCAACCAAGCAGTGGGTATGAACAAACTGTCGGGTAAGTAGCGACACATTAAAACACCTACTAGCCCACTGAATATGCCTAGTGAAGCGCCCATCAAGACGTCGTCAAGCCAGTGAACGCCAATGGCGATGCGCGCCATGCCCGCCAGTGCAGCGAGGCTGAATAACCAAAAAAAAGGCTTACGGTGCGCCAGGGGTATTGCAAAATACATGGCAGTTGCCACCGCAAAAGCGGTTAAGGCATGCCCTGAAGGAAACGAATGGGCATGCATGGCTTCTTCAAGAATAAAAAAACTACTGTTGTCTAGCACTGCGGGCGGGCGCGGCATTTCAAAAAACAATTTGAGTGAGCGCGACAATATACCTGCCGGAATACCTGCCAAAATACCGGCCATCATGACGCGTGGTGCAAAAATCAGTAAGGGGAATGCCAGGCCGTAGATACCCCAACCATTGCCCAAATTCACAAAAAAGCCCCATAAGCTGTTTGGCCACTCTTGCGACCAAGCATTTAAAAAATAAAAGCTTTGCTGCTTGGTAACAAACAAACTGATTAAGCCCCATAGGGCTAGGGGAATAACAGGAAGCCACCATGCAAATTTTGGAATCGACAATGTGTTTGAAGGGGTAGATACTTTTAAATTTTTTAAAATCATGTTTTTTGTAAGCGTGATGCCGTAAATTGATGCTTGATACCTTGTAATACACGATCAACACTGATTGCTTGCATGCAAACATTGTTTGAACAGGGTGTTTTGCGATGATTGGCGGCGCTCACACAGGGTGAACAAGCTAAGCGGGCGGTAATAGCAATTGAGTTACCCAGTGAACCGTAAAGCTCAGGGGTTTCAGGGCCAAACAATACAACGGTATGAAGCGGCGTGACAGCAGAAAAGTGACCGGGCCCTGAGTCATTGGTTACCATGACATCAGCTAAAGTGTATAAAGCAGGCAATTCTTTAAACGTTACTTTGCCAGCCCAATTGAAGGCTTGTTTCACGTTGGCCTGAGCCCGTACGTTTTCCACATACGCAAACTCTGCGGGTGAACCCGTCAATAAAATGAGTGCTTCAGGCCAAGTGCGTGCAATCTCTTGGGTTAGGGTTGCAAATCGTTCGGGGGCCCAACGCCTTTGCACCAGCAGATCGCTCGCGTTGGCATTTACTAAAATGAGGGGTTGTTGACCTAAAGTAAATGCAATGCCAGCTTGACTCGCAGCGTTTTCAATTTGCATTAAAACTTTTAAACGTTGTGGTTCTTCAATGATGGCTTGTGCCAACTGAACGGGTTGGTCAGATAGGGCTATTTTGCTAAAGGGTACTTCTTGTTCGGTTGAAAACGCCGCGTGCACCAAAGATAAAAAATTATGAGCAATATGAATGTGGGGGTTGTAGTGCACTTTATGCGTCAGCATATTGCCACGCCAAAGGCCTTCGCCATGAAAAATATGGTAACCCACTCGCCGAGTGGCGCCACATAAGCCCGTGAGAAGAGCGGTGTATCGAGAAAAAAGCTCAAGGTCTATAACGGTGTCGATTTGGTTTTTGCGCGCCCACCACAAAAAACGTAAGGTGTCGCGCATCAAAGGCCACAAGCCAGATGAATCAATCGTAAAGATATGTTCAGGCACTACGGTGTTGAGCAGCGTTAAGCTAGGTTGATTACTTTTAAAAATTAAAAAATATAATGTGGCGCCGCGAGCCTGTGCATCACGCATGGCCGGGTCAACCAAAATAGCGCTGCCCATTTCAGATAATTCAATAAACAGTAATTTTTTGGGTTTAAAGTTTTGATTGTTAGGGTTGGCAGCTTCAGCAACCAAACCATTAGGTGGCCCTATTTGCTTTTGCTGACGTCGCTCGCGCCACCAGTCGAGTGAAGCAACAATGGGGGTCGCTATCGCACATAGCGGTATGCCCGCAAGGCGATCAATGGTGCGCATCGTGTCAACATTTAAGCTCATAGTTTTGTATTTTAGACGCCAAATACAATACTTAGCGTTTCGGCCTTTTTTTCACTAAAACTGAAGTGGCGGGCAAGTAGACCAATAAAATAATCAGACCGTAGGTAATCGATGCTAATAAGGTTGTACTGACTGGTATACCCCATAAGCTCAGAAACGCTGACAGGGTGGTTTCACGTAAGCCCCAACCTGAAATGCTAATGGGTAACATCATGAGTAAACCCAGTGCAGGTATGCCAATCAGTAGTGCTTCAAACGGTACGGTTACACCGTAGGCTCGAAGGCACGCTCCAAATGTAGCGAGGGTTAGCAGATGCACTGTTATTGATGCTGAAACTTGCGCCACATTGATAGGCCAGTCGAGTACGCTTTTAAGGCCATTCATGCCTAGGGGTAAGCGGGTAGCATTTAGCAACTTTTGTACAAGGTTTAAAAAGCCGGGTACCTTAAATAAAAACCCGACAATCAAAACGCCGCCGACAAGACCTAAAAACACCAGTAAACCGATAGGGCTAGCCCAAGTCGATACGGTTGCGCCCGCCATGACCAGGCCGATGGCACCTAGCAGGGTGTTACCCAATAAACCCATACCGCGATCAAGAAAAACAGCAAAAACACCATATCGAATGGCAGGGCTTGCACCGATTGTTTGTTGTCGACTTCCTTGCAAGGCGCGGTAGCTATCACCCCCTAGGGTCGAGGGCAAACCTTGGTTAATTAAGCCACCTGCAAAATACAGCGTGATGTATCGTTGCCAAGGGTTCGACAGACCGGTACGTTGCATAATAAAACCCCAACGCCCTGCGGCCAGTAGGTTCGCCATTGAGATTAAAAGCAACGCCAGTACAAGCCAGCCCAACTGTAAATTTTGGCTTGAAGCCCATAGAACTGACCAGTCAATATGTCTAAAAGCAAGCCATAGCAATGCGAACGAAAAGACCAGTCGAATCACAAACCAAACTTTTGGTGAAAGGCGCATCATTTGGTTTCGCCTTGCCAGTCTTCGCAACGGTAATACGTAAATTGCGATGTGATGCGACCTAAACGCACAACGGCTAACTGATCAAGCTCGGTGCATCGGGCATATTGTTGGGCTGATACGGGCGGTTCGTAAGGCACTTGTGACCAATTAACATACAAGGTACTTTGCCCTTTTTGAGGGTTTCCAAACCAGATATCAAATTGGTCAAAACGGTCGTCTAGCACTTGAACGGGTAAGGGTCGGGCGTACCACGCTAAACGGCTAGCGAGTGTCCAGTTGCTAACCGTTAGTATTTTTAGCGACTGTTGCTGGGCAAGGTTTTGAGCCAGTTGACCGGCTTGGTCCCAACCCCACAGGTCGGCTAAGGGGTTTTTTTGATTTAGGGGGTGCTGCGCACTGAGGCCGGGTACACCTACAAAAAACAGCATCACAAAAGCTAAACCACATAAAGTGGCTTGTAAGCTCACCATGATGGCGAGTGCTTTGCGTTTTCCTTGTTGCCAGTGCAGGGCCAGCGGGTTAGCACCCAGCACAATTGCTGCTAACCAAGCGGGTGCCAACCAATGCGCAAGGGTGCGACCCCCGCCTGCCATATAAGCTGTAACAATAAAGGGCACAATTAAAAAGAGCAACAACCCCCAAATAACGCGGTTAGGTTGTTGACGTAAAAATTTAACCAGGCCAACGATGATAGCCGCAATCAGAGGGCCAAAAGCTGCGATTTGTAAGCCAACAAACACTGCAACACCTTTTAACTGCCAAAGCCCGCCACTGCTGTGTTTAATTTGATAAGCAAACGAAACCCAGTCGTGTCGTGCATTCCATATGATGACAGGTGCAATCATGATGCCCGCGATCAGCACAGTTAGCCACGGGCCACGTTGTCGCAGTACCTTCCAACCTAAATTAATCACCAAAGCACCGGCTACCGCGACGGCAAAAAGAACAGCCGTATATTTACTTAACCCTGCCAAACCTAACCAAATACCTAAATACAACCAATACTTTAGGGGCGAATGGCATATTGAGGATGAAGTGGGTGGTGTGAAGACAGACGGGTTTGCTGTGATGAGGTGCAACGTTGTCTGCATTATGCCAAGCACGATGACAAGAAGTAGGGTGTCAGGCAACAAGCCTACGCCAAGTACGTGCATGACCGGGGCAACTAATATGGCAATGACTGCCCAGCGACCCGCAGCACCCTGGGGTATGACACTTAACCAGCTCGGCACAACAAGTCTGAGTGTTTCAGCCAAATGCCAAGCCATCACGCTGGCAAGCCACCAACACGCTTGGGGTATGAGTCGCAAAACCCAATCGGGGGCGTTTAAATAAACCAAAGGCCATTGCACCCACCCAACAAGCGGCGGGTGATCAAAATAGCTGAGTGCTAAATGTTGGCCATATAAAGCGTAATGCGCTTCGTCAACTGACAGAGTGAGTAATGCTGAAAAGCCAAAATGAATCAGCGCCCCAAGCAACAAAAGCCCGCGCACTGAGATGCGGGGCTTTAGGTTTGAATCGTTGGGAAATAAAAATTCAATAGATCGCAAAATGAAAATGTTTTTATTAAGTGCTAAGTTGAATGGCTAACATGGAATGCTGAAATGAAGCATTAACAAACTAAAGCACTAAAGAACGAGCAAACGCGGTGAAGTTAACGATTCAGGTTTCAAAATTTCGTCAAGTTTAGCCTGTTCAAGTAAGCCGCGTTCAAGCACGATATCGTAAACGCGTTTACCTGTTTCGAGCGCTTCTTTAGCCACATCGGTTGCGTTTTGATAACCAATGTAAGGGTTTAGAGCGGTGACCAGAACGATTGAACGGTCCATATGTTCTTGAAGAACAGACAGGTTCGCAGTGATTCCGTTGACGCAGTTAACCTCTAGCGTATGTAGAGCATTGGTTAAGTGTGACACGCTTCTAAACATTGAATAAGCAATAATGGGCTCAAAGGCGTTGAGTTGCAGTTGACCCGCTTCAGCAGCAAAGGTGATGGTGATGTCGTTACCAATCACTTCATATGCAACTTGGTTCACCACTTCTGGAATAACGGGGTTAACCTTGCCTGGCATGATGCTTGAACCGGCTTGTTTGGCAGGTAAGTTAATTTCATTAAAACCTGCGCGCGGGCCGCTTGATAATAAGCGTAAGTCGTGGCAAATTTTAGAGATCTTCACGGCAATTCGTTTGAGCACACCTGATAATTGCACAAATGAACCGACGTCTTGTGTGGCTTCAATTAAATTGGCTGCTGTCACCAAAGGCAGACCCGTGACAGTAACCAAATGTTCGCATGAAGCCCGCGCGTAATCTGGGTGGGTATTGATTCCGGTACCAATAGCCGTGGCGCCCATATTAATTTCGCATATTAAAGGTAAGGCTTCTTGTAACCGCAAAATGTCTTCGCCCACCATCACTGAATACGTGTGAAACTCTTGCCCAAGGGTCATGGGTACGGCGTCTTGTAATTGCGTGCGACCCACTTTTAGTATGTCTTTAAACTCGACTGCTTTACGCTCAAATGCAACTTGTAAAGAGTTCATATTGATCAATAAGCGTTCGCAACCCCGGTATGTGGCAATTTTGAGCGAGGTGGGGTAAACGTCGTTAGTCGATTGACTCATGTTGACATGTTCATTTGGGTGCAAAAATTGATATTGCCCCCGCATGTGACCCATAATTTCTAAAGCGCGATTGGCAATCACTTCATTAGCATTCATGTTGGTCGACGTGCCTGCACCGCCTTGAATCATGTCAACTTTAAATTGGTCGTGCAGGGCGCCATTCAAAATCTCTTGCGCCGCTGAAATAATGGCTTCGGCGCGCGTTTGGTCAAGCATGCCCAGCTCTACATTAGCCTTTGCGCAAGCAATTTTAATTTCAGCTAGTGCTCTGATTAAGTCAGGCGAAGCTGAAATGGGTAAATCACTGATCGAAAAATTTTCAATGGCGCGTAAAGTATGAACGCCATAGTAAGCATCAAACGGTACATCGCGATAACCTAATAAATCGTGTTCGCTTCTGTGCGTTGGGTAAGGTTGATTTGATGTACTTGACATGATGAGTCCGTTAAATAATTGACAACATGAAACAAAATGGGGCTGTTATAGCCATCAGTGCGACTTTAGGGCACTTGTTGAACATTAAATGTACGCCAGCCTAGTGCGCGGTTGCTATCGGGTTTATACACCCGAATGGTGCCTTTTGCGGCAATAAAGCCAGGGGGAAATTCAAGACTACCTTGTACAAGTTGATACGACGCAATTTTAAGCGGCAAAGCAGACGTTTTAATGGCGCCCGCACGTCCGTTAGGGTATGTGCCTTCAAAGGTGATGTCAGCCGTGCCATTAAAATCACTTTTAGCATCGGTCGCTTGAAGCAACAACAGCTCATAACTTAATGATGTTTTTTGTTTAGACTGAGTGAATTGGTCGCCTGCAATGCCCACGGGTTCAAAACGCATACTGGCAGCAAGGACACGTTTAAAAATCTTTAAAGACTGCTCAGCGGGTTCAACTTGTTGTTTAAGCGTCAAAATTTCAGTTTGCGCGTCTTGCATCGCTTGTTTAGACGCACCTTGACTGCTTTTAAGTTGCGCTGTGAGCGTAAGAATCGTGTTTTGTTGGGTTTGATCTCTGACAAGAAGTGACGTGTAATCAGAAGTTAGTTTTTCAGACTCTAAAACAGTTAATCGTTTGGGGCCATAACTGGCTTGTAATAAAATCACGCCCCCGCTGCCAAGTAACATGCCTAAAACCAACAAAATCAACCAACGTGGTAAACCACGGGAGTTACGGTGCGAATGATAAGGCGAGGGTTTAAAAGCTTTTCGTGTGCTAAGTGGGTTTAATGCCATTAACTTTCCTAATACTTGCTATGTCGTGAAAGTCTTAGCATAACGCCATCTTCACGAACGTGTGTAGTGCTTTGTTTGATTCAGTCTTGCCAATCGCTCGGGTGTACCAACATCTACCCATTGCCCGTTGTATTTTTCACCGATAACGCGCTGTTGTGTCATGGCGTGCTTTAGAAGCGGTGCAAGCTTAGCGGGTTGGTTGGGCTCAAGCGATTCAAATAGATGGGGCTTATAAATGCCAATGCCACTAAAAGTGAGGCGCGGCACGATGTTGTCTACACCACCATGCGCAATAAAATGCGCGTTGATATCTGCACCTTGGTTCGTCGCATGGTGTTCAACGGGTTCACACGATAGGACGCCATTTAACGGCAAGAAAAAATCGCCACCGGCGTGAAAGTTGGGGTTGTTTACCAATAATAGCCATGCTAAAAGAGCGGGGTTGTCTTCTAGTTGTTTTTGAATAAGAAACGCTCGAGCGGGTTGCCAGTCACACCAGACGTCTGCATTCATAACCAAAAAAGGTTTTTCATCTAAAAAATGCAGCGCCTTGGCTAGGCCACCCGCTGTTTCAAGTGCTTCGGTTTCGGCTGAATATTGAATGTTAAGCCCCCACTGGCCACCATTT
Source organism: Burkholderiaceae bacterium (assembly GCA_041688825.1). Classification (GTDB taxonomy): domain Bacteria; phylum Pseudomonadota; class Gammaproteobacteria; order Burkholderiales; family Burkholderiaceae_B; genus Algicoccus. The sequence goes on along the minus strand of JBDNHM010000027.1, from coordinate 22,118 downwards.
CCTAAAGACGATTCAATCTGGGCGCCCAGCCAAGCGTGGTTAATGACTACGTCTTTAAAGCCAGCCAGCGCCAAACGTTCAAGGTGCCAAACAATGAGGGGTTTACCACCCACTTTAAGCAAGGGTTTAGGGGTGTGATCGGTAAGGGGCTGCATGCGTGTGCCACGCCCCGCAGCAAGCAGCATAGCTTTCATTAAAACGTGTACCTTGCTTTGACTTCAATGCCTTCTAAACGATTCAGTATGCGATTTAGCGGTGCAAACGCCCCATATCGTTGCGTAACTTGTCTAATATAGGCCAGCACACGAGGTATATGGGCTAAGTAACTGGGCTTGTGGTCTCGGTGGTTGAGCCGCGCAAATACACCCAAAATGCGCAAATTACGCTGCAAGCCGATCCATTCATAGTCTTTGTGAAAATCAGCAAAATCGCTGGGTATAGGTAAATTGTGTTGACGAGCCCTTTCCCAATACCTAATTGCCCAATCAAGCTGTTGAGGTTCTTCCCAGGTGGTGCGAGCATCAAATACCAACGAGGCGATGTCGTACGCAATGGGGCCTTCTAAGGCGTCTTGGTAATCAAGTACGCCAGGGTTGGCACCAAACTGGGGTTGCTCGCTAAGCATTAAGTTGGGCGAATGAAAATCTCGGTGCACCAAAACGGTGGCTTGTTGGGCACCCGCTTCAGACAGTAAATCAAAGGTAGCGTCTAGTTGTTTTGCCTCGGTATCGGTCAGGGTTTGGTTGCAGTGCACCTTGATATACCAATCGGTAAAAAGGGTGAGCTCTTGTTTCAGGCGCAATGCGTCAAGTCGACCTAAACCTTGGTGATCGGCTTTTTGTAGGGTCACCAATGCATCAATCGCGTCGCTGTAAATAGCATTTAAGGCGGTCTCGTCAAGGCCCGATTGAATCTGGGCATAATAAGTGGTGGGCCCTAAGTCACTGAGTAGTAAAAACCCTGCGTCAATGTTTTGAGCCACAATTTTGGGAACATTTAAGCCTTTTTGTGCCAACCTCTGGGTAATATCTATAAAAGGTTTAACGTTTTCTTGTGGGGGCGCAGCGTCCATCACAACGAAAGAACACTTTGCACCTTGCACGCGAAAGTAGCGCCTAAAACTGGCATCACCCGAGGCGGGGGTTAGCGTGTCAAGCAATAAACCATGCACTGTTGTGAGGGTTTCTAACCAGCTTGAAAGGGCATGGTCGCGTGCGTTAGCGTGAGGCAAATGAGACATATTGAGGTAAAAATTTGAGTCTAATGGAGCCATAAACTACTTGGGCGTCGGAATCCCTATAATAATGGGTCTAGCGTCGCATTGTGAAGCTAATATACTTTTGCGAATGGGTGTTTAAAAATGGGTTGCCACGTGTGGGTGTAACGAAAGGTCTGATATTGCTGGCAGCTTATTCGATAACTTCGGTTTTCGGGGTCGTTGCGACTGCTCAAGAAAAAGACCCTGTTATTGGTGTCGTGATTGTAAATGGCCTGCGCAACTCAAACCGTATTACCACCCCCCCTATTTCAGACAAGCAAATGCCTTCTTATTTGCAAGCTACTCAATCAATCACTGCCGACGATAAAGACAACATTACTTTAGAAAAAAATGCCTCAGTACGTCGAGCCGACTCAGTGTTAAAGGCGGGCTTTATTCGTTACAACAAGGGTACAAGCGTGATGAATGCTCAAGGTAACGCTCGCCTGATAAGAGACGGTAACATCGTTGTAGGGCCTTCGTTAACGTACACCACAGATAAAGAAACCGGCCAGGTTCAGCAGCCTAACTTTTGGCTTGAAAGCGGGGGTGCAGGGGTGGGCTCAAAAGCCGAAATCACCAGCCGTTCAACCATGACTGTGCATGATATGACATACAGTGGCTGCCCTTGCCCAGCTCCCGCTTGGTATATTGAATCTAAAAAACTTGATCTTGATTTTGATGCCAACGAGGGTGTGGCCAGAAATGCAGTGCTGTACTTTAAAGACTTTCCTATATTGGCATCACCATACTTAACTTTTCCACTCAAAAAAGAACGAAAGTCAGGTTTTTTAATACCGACTTTTGCGTCAACCAGCCAAACGGGTTTTGACTTTACCCTGCCTTACTACATCAATATTGCACCTGATTACGACGCGACGGTGCAAACGCGTTCAATGAGCAAACGCGGCGTGCAGTTGGGTGGCGAGTTTCGGTACTTAGGTGAAAGCTACGCTGGCACCTATGGGGGTACTTACTTAAGTAACGATACACAAACCGGCACTGATCGTTGGCTATACTCAGTTCAGCACGCACAAAGCTTTGGTAAAGGCTTTTATGGGTCGTTAAATTTAAATGGTGTGTCTGACGACAATTACTTTAAAGATTTTTCTATTTTGGCGGTTAATCAAGCTTCAACCACTTATTTACCAAAAACAGGTGTGGTGGGTTGGGCCGACAAATACTGGCAATCAAGTGTCACGGTGGCAACATACCAAACCTTGCAAACTGAGTCTGCACCGATTCGGCCACAGTACAACCTGTTACCTAGCGTCGCGCTCAATGGCGCACGTTATAACGTTAAGGGTTTTGATGTGGTTACTCAAAACGCAGCCACCTCTTTTGAAATGCCATTAACGCGAAATGGCCAGCGTCAAGGTCAAGATGGTCAACGGTATTCTTCATATACCAGCGTTGCCATGCCAATTGTGCAACCGGGTTGGTACATTACCCCTAAAGTAGGCGTGAATGTCACGCGGTATGACACCAATTGGTATCAAGCAACGGGTTTGGGCGGGCGGGTGCCAACTAACGAGCGTGTTTTACCCATTATGTCGCTTGATGCCGGTATGACATTTGAACGTAGCGCCTCGTTTTTTGGTAGCAATTCTATTCAAACACTTGAGCCACGTATTTATTACTTGAACGTGCCGTATCGTGACCAATCAAATTTACCGGTCTACGACACCACACTGGCCGACTTTAGTTTTTCACGTGCGTTTCAAGAAAATATTTATACGGGTGGCGGCGATCGTATTGCCAACGCGAATCAAGTCACGCTTGCATTAGGTTCGCGTATGCTTGACGAAGAAACTGGTTTTGAGCGTATGTCTGTAGCGGTAGGCCAGCAAATTTATTTCGAAGATCAAAAAGTTACCTTGCCGGGTGAAGTGCCCCGCACAAACGTTAAATCTGAATTTTTAATTGGTGCCAGTGCCGCGTTAACTAATACGCTAACAACAGGCTTAAGTTTGCAATATAACCCCTATGATCAAATGTGGGATCGTACTCAAGTGGGCCTGCGCTGGAACCCTAAACGGGCCGCTTCAATTTCAGCATCATACCGCTATCAGCGCCAACCAACAGGCCTTTATCAACCACAAGGTCAGGAACAAGTAAGTGTTAGTTTTCAATGGCCCTTGACGAAAAAAGTATATGCAGTGGGTCGAGTTGATTACTCTTTATTAAGTAACCCAAATTTACAAGTGGTTCCGCGTGTTACACAAGCCATTGCTGGCATCGAGTACAAAGGCGATTGCTGTTGGACAGCGCGTGTGGTCTACCAAAGTTATGCGATTGACCCAACCCAAGTAAATAATGCTATCTTCTTTCAATTAGAGTTGTCTGGGCTGGGTCAGTTAGGGCAAAACGCGATGGGTCTTTTGGGTAGCAGTATTCCTAATTTTGAGAATATTACAAACCCTGTTCCGTCTGTCGGAAAATATCAAAGGTACGAATAATGTCAGTTTTTGTTCATCAATTCACACTTAATCAACTCAAACGTTGGTTTGTTGTGTCTTGTATCACTATCATGTTTGGTTCATCACTTGCTTGGGCCCAGTTGGGTAAACCCATAGCGCCCACGCCAGCTGACATTGCAGCCAAAAACAATGCATCAAACAAAACAATTGGTGCTGACAAAATTGCTGCAGTTGTCAATAAAGATGTCATTACACAGCTGCAAGTTAATGAACGAATTGCCTTTATTACAAATGATTTAAAAAGTCGCGGTGCACCCATGCCAACGGCTACAAGCTTAATGCAGGTTGCACTTGAACAACTGATTGCCGAGCGATTGGTTGAGCAAGAAGCAAAGCGTATGAAAGTTGTGGTTAAAAAAAGTGATGTCGATAGTTCTATTGCAGAAATTGCTAGGCGCAATAATTTAGACGTGTCACAAATACGCAAACAAGTCGAATCTTTAGGTTTAGCATGGGAAGAATTTCGCGCCAAAATCGGTCGCGATATTTTGTTTGATCGCATGCGTTCACGCATGGCTGAAACGACCATGATGATCAGCGACGCTGAAATTGATGCATACTTACAAGAGCAAACAGCCCGCAAAGCCAGTGGCCTAGAGCCACCAAAGCCGCCACCACCACCGCAGCCAAAGCCACAGCCACCGCCACGTGCTCAACCAGTACAACCATTAATTTTAGGCATTGCACAAATTTTTATTAGAGTGCCCGAGGCGGCTTCACCTAGTGAAGTTGAAGCGTTACGTAAAAAAATGATTCAACTCAGAGCCCAGTTGTCAAAAGAAAGCTTTGATAAAGTTGCGATTGCTTCTTCGCAAGGCGTTGAAGCGTCTCAAGGTGGCGACATGGGGGTGAGGCCTGCCAAAGACTGGCCTGCTTTATTTGAGAAAACAGTCGTTGATTTGCAACCAGGTCAAGTGAGCCCGATTATTAAAAGCCCAGCAGGTTTTCATATTTTAAAACTAATGGGTCGTGCTGGTGGCCCACCGCCCAAGCCAGCGCAAGCCCCTGCACCCCCACCAGAATCCACTGCACCCGCTAATTCAGCAGGCCCTGTTGGCCCAATGATGGTTGAGCAAACGAAAGCCCGTCATATTTTGATCAAGACCTCTCCAATTGTGAGCTATGAACGCGCTAAACAACGTATTGAAGAAGCCCGTCAACGTTTGACCCAAGGCGGTCAAAATTTTGCTGATGTGGCTATTCGTGTGTCTGAAGATGCTTCAGCCCCTTCGGGTGGTGAGCTGGGGTGGTTAAACCCCGGCGAGACCGTGCCGCCTTTTGAGCGCGCAATGAATGCCTTGGCAGTAGGTGATATTAGCGAGCCTGTTCAATCTCAATTTGGCTGGCATTTGATTCAGGTCGAAGAGCGTCGTACCAAAGACATGGCAGATCAGTATCAACGAAACGTTGCACGTCAAGCATTGTTTGAAAGGCGAGCTGCAGCAGCCTTTGAAGCCTGGTTGCAGCAGGTCAAAAATCAAAGCTATATTGATGACCGCATGAAACGTTTGAACCCAGATCTTCAACAATAGTGTTTTAGGGCAATAACGCGTGGCGCACCATACTGCTCGAAAGCGGTTCGGTCAAAATTTTTTGATTGATGCCGCTGTGATTGAATCAATTGTTCGGGCTATTGCCCCGGTGCAGACTGACCATTTATTTGAAATTGGACCGGGTCTTGGTGCGTTGACTATTCCAATCTTAGACCGTATTAATCATCTAAATGTGATAGAAATTGATCGTGATTTAGCAGCCCGTTTGGCCCATCGTTTTAAACCAGAACGACTCACCATCATTGAACAAGATGCGCTTAGGGTTGATTTTTCAGCGCTCGCAAAAGATCTTGGCCAGCCCATAAGAATTGTGGGTAACTTACCCTACAATATTTCATCACCGATGATGTTTGCCTGTGCAGAGCATGCAGACCATATCGTTGACCAACATTTCATGCTGCAGCGAGAGGTGGTTGATCGTATTGTTGCCGCACCTGACACCACGCATTACAGTCGTTTGTCGGTCATGCTGCAATATCGATATGCAGTTGAAAAATTATTTGATGTGAGCCCTGAGGCTTTTGACCCACCCCCGCGTGTGGTGTCTTCAATTATTCGTATGATACCTTTGCCGTCAGCAAGAGCGCGTGCAAAAAATGATCAGCTTTTTGCTGCGGTCGTGCTCAAGGCATTTGCACAACGTCGTAAAATGTTGCGGGGTGCCTTAGGTGCATGGGCCAAGCTAATGCCTTGGCAAGAGGTGGGTGTTGAACCCACTTGGCGGGCCGAGCAAGTGAGTATTGATGGGTTTATAAAAATGGCTGACGCTTTAAGCCTATTGGGCAAAGAATAAACAGCACGCCGCAATGTCCAGTGTTTAGCCTACTGCCTCAGCCCATTAAACGCACCCCATTACACTCACCCCGCACAATAATGCCAAAGCTGCTGTGGCACTTAAGCACCCGCTTGAGCAGCCTCATCAATATTAAGTTGTGCGACGCTCGACTAGTTCAATTTTGTAGCCATCAGGGTCTTGAACAAAAGCGATGACGGTGGTTCCACCTTTCATGGGGCCTGCTTCGCGAGACACTAAACCGCCTCGCTTTTTGACTGATTCGCAGGCGGCGTAGGCATCGTCAACTTGAATGGCAATATGACCGAATGCATCGCCTAACGTGTAGGCGTCAGTGTCCCAGTTGTGGGTCAGTTCAATCACAGCGGCTTCAGTTTCGGGTTGGTAGCCCACAAAAGCGAGTGTAAATCGACCCGCTGGGTAATCTTGTTTACGCATTAGTTTCATACCCATTACTTCAGTATAAAAAGCAATTGATTTGTCAATATCAGTTACGCGTAACATCGTGTGCAAAATGCGCATAGAAAGCTCCTTAATTGGTAACGTCAGGTAAATCGCCTGGCGAAAATTTTTTTAACGCTTGCCGTGCTTGAATATAGTCAGGGTAAATGGCTTTTACTTCGGCCCAAAAGTCTTGGCTATGGTTAAGTTCTCTGAGATGCGCCATTTCATGGGCAATAACGTAGTCAATTGCGCTGGGTGAAAAGTGTATTAAACGCCAATTTAACGCAATTACCCGGTCGCTCGTGCAAGAACCCCATCGACCAAGGGCATTTGAGAGGCGCCAAGACTTAATGGTCAACCCTGTTTGCGCTTGAAAATGTGAAATACGTAAACCAAACCAGTGTTTTGCTTGTTGTTGCAACCAGCTTTGTGCAACCTCACGTATGCGCGATGAATCGCTGTCTGCAGGAATAGGTAACCATAACGTTTGACCTGATTCAGGTTGCAATGCGTTGCCTTCAAAAGAAACTTTTCCGCGATTACTGAGGTTTGCACCAGGACCGCATTGCAACGTGATGTGTTTAGCAAGGTAGGGAATGGCACCACCAGGTTGCCAACTCTTTGTCGCCAAAGTTAAGCGGGTGCGACGTTCATGCATGGCTTTAAGTTTGTTAAGCACCCAAGGCATTTTTTCAATAATCGCTGCATCAATTTGCGTTAATGTGACCCAACTGGGTGCCGCAATACGTAAGCCTTCTTCGCCCACCATAAAACCAATTGAGCGCCGACGCGATCGGGTCAACACAAAACCGATTTGTATGCCTTGGTGATTGATTTCACGCCACTTACTGCCCGTTGCGATTTGAGAGGGTGCAGGGGTGAGTGAGGCCACAGCCTCGGTGCTGACATCTAGCAAAAGTGAGAGCTGCTCGCTCATGACTTAGGGCTGTAGCGTTCAGGGTTGAGACGCTGCATTTCAGCAGATATCCAGTCGTGTACTTTTTGGTTAACGGCTTCAGGGGTAAGCCCTTCAGGTGATATGGGTGCCCCAATCGAAACAGTGATTAAGCCACTTTTTTTCAAAAAGCTGTTACGTGGCCAGCATTCACCGGCGTTGTGAGCGATGGGTATGATCGGTGTGCCAGTGCGAATAGCAAGCAAAGCACCACCCATTTTAAATCGCCCCATTTTGCCCGGGGCGATGCGTGTACCCTCTGGAAATAATAAGGGCCAACGACCCTCGTCTAAACGCTGTTGACCTATTTGCACCACTTGTTCAAACGCTTCACGACCTTTGGCGCGATCAATTGGAATCATGCGTAATAACGCCAAACCCCAACCAAAAAACGGCACTAAATGAAGCTCTTTTTTATACACAAAACAAATTTGACGTGGCAGGTGGCTAGTTAAAAATAAAGTTTCCCAGGCTGACTGGTGTTTCGACAAAATAATGGCAGGCCCATCAGGAAAGTTTTCCCAACCTTGAACTTGCCAGCGAAGACCACAAAAAAAGCGTGCACCCCAAACAGCCATTCGTGGCCAGCCTACCGTTAATTTATAGCGAGTATGCAAAGGCAGGGGCGACCACACTATGCATAACAACGCATAGGGTATGACTGTAATAATTAGGAAGAGATAATAAAGCGTTGCGCGAAGCCCAGTCATCATGGCGTTAGGTCTTTAACGTGAGTAGTTGATCAGCTACGCTGCCTAAGTTGCTTGCAAACATCACGTGCTCGGGTAAGCCGCCTTGTGAGCGTGTTTTGATACCGTTGCCGGTTTCAACCAGCCAGGGCTGACAGCCTAATGCGTGTGACGCTTGCAAGTCGCGTAAGGAATCACCCACTGCAGGTACCCCTTCTAAGTCAATATCAAAGCGTTGCGCAATGTCGTGAAATAGGCCTGGTTTAGGTTTGCGACAATTGCAATGATCATCGGGGCCGTGTGGGCAAATAAAAAAAGCATCAATTGCCCCGCCCAAACTAGCGAGTGACTCGCGAATTTTATTATGAATTTTTGTGAGAGCAGGGGCATCAAAGTAACGGCGTGCCAAGCCCGATTGATTTGAAGCCACAACGACCTTCCAGCCCGCTTGATGAAAGCGTGCAATCGCTTCAAGGCTGCCCGCAATGGGGTGCCATTCGTCAGGGGTTTTAATGTAATCTGGGCTGTCGTGGTTGATGACGCCGTCACGGTCAAGAATAATCAGTTTCATGAGAGTTTGATTGGTTTTATCGTTTTTAGGCCGAAAGTTTTGAGATGTCAGCCACTTGATTCATGACGCGATGCAATGCACTCAATAATGCAAGACGGTTCTGACGAATAGTTGGGTCATCAACCATCACCATGACGTCGTCAAAAAACGTATCAACCGGGTTGCGCAATGAAGCCAACCGTGACAGTGCCGCCGCGAACTGACCTGCTTGCATATCAGCATGGGCCAAGGGCGCTAAGCGCGCTAAGGCTTCACCTAGATCTTGTTCGGCACCCACTTGGTACAAAAGGGTATTTGGGCTGGTTGAGCCATTAAAACCCTCAGTTATTTTTTTAAGTACGTTGCCAATTCGTTTGTTAGCTGCAGCCAAACTGGGCGCTTCATTCGTTTTTGAAAATACCACGGTAGCCTCAATGCGAGCCAGCACTTGATGTATGGGCGGGTCAATGGCCAACACGGCATCTACCACCGTGCGAGGTGTCTGGTTAAGCTGATTGCGATAGCGTTCAATGACGAATGCATACACTTGATCGATGGTTTCGGGTAGCAGAAGGTCACGTTGGGCGAAGCTTTCCCAAGTGGCCTGTAATAAGCCACGCAAGTTCAGATCAGTGGTTTGGTTAATGGGTAGTAAACCACCCGCACACAATTGTTCAAACGCATTAATGATGCCCAGCGCGGCGCGGCGTAAACCGAAGGGGTCGCGCTCGCCCGTTGGGGCTAAACCAATGCCCCATATACCGACTAAGGTTTCTGAGCGGTCAGCTATAAATAAGGCGGCTGTAACAGCTTGATCAGCAGTGATGGGGGTTTCAAGGCGGGTGCGGTACTGCATGGCAATCGCTTGCGCGACGGCATGGGGTTCGTTATCGCTCAGGGCATAGTCGCAACCCATTAGGCCTTGCAATTCAGGAAATTCACCCACCATGAGTGTGGTGAGGTCGGCTTTGGCGAGCAAAGCGGCTCGCTCACATTGCGCAACATCAGCACCCAGTGCATGGCCGACCCATGCGGCGATATGTTTGACACGCTCGGCGCGCTCGCCCTGTGAGCCTAATTTGTTATGGTAAACAATTTGCTTGAGTGCATCGACACGTTGATGCAAAGGGGTACGCAAGTCGGTGCGATAGAAAAATTCAGCATCAGCTAGGCGAGGTCGAATGACGCGCTCATTGCCTGAAATAATGGCGCTGGGGTCACTAATTGGCATGTTGCTTACGATTAAAAAGCGATGCGTTAGCTTGCCAGTAACCGGGTCAAAAAGTGGAAAGTATTTTTGATTTAATCGCATGGTTAAAATCAAACATGCTTGGGGTACTTTCAAAAAGCTCGGTTCAAACTCACCGACGTATACGGCAGGCGCTTCAACTAAAGCGGTGACTTCATCAAGCAGCGCTTCAACCTCAGCACCCTGACCCATTGTTGCTGACAGCTTGCTGGCTTCAGACAGCAACGCTTTTTCAATACGATCGCGACGGGTAGAAAATGCAGCACAAACTTGGCCTTTTTCGGCCATCAGGGTCTCGTATTGATCAGCGTGGGGCAAATCAAATGCTTCGGGGTGTAAAAAGCGATGCCCCATGGTTTGACGACCCGACGTTAGACCTAAAGCGTGCGCGGGTAATATTTCATCACCCCACAGCACAACAAGTTTGTGAGCAGGTCGTACAAAATCAACAGAGGTCACACCGTCGGCTAATTGGTAGCGCATCACTTTGGGTATGGGTAAAGCGCTTAGCGCTGTATCAAGGGCACTTTGAATGGTGGCTTTTAAGTTGGCACCAGGCGCTTGACCTTCTGCGACCAAATAGTCTTGCTTACCATCAGATACCTTTTGTAGCTGAGACACATCAAAATGTTCTAAGCCTTTACTGGTTAGCTTTTTAAGCAATGCAGGGGTGGCTTGGCCATTGGCATCAAGACCAATTGCGGCCGGCATGAGTTTTTCAGAAAAGCTTTGCTCGGGTGCGGCGTCGTTGACGGCAGACAAGTGCACAGCCAGATGCCTAGGGGTGGCATAAGGCGTGACCGTGCAAGGGGTTGCTAATAAATGGTGGTTCGCTAAAGTGGCTTGCACACTTTGTGCAAAAGTATCACCTAAACGTTTCAAGGCTTTAGGGGGAAGCTCTTCAGTAAATAATTCAATCAATAAAGGGTGCGTAGTCATGCTGTTAATGTCTCTTGCTTGGTAAGCATGGGAAAGCCCAATGCTTCGCGTGATTCAAAATATGCCTTAGCGACAGCGCGTGATAGGTTTCGTATACGCCCTATGTAAGCTGCACGTTCGGTCACACTGATTGCACCCCGGGCATCAAGCAAGTTAAACGTATGGGCGGCCTTTAACGCAGCTTCATAGGCAGGTAAGGCTAACGGCACTTGCATCAGTTGCTGTGCCTGTTGCTCATAATCAGTGAAGTGTTGAAACAACATGGCGGTATTGGCGTGTTCAAAATTGTAGGTTGATTGCTCAACTTCATTTTGATGAAAGACATCGCGGTAATACAAAGTATGGCCTTCATGCTGCGTCCAGACCAAATCGTAAACGCTTTCAACGCCTTGCAAATACATGGCTAATCGTTCAAGACCATAGGTTATTTCGCCCGTAGCAGGGTTGCAGTCTAGGCCACCAACTTGCTGAAAATAGGTGAATTGTGTTACTTCCATACCATTAAGCCAGACTTCCCAACCTAAGCCCCAAGCGCCTAAAGTGGGGTTTTCCCAATCATCTTCCACAAAACGAATATCGTTTTTTTGGGGGTCAACGCCAATGGCTTTAAGCGAACCAATATACAAATCTAAAATATTGCTCGGTGCGGGTTTAAGCACGACTTGGTATTGATAATAATGTTGTAGACGATTTGGGTTTTCGCCGTAACGACCGTCTTTGGGGCGTCTAGAGGGCTGAACATAAGCGGCTCGCCATGGCTCTGGACCAATGGCACGTAAAAAGGTGGCGGTATGTGAAGTGCCTGCGCCCACTTCCATGTCGAGCGGTTGCAATAAGGCGCACCCTTGTTGCGCCCAGTATTCTTGCAGGCGCATAATAATTTGTTGGAACGTTAGCATGGCTGTTTTGTATATAAATAATTGATGTTAGCGTTAATTTAGGTATTTTAACGTGCATGCTGCAAACCCATGGCGCATACTCGGTCTATTTGCCAAAATACACCAGTATCGACACAATGTTGTTTACTCACGTTGTTTAATACCCATCGCTCTTAATTATTAAGGTTTAACCATAATGTCTGTCACCATTCGCGAAGATGATCTAATTGAATCAATAGCCGATGCGATTCAATTTATAAGTTATTACCACCCCGCTGACTTTGTTCAATATATGTCGCGTGCTTATGAGCGAGAGCAAAGCCCCGCTGCGCGGGACGCGATGGCGCAGATTTTGACTAACTCACGCATGTGCGCTGAGGGCCGTCGACCGCTTTGTCAAGATACGGGCATTGTGAATGTATTTTTAAAAGTGGGTATGAATGTTCGCTTTGACTCAAAGCGTAGCGTGCAAGAAATTTGTGACGAAGGCGTTCGCCGCGGTTACACAAACCCTGACAACCCACTACGCGCCTCTATATTAGAAGACCCCTTGTTTTCGCGACGCAACACGAAAGACAACACGCCCTGTATCGTTTCAGTTGAATTGGTGCCCGGCGATACAGTTGATGTTCAAGTCGCCTCAAAAGGCGGCGGCTCTGAAAACAAGTCAAAACTAGCGATGCTCAACCCTAGCGATTCAGTCGTTGACTGGGTTTTGAAAACCGTGCCCACTATGGGGGCGGGTTGGTGCCCACCAGGTATGTTGGGTATTGGGGTGGGTGGTACCGCTGAAAAGGCTGTGTTGATGGCTAAGCAAGCCCTGATGGAAAGTTTTGATATGCACGAGCTATTAACGCGTGGCCCTCAAAACAAGATTGAGGCGCTGCGCATTGAGCTGTATGAAAAAGTAAACGCATTAGGTATTGGTGCACAGGGTTTAGGCGGTTTAACGACCGTACTTGACGTCAAAATTAATACTTTCCCCACGCATGCGGCATCATTACCTGTTGCCATGATTCCAAACTGTGCGGCAACGCGCCATGCCCATTTTGTGCTTGATGGTTCAGGCCCCGTTCATTTAGAGCGGCCTTCGCTGTCAGACTGGCCTGATGTGAAATGGGCGCCCGATTACAAATCATCTAAACAAGTTGATTTAAATACTTTGACGTCTGCAGAGGTCGCAAGCTGGAAGCCTGGTCAGACCTTGTTGCTGTCAGGCAAAATGCTGACAGGCCGCGATGCAGCCCATAAACGCATTCAAGATATGCTGGCCAAGGGCGAACCGTTACCGGTTGATTTTAAAAATCGTGTCATTTATTACGTGGGCCCAGTTGACCCCGTGCGTGATGAAGTGGTGGGCCCTGCAGGCCCTACAACTTCTACCCGTATGGACAAATTCACTGACATGATGCTTGAGCAAACAGGCTTAATCGCCATGGTGGGTAAGGCCGAGCGAGGCCCAATTGCAATTGAGTCTATTCGAAAGCACAAGTCAGCGTATTTGATGGCAGTAGGGGGTGCGGCGTACTTGGTGTCAAAAGCCATTAAAAAATCACGCGTATTGGCATTTGGTGATTTAGGTATGGAAGCCATTTACGAATTTGACGTGGTTGATATGCCTGTGACTGTTGCGGTTGATTCAAACGGTATTTCAGTTCACAACACCGGGCCAGCCGAGTGGTCAGCCCGCATTGCAGGTATTCCTGTCGTAGCAGGCTAAGCCCGACTCAGAAAGCTAAGTTTGATTGGCTCAAGCGCGACGACACCTAATGAGGTGTTGTCGCGCTTGGTCTTAAAGCTTTACGCTCAGGGCTTGAGCCCAAACTCATTGATCACTTCGTCGGTATGTTCCCCAAGTAACGGGGCATGTCGACGATATTCAATCGGTGTGGCAGAAAAGTGAATGGGGTTAGCTGTTGTCGGTGATTGGCCGGCAAGTGGGTGAGGCAAGGTGCGCCAAACCTGCCGTGCTTTGACCTGAGGGTGTTCAAATACCTGATCTAAAGTTTGAATCGGCCCGCTGGGCACACCTACTTTTTCTAGCGCGGCAAGCCAATGGTCACGCGTGTGCTCGGCCATAACGGCTTCCATTAACGGTACTAAAACCGCTCGGTTAATCGTGCGCTGACGATTGGTGCTGAACAGCGGGTCTTGCCCCCATTCGGGTCGGCTTAATACCTCACAAAACGCTCTAAACTGACTGTCGTTGCCGACAGCAACAATTAAATAACTGTCTGAAGCTTTGAACACTTGATACGGCACAATGTTTGGGTGTGAGTTACCCGTTCGTTTGGGTACGACACCTGACACCATGTAATTAAGGTTTTGGTTCACTAACATGGCAATGTGGCTGTCGAGCAATGACACATCAATTTGCTGCCCCAAGCCACTCTGATCGCGTTCACGTAAGGCAGCCAAAATGGCGACACTGGCAAACATGCCGGTCATCACATCAGTAACCGCTACCCCCGCTTTTTGTGGGCCACCACCGGGTAGGTCGTCGCGTTCACCGGTGATGCTCATGAGGCCACCCAACCCTTGAATCATGAAGTCATACCCGGGCTGCGCCGCAAAGGGCCCGGTTTGGCCAAAGCCGGTGATGGAGCAGTAGATTAATTTGGGAAATTGGCCCTTCAAACTGTCGTAGTCAAGCCCATATTGTTTCAGGCCACCGACTTTAAAGTTTTCAACCAAGACATCACACTCAGCCACAAGCTTAAGCACCATAGCGATCCCTTCTGCGGTGGCTATATCAATGGCGACAGAGCGTTTGTTGCGATTGGTGCTGAGGTAGTATGCCGATTCGCTGGTGTCTTGACCTTGCTCATTTTTCAAATAGGGTGGGCCCCAACCGCGTGTGTCGTCGCCGCTACCGGGGCGTTCAATCTTAATCACGTCGGCACCCAAGTCAGCTAGGTTTTGGGTACAAAACGGCCCCGCCAATACTCTTGATAAGTCAAGTATGCGAATACCTGAAAGGGGGGCTTGACGGGTTTGGGTCATGACATAAAACCTATTAAAAGTCGGTATTTTAGAATAACAGACCCGCAGAGCCCCGCCTTATAGTTAAATTAGGGGAATACACATAAAACCAAAGAGAGAACAATGTCATCTGTTGATTTGTCAGCCTGGTTAGGCCGTTCGCAAACATTTGAAGATGCAATCGATGCCGGTCAGGCTCGACGCATTGCAGCCACACTGAGTTGCCCCATACCTGCAGCGGGCGACACGTTAAGTGCCTTGTGGCACTGGTGTTATTTTTTAGAAAATGTACCTTCAGCGGAAATTGGTCTAGATGGTCACCCTGAGCGGGGCGGCTTTTTGCCCCCCGCAAATAATAGAAACCGCATGTGGGCGGGTGGGCGCGTGACTTTTGAGGGTGACCTTAAAATTGGTGTGCCCGCACGCAAAACGTCAACCATCAAAAACATACAAGAAAAGCAAGGTAAAACAGGCGCCTTATTGTTTGTGACGTTGACGCACGAAATTGAACAATTGGGTCGACGCGTCATAATTGAAGAGCAAGATATTGTTTACCGAGAGCCCAGCCCCCCTAAATTGACGGGCACTGAATTGCAGCCAGTAGCTCAATGGCAACGCGCCATTGAGCCCACCCCTGTTTTATTGTTTCGCTATTCAGCCATTACATTTAATGCCCACCGTATTCACTATGATTACCCTTATGTGACTGAGCAAGAAGGTTACCCGGGGCTTGTGGTGCATGGCCCCATGTTAGCGACATTTATGGTGCAAGCCTTTCAGGCTGCGAACCCCCAAGCACGCTTAAAACATTTAAATTATCGCGGCCTTCGCCCTATGGTTTGCCCCACCCCTTTTGAAGTGGGCGGTACCGTTGAGTCGCCTGGTGCGGCACAGTTATGGATCAGTCAGGGCGGAACACTTGCCCATCAAGCCCAGCTTACTTTTGAATAAAAAATATTAAAATTTAAAACCATGACCGAATCCGTTCAAACCGCGCACACGATACCTGCCACGCAAGCTGTCATGAGACCGCTTGACGGCATTACCGTCGTCAGTCTTGAGCATGCCATTGCAGCGCCATTTTGTACGCGCCAACTGGCTGATATGGGAGCGCGGGTGATCAAAATTGAACGGCCTGGTGTGGGCGATTTTGCGCGTGCTTACGACGAGCGCGTAAAAGGTATGGCTTCTCATTTTGTTTGGACAAACCGCTCTAAAGAAAGTTTGACGCTTGATTTAAAGCACCCTGAAGCAGATGCGATTTTGCAGCAATTGTTAGGCCAAGCTGATGTCTTCGTTCAAAATTTGGCGCCTGGTGCAGCAAAACGTATGGGGCTATCTTTTGAAACCTTGCATGCTAAATTTCCAAAATTGATTGTCTGTGATATTTCAGGTTACGGCGTGGGCGGGCCTTATGAGACCAAAAAAGCCTATGACTTATTAATTCAAAGTGAAAGTGGTTTTGTGTCGGTTACAGGTTCAGCTGATGAGCCGGCAAAAGCCGGTTGTTCGATTGCAGATATTGCAGCGGGTATGTATGCCTATTCCAGTATTTTGAATGCTTTATTGCTTCGCGGTCGAACTGGTTTGGGCAGCCAGATTGACGTGTCGATGCTTGAAAGTATGGTCGAGTGGATGGGCTTCCCCCTGTATTATGCCTACGATGACGCACCCCAACCGCCACGCGCAGGTGCCGCGCATGCAACAATTTTTCCCTACGGCCCTTTTCCTGTGGGCGATGGTCATACGGTAATGTTAGGTTTACAAAATGAGCGCGAATGGGCTGTATTTTGTGACAAGGTCTTATTTAACTCGGCTATTGCAGTAGAGCCCATGTTTGTGTCAAATTCCAAGCGCGTTGAAAATCGTGACGTGCTGCGTCAACATATTGTTGATGCGTTTAGTTCGTTAACGATTGAAGAAGTAACGACTAGGCTTGAAGCTGCACAAATCGCCAACGCGCGAGTCAATCAAATGAAAGACGTATGGGACCACCCTCAACTCAAAGCACGTCAACGTTGGGTTGATGTGGCCAGCCCAGTCGGTATGTTGTCTGCATTGAAGCCACCCGCAAGTAATCTTTCGTTTGAAGCGCGCATCGATGCCATACCTGCGTTAGGTGAGCACACAGATGCGATTTTGGCAGAAGTAGGGTGCAGCCCTGAACAAGTTGCCAAGCTTCGACAAGCAGGGGCTATTTAGAAAAATTTAGGTATGCCTGAAGCAATTAAATATATGCTTACTTAAGTGAAATCTCGGTTGCTATGAGACGCTGATGAGTCAATATAAGGTGACCTGATATGTCTGAGGCCGCCCTTTTAAGCAGGGTATTTTATGCAGGTTTGGTCGGTAACGGCGGCACGCCAAGCGCTCAGCTTCTTTGCAACACCTGCATGACTTAAAACAAAATTGCTCGGTGTAATATCGGCCCAAGGCATTAAAACAAAGGCCCTTTGATATGCCCTAGGGTGTGGCACGGTAAGTTGTGGCAAATCAATCGTTTGGTTATCAAACCAAAGTAAATCTAAATCAAGGGTGCGTGGGGCATTGCGAAACAAACGTTCGCGACCATGTTGTTGTTCAATCTGTTGAATGCGTTCGAGCAAGCCTAAGACATCAAGCGTAGTTTGAATACTTATTACTGCGTTGGTGTAGTTTGGGCCCGGTGCGTCAACTGGGGCTGAAGCATAAAAATGCGATGATTTTAGTAATTCGATGCCCGGGCTTTTGGCAAGTGAATCGATGGCTGCATGCATTGTATTTGATGCATCACCTAAATTAGCACCGACACCGATATAAGCTAAAACAGAGTTGTGATGGCTATGAGCAGGCATGGCGTTAATTAATCAAGCGGCTGGTCTGAAGGGGTTTGAGGCAATTGCGTGGCGTCTGAAATTGCAGGCTTGCGCTTGCGAGGCCGGCGTTTGCGGGCTGCACGGTCTTGATTGCTAGGCGGTAAGTTAGCGAGGTCTTCAAGCATGTCGTGTCGGCCGTCATCTGAAGCGTTGGCGAGGTCCATCCACCATTGTGCAAGTACGCTGTCAAATTCATGGGCCGCCGCTCGCAGTTGTAAAAAGTCAACGGCTGCTCGAAAACGCGGTTGTTCAATTAAACGATGAATCATGCGTGGTACACGTCGCTCAAAGCGCGGTTGCATAAACCAAATGTCACGCATATCAGAGGTGAAACGTTTATGAATAGCGAGTTTTTTTGTTTGCATGTCAATAACGACATCGGCCGCGCTAACCAATGCGGGCAAACTGATTGCACCTGCAGCGATTTGCTCGCGCCAGCGTAATTCAACTTGCTGCCACAACAGCGCTGCAAATAAAAAACTGGGGCTAACAGGCTTGCCGCTGCGTACCCGATGGTCAGTACGATCAAGTGCCAGCTGAACGAAAGCCGCCCCTGAGGGTTGCTCAAGCACGACGTCAAGCAAAGGTAACAGACCTTGGTGTAGACCATGTGTGCGCAATTGTTTCAAACATTCAAGCGCATGGCCGCATGTGAGTAGCTTGAGCATTTCATCAAATAAACGTGATGCGGGCACGTTGTCGATTAAGTCAGCCATGGCTTTGATGGGTTCGCGTGATGCCGTTTCAATCGTGCCATTTAGTTTTACTGCAAAACGCACCGCCCGCAACATTCGAACAGGGTCTTCGCGATAACGAACTTGGGGGTCACCAATCATGCGCACAATGCGTTTGTTTAGATCGGGTACACCGTGATGAAAGTCGATCACTTCTTCATTAACAGGGTTGTAATAAAGGGCATTAATGGTGAAGTCACGGCGTGCTGCATCTTGAGGGTGGTTACCAAAATCGTTGTCACGCACAATACGACCGTTGTCGTCTGTTGATTGTGCCGCGTGCGCGGGCGCACGAAAGGTTGAGGTTTCAATAATTTCTGAACCAAACACCACATGCACCAGTTGAAAACGACGACCAATAATGCGTGCGCGCCTGAATAATGGGCGAATTTGATCAGGCGTAGCGTTAGTCGCCACATCAAAATCTTTGGGTTCCAGACCAATGATTAGGTCGCGCACAGCGCCACCTACAATGTAGGCATCAAAACCTTTTTGCTGCAACACTTCACAGACCTTCACTGCATTGCGCGACACCAACCGTTTATCGATGCGATGATCTTTAACTTGAAAACGTTTGGCTGTGCCGTTAGCAACACCTGATGGTTTAAAAACTTTATTAACGATGTTTTTTATTGTTTGAGCGAGCATGAGTTCAGTGGTTGTCTTTTTCAAATAAATCAATAACGACCCATTGCTGTGATGTGGCTAAGGTGCGCAAATCATTGCTTGGGTTGGTTGCAATAGGGTGCGTTACGCACTCAAGTAAAGGTAAATCATTCATTGAATCACTATAGAAATGTGACGACTCAAAATCACTCAACGCCAGGCCCATTGTAGCGAGCCACTCGTTGACGCGTGTTATTTTGCCTTCTCGAAAGCTCGGAATGCCCTCAATGTGACCGGTATATCGCCCCTGAAGGTACTGCGGGATGGTTGCAATCAAGTGATGAATGCCAAAGGCACGCGCAATGGGCGCGGTTACAAAGCTATTGGTGGCCGTCACGATGGCGCATAAATCACCCGCGTTTAAGTGTTTTTGAACCAAAGCAATTGATTGCGGTAATAGGGCTGGCCGAATGACTTCATGCATAAAAGACTCATGCCAATGGGCTAAATCTTGTGGCGTGTGAGCGGCTAATAGCCCCAACATGAACTCAGCAGCTGCGTGTGCTGTTAATTGACCTTGGTTGTAACGATCCATCAGGTCATTATTGCGCGCACGTGCTTGGTCAGGGTCGCCCGCGCGACCGGTACGGGCTAAAAAATCTGCCCACTGATAATCGCTATCGAGGGGTAAGAGGGTATGGTCTAGATCAAATAATGCAAGACGAGTGGGTTTCATAAGCTTCATTTTTAAAACAACGTTTGCCCAGCCAACATTGTTTTTAGTAGGGGAACAGTGATTGCACGTTGATTTGACAAAGCGTAGCGGTCAAGCGCTTGAATGGTGCCCCACAATACCCGAATATCACGTGAACCATATGTCAGCAGCCATTGTAGAACTTCAGGCGACAAGGGCATGGCTTGCTCAGCGGCTAGGGTCGAAAGCGCTTCAAATTTATCTTGATCTGATAAAGGCATTAAACGTTCAACCAAACCTGAACCTAAGCGGGTACGCAGGTCTTCGCGAAGCGGCATATTGAGCGGTGCGCGATCGCCCGCCACAATGAGCCTAAAAGCGTGCGCGCTGCCACTGAACTCTTTAAAACGGTTGTAAAGTGTGAAGCAAGCGGCTTGGCTCGCTAAATTAAGCTTATGCACATCGTCAACGGCCACCACGGGTGGCATAGCCGTATCGCTGGTTGCGCACGCTGTCATAAGCTCTGGGGGCGATGTGGCATCAAAATATAGGCCGGACGATTTGTGCGTACTTGCACGTAACAAATGGGTTCGACCTGAGCCATCTTGGCCCCATAAATAAAGGGTTTGACCCGCTTCTAGGGCAAGTGCCGCACTGATCGCCTGGGCGTTGTGACCCATCACCATGTTGTCAAAACTAGGCTGAGTAATAGGCAAAATATCTAAAATCAGTTGATGGTTCATCGACTCATCGTAAAATACGGGGTTATACGGGTTTTATTATCCGCAATTGTCCCATATTGGCGCCTTATATGACTTCTAAACCCACTTCTCTTACTTACCGCGATGCGGGCGTTGATATTGACGCTGGCGAGGCGCTTGTTGATCGCATTAAACCTTTAGCTGCCCGCACCATGCGTGACGGCGTTTTAGCCGGTATTGGGGGCTTTGGGGCGTTGTTTCAAGTGCCTAAAAAGTATCGTGAACCGGTTTTGGTGTCAGGTACTGATGGGGTGGGCACTAAACTTAGGCTTGCCTTTGAGTGGCAACGCCACGATACAGTTGGCATTGATTTAGTGGCCATGAGCGTGAATGACATTTTGGTGCAAGGTGCCGAGCCTTTGTTCTTTTTAGATTACTTTGCCTGCGGCAAACTTTCTGTTGATGTGGCGGCACAAGTTGTTGGGGGTATTGCACGGGGTTGTGAGTTGGCCGGTTGCGCCTTAATTGGCGGTGAAACAGCTGAAATGCCCGGTATGTACCCCGATGGGGAATACGACTTGGCGGGGTTTGCTGTGGGTGCTGCTGAAAAATCAGCTTTAATTGACGGCAAATTAATTGTGCCAGGTGACGTGGTGTTGGGTTTGGCGTCAAGCGGTGCGCACTCAAACGGCTATTCGCTTTTGCGTAAAGTACTTGAGCGCACGCAAGCCCAACCGACACAAGATTTTCACGGCCAACCATTGGGTGATGTGGTGATGGCACCGACACGCATTTATGTGAAGTCTGTGTTGTCAGTTCTAGCGCAGTTCAAACAAGACATCAAAGGTTTGGCTCACATCACCGGCGGCGGTTTGCTTGACAACGTACCCCGTATTTTGGCGCCCGGCTTACAAGCTGAACTCGCACGCGATGCTTGGGCGCTACCCCCCTTGTTCGCTTGGCTTCAAAAAGAAGGGGCTGTGGCCGACAACGAAATGCACCGCGTCTTTAACTGCGGTATTGGTATGGTGGTTGTGGTGCCTGCTGGCGCAGCTGAGGCCATTGCCAAGGCCTTCACGGCTCAGGGTGAAACGGTCTACACCTTGGGGCACATTAAGGCGTGTGCCGCTGATGCAGCGCAAACTGTAGTGGTTTAATGGCACTGATCTAATTGTTGTGAATGAATTGCCATGGTTAAGCTGTGGCAATTTAAACGAGCGGTTCAAACAAAGTGCGGTGCTAACGTATCAATCACTCGGGTGGGTGCGTTCGTAGCTAAACAATTAATCACCGTGCGTTGGGGCATGCCACGTAACCATGTCAACTGACGTTTAGCCAGTTGGCGCGTGGCTGTAATCGCTTGTTCACGTGCCTCAACAAGAGACAATTCGTTTATTAAATAAGCCCATATTTGCCGATAACCAACACAACGTATTGAAGGCATATCTAGGTTTAAGTCACCGCGCTCAAATAGCGCACGTACTTCATCGACCAAACCTTGATTAAGCATTTCATCAAAACGATTTTCGATACGATGGTGTAGCGCTAAACGATCGGTCGGTTCAAGACTAATGAGCCGCGTTGAAAACCCATTGGTAGACTTAGGTAAGGGTTTATCTAACCAAGCTGATAGGGGCTCGCCGCTGATAAGCCACACTTCGAGTGCGCGCTGAATACGTTGACTGTCATGGGGCGCCAACCGGGCTGCGGTGATGGCATCAACTTGACTTAATCGTTGATGCATAGCTGGCCATCCTT
>JBDNHM010000189.1:0-1355 GCA_041688825.1 Burkholderiaceae bacterium | reverse complement strand
TTCGGTTGGGGTTTACAGCGATGTGCCAGCGGCTAGAGGCGGCTGGAGTGGATTTTTACTACGACCAAGATGCCTAGCAATATTTTTCGGTTTAAGACCAGTTAATTCCTTTTGGGTATAGGCTAATTTTAAATAGGTTGGGGAATAGCTGATGCTTACCGTTATCAATATTGACACCCTGAAGTTAGGCGATCGATCTTATATCGCACATGACGGGACCATTGCCCTTGTTGTAGATCCGCAACGAGATATCGAACGTATTCATCAGCTGCTAGAGCGCGAGGGATTAACTCTTGGCGCTGTAGTTGAAACACACATGCATAACGATTATGTCTCTGGTGGTTTGCAGTTGGCCAGAGCGCACAATGTCCCATACCTAATTAGCAAAACAGATCCGGTTTCATATGATCGATTTGAAGTTTCCGATAAACAAATCGTGCCAATTGGCTCCTTCGCGTTACAGGCACTTCATACACCTGGCCACACCTACACACACATGTCCTATGTACTACTTGATGCCAAGCAGAATGCCCAGGGTGTTTTCACAGGTGGCTCGATGTTGCATGGATCAACCGGTCGGCCCGATTTATTGGGAGCTGATAATTCTGCTGAACTTGCGGGACTGCAGCATGATTCAGTTCAGAAAATTGCAGAGCTGCTATCAGATAAAGTGAGTATTTATCCAACCCATGGATTTGGTTCATTTTGTTCGGCGACGCCAACCAGCGGTGACGCTTCCACAATTGCAGATGAGAGAAAATCAAATCCAGCATTGACTCTGGGAAGGGAAGCTTATGTTGCACAGACACTTGCCGCACTTGATTCCTTTCCTTCATATTTTAAGTACATGGCTCCAATCAACCTAGCCGGACCCGCACCACTTGACCTTTCGGCCCTTAAGTCAATGTCCGTTGACGAAATAATGAAATCAATCGCCGACGGTTCTTGGATAGCAGATTTAAGATCTCGTACATCGTGGACTGATGGTCATGTGCCAGGCACAATCTCATTTGGCTTGGATGGTTCGATGGCATCGTACTTGGGCTGGTTATTTCCTTATGACGATAAGTTGATTCTTATCTCTGACAATGCAACTGATGTCAATACTGCTCAAGTTGAGCTGGCTCGTATTGGCATAGATCACCCCGAGGGATCTTTTGTTGGAGATTTTTCTAACTTCCACACATTAGATGCAACTCGCACAGTCACTTTCAAAGAGTTGCCACAGGCAATGAAAGAAAAATCTCTCACTGTCTTAGATGTACGCTCACTTAGTGAGCGAGCCGCATCCCACATTAAGCCTTCGATAAATATTCAGCTCCATGATTTAGCTAATCGTTTAGATGAAATCCCAC
>JBDNHM010000188.1:0-2216 GCA_041688825.1 Burkholderiaceae bacterium | reverse complement strand
CTTTCTTACGGCCTATCAGGCTAGTAATTTAAGTTAAATGAAAAACTCACTAAAATTAAAAAAAAATAACTACAAATAAAAAGGAAGTCATCATGTGCAAACTTTGTTCATCTGTATTCTCAATCCATACTTCATCAAATGAACCTGCTTCAAAAAGTCGTCGATCACTCATGGGTCTATTCGGTGCCATGCCTATTGCTGCTGTGCTGGGTTCAGCAAAAGTACACGCTCAAACGACAGTACCTTTGCCTGCAAATGTTGTATCACCTGATCAAGCTCTAGCTCGTTTGATGACGGGTAACGAGCGTTACGTCAGCGGTAAATCGCAGGCCATAAACTTTGATACGACACGCGCAGCGTTATCAAAGGGGCAAAACCCCTATGCATGTATTCTAAGTTGCGCTGATTCAAGGGTTGCACCTGAGCTATGTTTTGACGAGGGGCGCGGCGATTTGTTTGTTACCCGCGTTGCGGGTAACTTTGTAACGCCTGATATTTTAGCCAGCCTAGAATACGGTACTGCAGTGCTTCAGTCGCCACTCATTATGGTGTTAGGTCATAGCAGTTGCGGTGCAATCAGTGCAGCCGTAGCAGCTTATACACAAAATGCTGCATTCCCTGGGCACATTCAAGCATTGACCACAGCACTCGCACCCGCTGTTCGTCAAGCAGTAAACGACAAGGCCGCTGATGTTGTGCTTGCAGCTGAACGTAATAATATTTTGCTTAATGTACGCAACTTACATGAATCAAACCCCATCATTAGCCAGCGTGTTAAAGAAGGCAAACTGAAAGTATTGGGCGGGTTTTATAACCTGAGTACGGGTCGTGTAGATCTGGTAACTTAACTTTTTAGATTGCAGAAAGTTAAGTTCTAGACCCCTCAGCTTTACTCAAGGCCTTTGAGGGGTCTATTGATAAATCGGCGCTTAAAAACTGTGGGGTTTCAGGTAATGCCATCACTACATTGTTAGCGTCCATCACCTGAATTTTCAAATCTTTAGCCTTAATATCTAAAACATGCCCCCCATGCTGGCGATCAGCAGACAAAAAATGCATGTGATAACCCGGAATGTTGAAAGTACGAGCGTAAGACGGCGACCAAAAGCCCATCAATGTACCTGAACAATTATTAAAGGTAAATTCAGCTTGATGACTGGTTGCCGTAACAAGGTCTTCACCCGCTGCAGCTTTGCAAGCCACACGATAGTGAATTTCATCAAAAACGCCGTCTATTCTTATGGCGGTAAACAGGTTACCCGATTGCCGATATGAATCAATCTGCCCACACAAATCAGCCCAACTCACAAGCTGACTCAGCACACCAGACCGATCTGCTGCAAATTCAGCACTGACCCAAAAGGGGGCTGTGGTGCTATCAGGTGGCTCTAAAACTCTACCGTCACCATGAGCTTGCCATACGTGACCGTCAAGCATCAAACCTTCGCCATCTAAACTATCAAAAGTACCTAAGCCAAAATCACCATGCGTTTTTATTTGACCCACCGTGACACAGCCTTGGTATACACCTTGCACTAAAGCTGTAGACGTAGAAACTTGAAACAGGGTGTGATGCTCAACACCCAGCAACTTAGCCAAAGCCTCTTGAACCACATGATCAACTGAGTCGCCCGTTTGTTTACAACGTTGCTTAACAGCAGCTAATAATGAAGAGGAGATATTCACTTTAAGGTTGTTGCTATGGGGTATTTTAGATTTATGCATGGTCTTTAATTTACAAAGCTTTGAATCACGTTTTGCATCAATATGCTGTTTCGACTGTAATCAACGGGCACGTTGATCAGCACAGGTACTTTAGATTGAAAGGCTTCGGCGAGAACCCCTGGCAACTCATCAGCCGATTGAATGTTGTAGCCTTTGCAACCAAAAGCCTCAGCCAGTTTCACCACATCGTAAGCACCTAACTGAACGCCAGCCTCTTCACCATAAGCCGCTTGTTCTTGGAAGGCAACCATATCGTACGAGTCGCTGTTCCAGATCACATGAACAAACTTCGTGCCCTCTCTGACTGCCGTTTCAAGTTCCATCACGCTAAACAAAAACCCCCCATCACCTGATACTGACAAAATGCGGTCATTTGGGTACAGCATACTCATCGCAATTGCCCAAGGCATGGCAACACCCAGTGTTTGTTGACCATTGCTCACCATCACTTGCCGTGCATGGTCTGCAGCGCAATAGCGATTTGCCCAAAT
>JBDNHM010000187.1:0-3255 GCA_041688825.1 Burkholderiaceae bacterium | reverse complement strand
TATCCCCCAGAAGCTTATCTCTAGGAAATTAACCAAAAATGAATAATTTGTGTTCAAATCGGCACCAAATAAAATCGGCCTCTAGGCCACGCCAGTATTAGTTCTTACTGAAAATTAACCCGGTTAAGCCGGACAGCAGTGTTACTAACTATTTTTAAAGTTTACGATAATTATTTAAACAATAGCTGTAAATTGATTGTCATTTTTAATTTAATTATTTCAATTAACTTGAAATCTTTACTTGTGGTGACGCTATGCTTTCACTTCACACTCTTAGCATCTTGCCCAAACAGAATCTTCTTTGATTCTTCATCAACCGTTTTATTTTGATTTACGGTGTCAGCTAAGGCGTAAGCTTTTACGGTTGTAGGTTTAGCTTGTATGCGTTCAAACCATTTTGCCAAAGCTGGGAAATCGGCCATGTCTTGTTGCTGACCCTCGTGTGGCACAACCCAAGGGTAGCAGGCCATGTCGGCGATGGTGTATTGGTCACCGCAAATAAAATCACGGCCATCAGCCAAGTGTTTGTCCAAAACGCCATATAAACGACCTGTTTCTTTAACGTACCGTTCAATTGCGTAAGGTAGTTTTTCTGGGGCGTATTGCACAAAGTGGTGGTTTTGGCCAGCCATAGGGCCTAAACCACCCATCTGCCAAAACAACCATTGCAAGCACTCGTTACGGCCGCGTAGGTCTTGCGGTATGAAGGTTTGAGTTTTGTCGGCTAAGTACAATAAAATAGCGCCCGATTCAAAGATAGAAATGGGTTCACCGCCATCAGTAGGGTTAGCATCAACAATGGCTGGCATGCGGTTATTGGGCGATATCTTTAAGAAACTGGGTTCAAACTGCTCGCCCCGGCTGATGTTAACGGGCTTAATTCGGTAGTCAAGGCCAGACTCTTCTAATAAAAGTGTGATTTTGTGGCCGTTAGGGGTTGTCCAGTAATACAGGTCAATCATTGTTTTTCCTTATGAAGTTATTGCTAGCAAGTATTTGTTTACAAATGGTGACATCGTTTACTGTCAAGGATTGGTTTTAGTTTAAAGCTTACGTTCATTATTCATTAATTAAGGAATCTCACTTATGTCGCCTAGCGAAATCACTGTGCTCGGTGGCTTGCTTATTGGTCTAGTTTACGGTGCGGCGGCACAAGTGACGGGCTTTTGTTTGAACAGGGCGTTGCGCGATCGTTTCAGTTCGGGGGCACAATTAAATTTAAACCCTCATACTGACACGCCGCGTATACCTATTGCCTCTAAGGCCCCAAACACCTCTAACGCCCCCAACACTTCCAATACTCGCACCTCAGCCACACAACGCGGCTCTAAACTCAGGTCATTCATCTTAGCGCTGGCCATTGCCATGACGGGCACGCAATGGGCGCAACATACGAATTTGATTAATCTGTCTCAGTCTATTTACTTAACCCAACAATTTTCTTGGTTTTTAATACCTGCAGGTGGCTTATTGTTTGGTTGGGGCATGATGTTGGCACGCGGCTGTGGGGCACGCTCATTGGTGCTGTTAGGGCAAGGCAATATGCGATCTTTGGTGGTAGTACTTTGCTTGGGCATTTCAGCATTTATGACCTTAACGGGCCTGCTTGGGCCACTACGCAGCAACATTGCAAGCGTCACCACTGTTTCAATACCTTGGTCTAGTTTGCAACAACGCTGGGGTGCCGCGTTTGTTGTTTTAGCCTTATTGTTTTACGTTTTTAAAGACCGCGGCTTTTTAAAGCAAAGCCGTGACCTTTGGGGTGGCATCATTGTTGGCTTAATGATTGTGGCGGGTTGGTTAGTCACCAGTTGGCTGGGTTTTGATGAGTTTGAAACCAACGCACCCGGTTCGGTGGGGTCGTTAACCTTTGTCGCCCCCATTGGTTTGGCGATTCAATACGCCATGATTGCCACCGGTTTAAGTTTGAGTTTTGGGGTGACCGTTGTGTTGGGCGTGGTGGTAGGGGCTTTTGTGTCTGCTCGTGTGACGGGTACTCACCGGTTTGAAGGGTTTCGTAGCCCAGAGGAAATACGCCGCTATATTATGGGCGGGGTATGTATGGGTATTGGCGGTGCCTTGGCGATGGGTTGCTCGATTGGCCAAGGTTTAACCGGGTTGTCTACATTGTCTTACGTATCAATGTTGGCGGTTTCAGGTATCGTAATTGGTGCGCGGTGGGCTTTGCATCGCGGGTTTTGAAAGTGTTTTAAACACGATGAGGCCTAATGTTGAAAGCGCCGCAATTTCGCTTAAGTAAAGTTAAATCGCTTTTTAAATCGCTCGTATCTAAAAGACTGGCGCATACACTAGACACGCTTCAAAAACATCAAAAAAGCAGCGGCATTGTCAGGGGTAACCGCAAAAATCAAAGTAAGCGAAGCATAATTGGGGCGTCTGCCTTACTATCAGTAACGCTTTTGGCGGGCTGTAGTTCCATACAACTCGCATACCGCACGTCAACCGCCTTAATACAATACCAACTTGATAGCTACCTTGATTTAACCGACGTACAAGAAGCAACCCTAAAAGAGCAATTGCAAAAGTTTAAAGCCTGGCATGAACAAAATGCCCTGCCTCAATACGCACAAACACTAGAATCTTGGCGGGTTGAGTTGGCAACGGGCAAAAAGTTTACCGTTGCCGATATTTTGCAGAAACAAGCTGTTTTAGAAGACGCCTTAATGGCGATGGGTGCGCAGGCTGCGGTGCGTTTAGCACCCGTGTTGGTCACGCTGACCCCACAACAGCGGCAACGGTTAAGCAAAGAGTTCGCTGACAACAACGCCAAGTACCAGCAAGAGCAGGTCAAAGTTGCCATGACCCCTAAAGGCCGAGAAAAGCGGCTTGAAGAAGTGGTTGATCGCTACGAAGATTGGTTGGGTGATTTAACTGCGCAACAGAAACAATTAATTAAAACTTGGCTAGACGGTCGAGGCTCTATGGTCGCTTTGTGGGCGCAAGAGCGTATGGCACGGCAAGAGGCCTTAATTGATCTCATACAAGAAGCGCAAGACCACGGCTCTGCCGAGCGCGCTGCGGTGGCTTTAAAAAACTATTTTGCGAGCTTAAGCAATTACCGTGTGGCTGATATTCAACAATTAAGCGAAGAAAGGCGTCAGCAATTGGCTCAACTTACCGCTTCAATATTAAATTCGCTAACACCTAAACAGCGTCAAATGCTTGATGCTAAGTTGGCTGACTATGCCAATGATTTTTTAGAGTTGGCGGCCATAAACTAAATATGGCAACCTT
>JBDNHM010000186.1:0-23880 GCA_041688825.1 Burkholderiaceae bacterium | reverse complement strand
TACTTGGCGGAGGCGCAGAGATTCGAACTCTGGAAGCACGTTTTAGCGCACTTACTCCCTTAGCAGGGGAGCCCCTTCAGCCGCTCGGGCACGCCTCCGCAAGTTCGATATTCTATCACGTAGGCGCGACCTCTAAGCCAAATGCTTTATGAAGGGCTCTAACCGCCAATTCCATATACTTATCTTGAATCAGCACCGAGGTTTTAATTTCGCTGGTGCTGATCATTTGAATGTTGATATTTTCGTCAGCCAGTGTTTTAAACATTAAGCTGGCAACGCCCACATGTGAACGCATTCCAATACCGACGATTGATACTTTGGCAACGTTTTCATCAGACATCATTTCACGCGCGCCAACAGATGGCACAATCACTTCGTTCATTAATTTAATAACTTTTGCAAAGTCGTTGCGATTAACAGTAAAAGAAAAGTCAGTATGCCCCGACACAGATTGATTTTGCACAATCATGTCAATATCAATATTGGCTTGTGCTACGGGGCCCAAAATGCTGAAAGCCACACCGGGGCGATCTGGTACGGCAAGTAAGGTAATTTTGGCTTCATCGCGGGTGAATGCGATGCCTGAAACAATGGCAGATTCCATCTGTGCATCTTCCTCAAAAGTAATCAAAGTGCCCGATTGCATTTCTTGCTCGAGCGGCATGTTGGGGTCGGTTAATGATGACAAAACTCTAAGGGGAACACGGTATTTACCCGCAAATTCAACCGAGCGAATTTGCAAGACCTTAGAGCCCAGCGAAGCCATTTCTAACATTTCTTCAAATGAAATAACGCTTAAACGGCGCGCTTCAGAAACAACCCGCGGGTCGGTTGTGTAAACCCCATCAACGTCGGTATAAATCAAACATTCTTGGGCTTTAAGGGCTGCTGCAACCGCTACGGCTGAAGTGTCAGAGCCGCCTC
Source organism: Burkholderiaceae bacterium (assembly GCA_041688825.1). Lineage (GTDB taxonomy): Bacteria > Pseudomonadota > Gammaproteobacteria > Burkholderiales > Burkholderiaceae_B > Algicoccus. The sequence goes on along the minus strand of JBDNHM010000186.1, from coordinate 22,956 downwards.
GACCCAAGGTCGTGATGTGGCCTTGATCGTCAACGCCTTGAAACCCTGTGACAACGACAACCATACCGGCATCAAGATCAGCTTTAATGCGGGTGTCGTCAATCGCGGTAATACGTGCTTTGGTGTAGGACGAATCGGTTCGAATGGGTACTTGCCACCCTGCATAACTACACGCCTTAACCCCTTCAGCTTGTAACGCGAGTGCTAGCAAGCCACTTGAAGCTTGCTCGCCCGTAGCCGCGATCATGTCAAGCTCGCGCGGGTCGGGTAGCGCTGAAATTTCACGTGCCAAGCCGATTAAGCGGTTGGTTTCGCCAGACATAGCTGACGGCACCACCACCACTTGATGGCCTGCAGCATGCCATTTTGCGACGCGACGCGCCACATTTTTGATGCGCTCGGTTGAGCCCATCGAGGTACCACCATATTTATGAACAATAATTGCCATTTTGAAACCAGGTTGAGTCACTTACAACATGAATTGGAAAAATAAGTATTTTAACGCGAAGACAAAACCACACGTTTATTGAGGCATTGCACCAGGCTGGGCCCATGTTGCCAGCGCAAAGCACGGTCTTGCCCCAAGGCGTGCAAGACCCTTAATTGCTTGATGAGTTCATCAAGGCGCCCTGCTGTGGGCATTGCTGAACCCGCCAAGTCTAACCAGCGCCTCAAAACCAATGTTTGCTGTGGTTGCGTTAATTCCCGCCAAGTTTTCAAATCAAAGCTATGCCCCACCGCTTCAAACTGAACCCGCTTGAGCAAATCATCAGCATACTCATCTAACAAAATGCTGGCTTGGGTCGCTTGCTGAGCGTGGCGCGATAAGTTATTTACCCAAGCGGGCCAGCGCGCTTCTAAAGCAGGAATTATTTGACTACGTAAGGCACCCCGACCCAAACGGCTATCTACGTTGCTAGGGTCAAGCACTGGTTGCCAGCCTGTCGCTTGGCTAAAAGCTTGCGTCAAACTAAGTATTTCAGACTTAGCCACGTCTAACCATGGGCGCAACCATAAAACAGTTTGATGTGCATGGGTTGTAACCCCCTGCATACCCGCTAAACCTGTTACACCTGAGCCGCGTAATAGTCTGAGTAAAACGGTTTCAGCTTGATCTTGAGCGTGGTGGGCTAACAACATGCACCCTACCCCTTTTGCTATGGCCAAATCGTTTAAAGCCTTTTGCCGAGCGGCTCGCGCACTACCCTCTGGCCCTTGACCTGAAGCCAAGTCAACCTTTACATGAGCCATCATGACGGTGACACCTAAGATTTTACCCAGCTGCTCAACGTCTAATGACCATTGATCAGCTTGACTTTGCATACCGTGATGGATGTGGAATAAAAAAAGGGGGCGCTGCCATGCGCTACATAACGCGGCAGTCGCAATGGCTAAAGCCGCTGAATCTGGCCCACCACTACACGCCACCGCAATCGGGGGCGCATTAGGGGGCGCAACATTATCAACAATACTACCGTTAGGTAACGCTTGCTTGAGCAATAAATCGATGGGTTGAGTCAGGGCTGGGGCAACCAAGCCGCCCCAAACGCCCCAACTAGGCACGTACTTCTTGGAATCGCCCATATGACAGCAAACGTTCTAGGCGATGCGCAATCAGTTGCTCGGGTGTCATGCCCGAAAGCTGACGTAGTGCATCAGCCAAAGCACGCTTCAAAAGACGCGCCATGACACGGGGGTCTCGATGGGCACCACCGACTGGTTCGTTCACAACACGATCAATTAGACCTAAATCTTTAAGCCGAGTGGCAGTAATGGCAAGTGCTTCAGCAGCCTCGGGGGCTTTGTCGGCGCTGCGCCACAAAATTGATGCGCACCCTTCTGGAGAAATCACTGAAAACGTTGAATACTGCAGCATCAACAGTGCATTACCCACCGCTATAGCGAGTGCGCCACCCGAACCACCCTCGCCAATAATGGTGCAAATAACCGGTACTTTTAATTCAGCCATGGCATAAAGATTACGACCGATGGCTTCAGATTGACCGCGCTCTTCAGCACCGATGCCAGGGTAGGCACCTGGGGTGTCAATAAATGTAAAAATGGGTAGGAGAAACTTTTCAGCAACACGCATTAAACGCAAGGCCTTACGGTAACCCTCGGGGCGTGGCATACCAAAATTACGCGCCGTACGTTCTTTGGTGTCACGGCCTTTTTGATGGCCAATCACCATACAAGACGTTCCGTTAAAACGCGCTAAACCACCGACAATTGATTGATCGTCTGCATACATACGGTCACCATGCAGCTCATGATAGTCAGTGAAAATTTCTCTGACGTAATCAAGCGTATAGGGCCGCTGTGGGTGACGCGCAACCAATGCAGTTTGCCATGGGGTGAGCTTGCCATAGATATCTTTAGCCAGCGATTGGCTTTTGTGTTGCAAGCGGTTAATTTCATCAGAAATATCAACCGCAGAATCAGCCTGAACAAAACGCAGTTGCTCAATCTTGTTTTCAAGATCGGCTAAGGGTTGTTCAAATTCAAGAAAAGTATTGGGCATTGCTTCGCTAAATTTCAGTAAATGTCACAATAGTGTAACGGTTATCAACCCCTACACACCAACTCGAATTTGCCTGTGTATAAATTGACATAGTTAATATTCGACGGGAATAGGCTCTAGACTACGCCACAGGTACCACGTGGCTACCGTGCACCAGGGTGCCCACGCTTCAGCAACCTCACGCGCCTCAAAGCGCGAAACGGGCTCACCACTAAAATAATGTAATGAAATGGCTTTTAATAAGCCCACATCATCTAACGGCAAAATATTTGGGCGCTGCAAGTTGAAGATGAGATACATTTGAGCTGTCCAGCGACCAATACCGCGAATAGCAATCAGCTCATTGATGACTTCTTCATCTTGCATGTGACCCCAGTTTTGGGGGTTAACCTGTTTATTTTTGAAGTGGCCTGCTAAATCAGTAACATACTCGGCTTTGCGTTGCGACAGACCACAGGTGCGTAAACCTTCTAGACCCAAACGCTGAATGGTTAAGGGCGTAAAGCTGCGGCCACACCCCTTCAATACGCGCTGCCAAACCGTTTCAGCCGCCTTAATTGAAATTTGCTGACCCACAATAGAGCGTGCCAACGTCATAAACGGGTCGCCGCGCGACTCAACAGAACCTAAACTGTTGAGTGGTATCAATCGCTTCATGATGCGATCTTTTTTTATTAAGTGCTTAACGGCATCTTCCCAATAATGGGGTTTGCTGTTTGGCTCGTTGGCTTGAAGGTTTGACAAAAGGTTAGCCTCTTTGCCAATGCGTCAAGCCACCCGGCTTGTCTTCTAAAACCACACCGCCAGCCAGTAAGTTGGCACGAATAGCATCGGCACTTTTAAAATCTTTCACGGCTTTTGCTTGGGCCCGAGATTGAACAAACGCTTCAATTTGTTCATCAGTTAATGATACAGGTGTCGAAATATTTTCACGAATTGATGGGTCATTACTAAAAGCGCTTTGGTTTGCTTTATATGCTTGCTCTTCTAAAGCACGCTGACTTTGCTCAAGCGCACGACGGGTGTATCGGGTCGTTGATTTTAAGTAAAGCAGTGGGTCAGTTTGTAGCAACCCCAGCACACCGCCTAGGGCCCGCAATTGACTAACAGCCTCAGCGCCACTCATATTTTCATGATTGCTCGAGTGGTTATCTGTACTTGAGACGTTTGCTTTTACACCCTTTGCGTCATGGCCATTGACCCCATGTCGATTTGCATGCGCTGCCAAATCGAATAAAACGGCTACTGCACCGGCTGTATTAAAGTCGTCGTTCATAGCGGCAGCAAAAGCTTGCGCATGATGTGAAGACCAATCAATGACCCCCAGTGAATGGACTGTCGTGGTCGTTGCAACTGACAAGGTCGCTGCATCAGACGGCGGGGCCAACGTTGCGCTCATGTCTGTTGCAGCGTTGGCCGGGTAAGCTTGCAAAGTTTGATACAGACGATCAAGCGCGTGTTGGGCGTCTGCCAAATTATCGGGCGTGTAGTTTTGTATGCTGCGATAGTGATTGCGCACAATAAAAAACCGCAACATTTCAGCTTCACGTGGGTTAGCGCTGTAATCGGCTTGGTTTTGAGGTAAATCAAGGCTGTTAACAGTTTGACGAATGGTTCTAAAATTACCTAATGATTTAGACATTTTAGAAGCGTCAACCATTAAGGGGCCACAATGCAACCAATGGTTGGCCAAGGTGCCGCCAAAAGCCCCTTCGGTTTGGGCTATTTCATTTTCGTGATGCGGAAATTTTAAGTCTGGCCCACCGCCATGAATATCTAAAGGTAAACCTAACAACGCTTTGCTCATGGCTGAGCATTCAATGTGCCAGCCTGGTCGACCCCAACCATAGGGTGACTGCCATTTTGATTCGGGGGGTTCAGTGGCTTTGGCCGCTTTCCACAAAACAAAATCAAGGGGGTCGCGCTTACCTGCCGTAACGGCCACACGCTCGCCGGCTCTGAGCTCGTCTAGTGTTTTACCCGACAATTTGCCATAGCCCTCAAAACTACGCACAGCATAATTGACATCACCATCGGGCGCGCGGTAAGCATGACCCCGACTTTCTAAACGATCAATAATGTCGAGCATACCGCTGACATGCTCGGTGGCTTGCGGCTGGTGGTCTGGCGCTTGAACGCCTAAGGCGGCCTCGTCAGCATGCATGGCTTGAATAAAAAAACGAGTAACGTCTGATATCTTTTGGTTCGTTTGAACGGCACGTTTAATGATTTTGTCGTCAATATCAGTGATGTTACGTACATAGGTGACTTTAAAACCTGCAACACGCAACCATCGTGCTATGACGTCAAAGCTGACCAACATGCGTGCATGCCCGAGATGGCAAAAATCGTAAACGGTCATGCCGCAAACATACATAGACACCTGGCCAGATTGAACTGGCACAAAAGGTCGTTTACCACGGCTAAGCGAATCGTATATTTGAAGCATGAATAATAGTTGAAGGGGGCTTTTGCTTACGTGTTACAAAAGCACCGTTAAAATACCAAAAAGTAAGTATAACAAGTGAGGTATGGGTCAATTGAGTTTATTGCATCGATTTAAGCGTTTACTGCAAGGCACATTGGGCATTTTTGTCTTAATGACTGTGGTCGCCTGCTCGGCCCCCCCTAAGCCTGTCGCAGTACCTACTTCCGATCAAACAAAACCCACTAAGCCTAAACCGAACCGAGGTTGGGAAGGCTTGGCTTTATTACTCGATAAAATCGCGCCTGAAGCTGACACTGATGTGCCGCTTTCTGGCGAGCAGATTGATCTGCAGATTGAAGCCCTGATTACCGCGGGCGACATCGCAGAGGCGCTAGATATGATTCAAGCGCGGCAGGCGGTGTTGGCTACCAGCACCTCGCCAGGCACAGACGTTCAACTGATGTTTCAACATGCCCGCGCGTTGGCACTGAATGGTCAAACGCAAGACGCTAAAGCCATTTATATTAATTTGACTGAGCGTTTTCCTGAGTTGATTCAGCCGTGGAATAATTTAGCCGTTCTTTACGCTAATGAAGGTGACGTGGTGAAGGCTGAACAAGCGCTACAAACCGCACTATTAGGCAACCCAAATAATGCCAATGCTAAATTTAATCTGGCTAAATTACAGCAGGCCATTGCTGATACGGCTGAAGCGCGAAAACAATCGCCTTCTCGAAACCCCACTAAAACTCAATAGGGCTCATTTTAAACATGCTTAATTTAAACTTACAGGGCTTTAGCTTTAGTAAAACCATTTCTAAAACCTTCAGTAAAACACTTCTTTTAACAACCTTAGCTTTCTTTACCCTTGGCGCAATCAACACTGCGTCAAGTCAAACTAAACCTCAACCCCAAAAAGGCACCGCTTCCATGAGCACTAACCCACGCGTTAATCTAAAAACTAATCTTGGCGATATCGTCATTGAACTGAATGCTGAAAAAGCACCTAAGTCAGCTGAAAACTTTTTAATGTATGCCCGTGAAGGCGCATACGACAATACAATTTTTCATCGCGTGATGGACGGTTTTATGGTGCAAGGCGGTGGTTTTGAGCCCGGCATGAAACAAAAGCCTACCCACGCCCCAATCGATAACGAAGCCGCAAATGGTCTTAAAAACGACAAGTACACTGTTGCCATGGCACGCACCAACGACCCACACTCAGCCACGTCACAATTTTTTATTAACGTTGCTAACAACGAATTCCTGAACTTCAAAACACCGAGTGGCAATGGTTGGGGCTACGCTGTATTTGGCAAAGTCGTTAAAGGTGAAGACATCGTTGATAAAATTCGCGCTGTCAAAACAGGCACGACTGGCGGTCACCAAAACGTACCCACAACTGATGTCGTGATAGAGAAGGTCACCATCGTTGAATAAATTGCATATGGCGGGGCCGGTTTGGCTTGTTTCAGATATACATCTAAGCGAAAACAGCCCAGCTACCGCCCTTGCTTTTTACGATTTTCTTGAACACGCTTCTCACGAGGCGTCTGCACTTTTTATTTTGGGTGACTTGTTTGATGCCTGGGTGGGTGATGATGTAATCAACCACCCTACCCCATGGCTCAAACAAGCACTTCAAGCGCTAACGCAATGCGCATCACACATACCGACCTATATCGGCTTAGGTAATCGTGATTTTTTATTAGGTGACGTGTTTATTAAGCGTATTGGTGCACACCCTTTAAACGACCAAACGTTGCTTACAGTTGGCCCTACAACCATACTAATTAGCCATGGTGACGAATACTGCACACACGACCTTAGTTATCAGCGTTTTAAATGGTGGGTCAGGCAGCCATGGGTACAGTTTTTATTTAAACGGTTGAGTTTGCCTCAACGTTTAAAGATTGCTTCGCAAGCACGCGCACAAAGCATCAAAAAAATGGCTCAGTTCTCAAATAAGCCAGCAAACGCAACGCCAGATATTATTGACGTTTCAGCTGACGCAGTGGCCCTTGAATTTAGTCACTCTGGTGTCAACACCATGCTTCACGGCCATACACATCGCCCGGGCCATCATACTTATGAAGTTGATGGGCAGACTTGCACACGTTGGGTTTTACCCGATTGGGAATTTGACCATGTCGCAGCCCAAACACTGCCGCGTGGTGGGTACATTAAATTAAATACTGGTGGTATTGAGCTTTTAAGCGTCGTCTAAGTAACCAAAACATCTAAAACAACTAAAACACAAAAAACGCCACCACCAAACCTAAAACAATTCGGTACCAACCGAACACGCGATACGTATGTTTAGACACGAAGGCCAGTACGGCACGTACAATCAACAACGCACTTAAAAATGCGGCTACAAAGCCCACTGCAATAGCCGCCATGTCGTGTTGCGACAATTCATCCGCATGCTTATAGATGTCGTAAAATGCGGCAGCCAGCATAGTTGGCATCGCTAAGAAAAATGAAAATTCAGTAGCCGTTTTACGTTCTATACCTGAAATCATGCCGGCAATAATGGTTGACCCAGAGCGTGATGTGCCCGGCACCATAGCTAAACATTGCGCAAAACCAACAACTAAAGCTTGCCGCCATGAAATAGTTTCAAGTGAGGTCACCATACCTGGCTTAACATCTTGCTCGCCGCCTTTGCGACCTTTTTCAACCCACAACATAATGAGCCCACCCAGTACCAACGTGACGGCCACAACACCGGGGTGAAAAAACAGCGTTTTAATTTGTTTAATAAAAATGGCACCAATAATCGCTGCAGGTAAAAAAGCGATAATTAAATTACGCATAAAGGCAACTTCAGCCGGGTTGCGATCAAGCACCCCTTTCAGTAATTGCGCAATACGGGCACGAAATATCCACATCACAGCAAGTATGGCGCCCAATTGAATGACCACTTCGAACACTTTGCTTTCAGTTGAAGCGAAGTTGATCCACTCACCTACCAAAATAAGATGACCGGTACTTGAAACCGGCAAAAACTCGGTCAACCCTTCAACGATTCCAAGTAAAAAAGCTTTTAATAAATGCAGGGTTGATTCACTCATGGCTTAAATTTGATTTGATTTTTAATGTGAAGGCGACGCGCGATCAAACTTCGTATCGCTGTCGTATTGATCTTGACTAAGATGTTTGGTGACAGCAACCATCGCGATACGACGGCCCTCTATGCGTTTGACCGTAAAAGTATATTGACCTTGCTCTGTTTGAACGGTGCAGGTTTGATCGACTTGAGGTAACTGGCCAAACTGGGCCAACAAATAACCGGCCAACGTTGTGTAGTCGGCCGCGTCATTTACCAAACCCTCTGTTTCAAGCACTTGCTCAAGCAAGTGTAAGTCGGCAGCGCCGTCTACAAGCCAGTGATTTTCGCCATCAGAAATAATATCTGGGCTTTCATCTTCATCAGGAAACTCGCCTGCAATGGCTTCAAATACATCGATCGGGGTCACTAAACCTTGTAGGGTGCCAAATTCGTCAGCGACCAGTACGAGCTGACCCCTAGATTTTTTCAACGTGTCAATCAAGCGAATCACACTAATGGTGTCGTGCACCATGATGGGTTCTCGTAGGCGTTTTTGATTGACTTGACCGTTAGTCAGTAAGTCAGCCACAATTTCTTTGGCGCGAGCAATACCCACCACTTCATCTACTGAGCCGCGACAAATCGGAAAAAAACTATGGGGTGTGATGTTAATTTGCTCAATAATCGTTTGGGCGTCGTCGTCAAGATTGATCCATGATATTTCGGTTCGTGGCGTCATGATGGAATGTATAGAACGCTGACCTAACGACAGCACGCCACTCACCATATTACGTTCTTCAACACCGAAGTTTAATTTTGCTTTTTCATTATCTTTTTGTGGTGCCGCCTCAATTACTGCTTCTGGTACGCGCTTGCCAAGCAGTCTTAAAACCGCTTCTGCAGTGCGTTCACGCATTGGGCGCGACACATCAATTTTAAGAAGGTTACGGTGCAACAGCTGATTAAACAATTCAATCACGATTGAAAAACCAATGGCCGCGTAAAGGTAACCTTTTGGTACAACCGCCCCAAAAGCTTCAGCCACCAATGAAAAGCCAATCATCAACAAAAAGCCTAAACACAATACCACCACAGTTGGGTGGGCATTTACGAATTTAGTTAAGGGCTTTGATGCAACTAGCATGACGCCAACGGCAATGATGACAGCTGCCATCATGACGGGCAAATGATTCACCATGCCAACGGCCGTAATAATGGCATCTAGCGAGAACACCGCATCAAGCACAACTATTTGCGTCACAATCACGCCAAAACCGGCATACACACGTGAACCTGACGCCTTCGATTGTGCACCCTCAAGTCGCTCGTGCAATTCAACCGTGGCTTTAAATATTAAGAAAAAACCACCCACCATGAGTATTAAGTCACGACCTGACATTGAGATCGGTCCCAGCACCAACCAAGGTTCAGTTAACTTCACCAACATCGACATGGCCACCAAAAGCCCAAGTCGCATAATGAGTGCTAGCGATAAACCAATAATGCGTGCGCGGTCACGTTGCTCTGGTGGTAGCTTATCAACCAAAATAGCGATGAATATAAGATTGTCTATGCCAAGAACAATCTCAAGCGCAATCAGTGCAAATAAGCCGACCCAAATGGTTGGATCAAACATCCATTCCATGCTTTAAACCTCAGGTTGCTTCAGAATAGACAAAATTTGGGTTAATACTTTGGGGGTTGAGGCCAACACGTTGCCGCTCGACATCCAGGTTTGTTCACCCTCGAAATCTGATACGAGCCCACCTGCTTCCAACACAATTAAGCTGGCGGCAGCCATATCCCAGGGTTTAAGGCCTGCAGCACAGTAAGCATCAAAGCGACCAGCCCCAACATAGACCATATCGAGCACTGACGAGCCGGTGCGACGAACCCCTGAGCTTTGATTGGCCAAGTTAGCAAAACGCTGTGTAGCCTTGTTGTCAGGCCCTGAGACGCCTGGCCAACGGGCACCTAGCAGAGAGTCTGATAAACGCAACTGACCTGAAACGCGCATACGGCGATCATTTAAGAAAGCGCCACCGCCCCGGCTGGCCGTAAACAACTCATTACGAGACGGGTCATACACCACAGCTTGAACCACTTGGCCGTGTTGACGCAAACCAATCGATACAGCAAAGGTGGGCAAGCCATGAATGAAATTAGTGGTGCCATCAAGCGGGTCAATTACCCATTCATATTCGGCGTCTTGCTGTTTATTCTGATGCGTAACCCCAGACTCTTCTGCTAAAAAGGCGTGGTGAGGGTAAGCCGTGTGCAAAATATCAATAATGGCTTGTTCGGCTTCGTGGTCAATGTCTGTGACATAATCTCTGGCACCCTTTCGGGTGATCTCGAGGCGATCTGGGTTTAAGCTGGCACGATTAATAATTGAACCGGCGCGGCGTGCAGCTTTTACGGCGGTAGTGAGCATTGGATGCATATTAAAAAAGACTTTCCTTGAGCAGCAAACATTGGATTTTAGATGAATCTAGCATTTTCTCGTATTCGGTACGTTTTATCAGCCCCTAGTCACCCCGGAAACGTCGGCTCAGCCGCCCGGGCTGCCAAAACAATGGGGTTTGACGATTTATGGTTAGTCAACCCTAAAACCGCCCACATGCAAAAAAGTGACGAAGCCATTGCTTTGGCCAGCGGTGCGGCCGATACGTTAGCTAATATACACATTGCAGACACTTTAACGCACGCCCTCGCCCCCATCACCCTGTCATTCGCTTTAACGGCCCGCCCGCGCGACTTAGGGCCACCTGCTTGCGATATTAGGCAAGCAGCCATACTAGCCAAAGAACACCTACTCACTGGGCCTGATGCCCGCGTAGCCATTGTTTTGGGTTGCGAACGTTCGGGGTTAAGTAATGCTGAGGTTGCACTGTGCCACTATGTTTGTCACATACCTGCAAACCCATTGTATAGCTCGCTCAACATTGCGCAAGCGCTTCAGCTTGCCGCCTGGGAAATGCGTTACGCGTTGATTGACCCGACAGAGCGCATGCCTAGCACCCCCATTTTGCAAGACGACCCAGGTCGTCAGCTGGCACCCCAAGCCGCAATAGCCGCTCTACTACAACACTGGCAAGAAGCCTTGATCGCGATTCAATTTCTTGACCCAGAACGCCCTAAAAAACTCGTGGCGCGCATGCAACACTTATTTAACCGGCCACGCATGACACAAGATGAAGTCGACATGATGCGAGGGGTATGCACGGCTATCATCTCGTCATGTCGGTTACGATAAACACATGATGTTTGAACGCCTACGCGAAGATATTCGTTGCATTCTTGAACGCGACCCTGCAGCACGCAGTCGGTTAGAGATTGTGACGTGCTACCCCGGCTTACATGCCATTGTTTTGCACAGACTCTCACATAAACTGTGGTTGTCAAGCTGGTTCACACTTGCACGGTTTATTTCTCAAATAGGTCGATTTTTGACCGGCATTGAAATTCATCCGGGTGCAAAAATGGGGCGTCGTGTTTTTATTGATCATGGATACGGTGTTGTCATTGGTGAAACTGCCGTAGTGGGTGATGACTGCACCATTTATCAAGGCGTCACGTTAGGCGGCACACGGCTATATAAGGGTGAAAAACGACACCCTACACTGGGCCAAGGTGTTGTGGTCGGGGCTGGTGCGAAAATATTGGGTGGCTTTACGGTGGGTGACAACGCCCGCATTGGGTCAAATGCAGTGGTGGTAAAACCTGTGCCGTCAGGGGCTACTGCGGTAGGCAACCCCGCACGTATTATTCAGGTTGATAATGAACTCGGTGTGCTGAGTAAAAAACACGGCGACTTGTCAATGGGTGTTCAAACAACCCACGCATCATCAAGGGCTTCAAACACATTTAATGCTTACGCAGCCGATGCCGGTGACAACGACCCGTTGGTAAAAGTTTTGCATGAACTAATTGACCATACAGCGCGCCAAGACGCCCGTATTTCTGAGCTATGTAAAGCGGTTGATTCATTAGGCAAAAAAATAGATAGCCCCGATGATTCGCTTGATGCCGAACGGTTAAGCAAATTAGTTGAATAATCAACTATCAGATTTAATGTGTTGCGCTTTTAGCGATTGTGACTCAACGTAGTCAAGCTCAAGCGCAGCTTTTTCAACTAGCTTTTCTGGCAATTGTGTTTGTATTGAAACACCCAAAGACTCAAACTGCCCGGCTTGTTTAATCAAATTATCACGACCAGTGTATAGCTGTCCCATTGCCTTTTCAAACGACGTTTTAGCGCTGTCGAGTTGGTTGCCAAGGGCTTCCATGCTAGCTAAGAAGCTGATTAACTTTTTATACACTTTGCCTGCTCGGTCAGCCAATTCAGCTGTGTGTGCATTTTGTTCTTCAAAGCGCCACAGCTGCCGCACAATATTTAAACTGGTTAACAGGGTTGTTGGCGTGGCCACTAAAACATTTTTTTCTAATGCTTTTTGAAACAACGATTCGTCAGCTTTTACCGCTTCCACAAAAGCCGATTCTACCGGTATGAACATAAAAACCATTTCAGGACTGTTCACACCGGGTAAATCATAATAGGCTCGATCTGACAGCTCAGTAATACGATCTGAAATGGCTTTAATGTGTTCATTCAAAGCCTGTTTTCTCGCCATGTCGTCTTCCGCATTCACGTAACGCGTGTAAGCGTTTAATGAGACTTTGGCATCAATAATTAATTGCTTGTTTTGTGGCAAATAAACAATCACATCAGGGCGTTGTCGCTGACCACTTTCATGCTGAAAGTTTTTCTCAGCCCTAAAATCAATATCAGGGCGTAGGCCTGATCGATCTAATACATTTGCCAACACTAACTCGCCCCAATTACCTTGCTTTTTAGACTGCCCTTTAAAAGCAACCGTTAAGCTGTGGGCCTCTTCAGTCATTTGACGGTTTAACTCGCTTAAGCGCGCCAACTCTGCTTTAAGCGTCGCTTGTTGTTGTGTATCGTAAGTATGTATTTCTTCAACGCGGGTTTTAAATTCAACTATACGTTGACGCAAGGGGTCGAGTAGCTGACCCATATTATTTTGATTTTGTTCGGTGAAGCGTTTTGATTTTTCTTCCAAAATATCATTTGCTAACGACTTAAATTGGTCTGACAAAGCTTGCTTTGCATCGCCCAAAAGCTTGAGTTGGTCTTGCGCATGCGTTTGTTGCAATTCGTATTCTTTTTGCAAGGTTGAAAGCTGGGTTGTCAAGTTACCGACGTTCGATTCAGCAGCGTGGCGAGCAATTATTTCGGCGTTTTTATCATGCTTGAGTTGATCGGAATGCATTTGTAAGTTGGAAACTTGCTCTAAAGCCCGAGCCAATGATTCACGAGCCATATTCAAATCGTGTTGCGTCGTTTTAGTAAATTGTTCAGCTTCATTTAGTTTATTTTCTAAATTTGCCGTGTGGTTTAGGCGTTCTTGTAAGACGGCAATATCGCTTGATAACTCTGCACGCCCTTGCTCGACACCTTGCACTAAACCCTGGGCTTTTTGCTTACGCAACACCAACCCAATAAAGCCCGCACCCAATAAAAATGCCACAAAATATTCTAATAAGCGTATTAATTCGGGTGTCATAAAAAAAACCTCAACAAAAACTAAAATTTCAAGTGTTCAACACAGGTTAGACTAACTAGTGGTGCGCTTGCAATTAAAAACCCTATGAAACCACATTTAAACCTACAAGCAGTCGCTGCGCTCGATTCAACAGACAGCGCTAAGCATACCCCCATGATGCAACAGTTCCTCAAGCTCAAGGCTGAGGCGGGATCAATGCTGCTTTTTTACCGTATGGGTGATTTTTATGAGCTATTTTATGAAGATGCTGAACGGGGGTCACGCCTATTAGGCTTAACACTCACCAAGCGCGGTAGTTCTAACGGCGTACCGATACCCATGGCGGGTGTACCCGTTCACGCGGCTGAACAGTATTTAGGCCGATTGGTTGCCATGGGCGAATCAATCGCTGTTTGTGAACAAATTGGCGACCCATCTTCCAGTAAAGGCCCGCTTGAACGAAAAATTGTTCGATTGGTCACACCCGGCACGCTGACTGATGATTCTTTTTTACCTGCTAAAGCTGATCGTTGCGTAGCCTCGTGGTGGCAGCACACAAGAGCAGGCAAACCAACCGGTCGTGTCGGCGTAGCTTGGTTAAACTTAGCCAGCGGTGAGTTTCGTGTAAGCGAGTGCAGTAGCGAACAGCTTGAGTCTGAATTGCATCGTATTGACCCAGCCGAGGTCATTAGCGCAGACACCGCCAATAAACCGTTTACGTTGGCTTGCGCCCAAACGCGCGTGCCTGATTGGCACTTTGACACTCGTAATGCACTTGAACAATTAACGCATCATTTTGCAGTCGATTCTTTGGCTGGGTTTGATGTGCAAGACCTCGAGGTTGGTTTATGTGCGGCCGGCGCCTTACTTCGATATGCCATTCGAACACAAGCAACGTCGTTACAACATATTCAAGCGATCAGTGCCGAGCGAGCCAGCGATTTTGTCTTAATGGACCAAGCCACGCGGCGTAACCTTGAGCTGACTCGCACCATTTCAGGTGAAGACGCCCCCACTTTATTTTCATTGCTTGACCATTGCGGCACCCCCATGGGCAGCCGTTTACTAAGGCGGTGGTTACATCACCCTTTACGCGACGCCAACCCGATTCGAAGACGTCAAGCTGGGGTGGGCATTCTGAGCAATAGCCCTCATATGAGTGGGTTACAAAAAAGTATCGCGCAACTTCCTGACCTTGAGCGCATTGCAACCCGGCTTGCTTTAAAAAGCATCAAGCCACGCGAACTGGCCAGCTTACGCGACGCCTTATGCCAATTTCCAGCATTGAGCGCTATGCTGGTGCAGGTGACGAGTGAATCAAATCAAAACCAACTTGATCAAGTACAAACCGACAACCCATTAAGTAGCCTTTTACATTCGCTTGTCATCGACACGCAACTGGGCGCCTTGCTTACAACCGCGATCGCACCTGAACCTGCCGTACAAGTTCGCGATGGTGGCGTTGTGGCTGATGGCTATGATGCCGAACTTGATGAACTCAGGCAACTATCAAGCGATCAAGGTCAGTTTTTAATTGACCTTGAGACCCGTGAAAAGGCCCGTACAGGCATTCACAATTTACGTGTTGAATTTAACCGCGTGCATGGTTTTTTTATTGAAGTCACGCGCGGGCAAGTTGACAAAGTACCCGATGACTATCGACGCCGACAAACCCTAAAAAATGCTGAACGCTTCATCACCCCTGAACTGAAACTATGGGAAGACAAAATACTATCGGCCCAAGACCGTTCATTAGCAAGAGAGAAGTGGCTGTATGAGACCCTGGTCGACACGCTGCTGCCTTACGTTCCCGCCTTGGTTAAAGTCGCTCACGCCGTTGCTGAAATTGACGTGTTAACCGCACTTGCACACCACGCAAAACTGAATGCCTGGGTTCAACCGAACATCGTTACACAGTCAGGCATAAATATTGTAGCGGGTCGTCACCCGGTTGTTGAGCGCACCATCGAACGCTTCACACCCAATAGTTGTTTACTTAGTCCAGAACGTTCGTTACTCATTATTACTGGCCCCAATATGGGGGGTAAATCAACGTTTATGCGACAAGTCGCCTTAATTGTGCTGCTCGCTCAAGTGGGTAGTTTTGTACCCGCCACCTCAGCAAGCATTGGCGCCGTTGATCGTATTTTTACGCGTATTGGTGCAGCTGATGATTTGGCAGGTGGACGTTCCACCTTCATGATGGAAATGACTGAAGCAGCAACCATTTTGTCAGCCAGCACCTCAAATAGTTTGGTATTAATTGATGAAATTGGCCGTGGCACCTCTACCTACGATGGTTTAGCACTGGCCTGGGCTATTGCTTTCCGTTTGTTAACGCACAACCGGGCTTTAACGTTATTTGCAACCCACTACTTTGAATTAACGCGCATGCCAAACGATAACCATTGTGCGGCGAACGTGCACCTTGCAGCAACCACCTCGGCCGGTGGCATTGTGTTTTTACACGAAGTACATGCAGGGCCCGCCAGTCGAAGCTATGGCATACAAGTGGCACAGCGTGCAGGGGTTCCAGCAGCAGTGATTCGTCACGCTACGCGTGAGCTTGATAAGCTTGAAGCACAAGGTGCGCCATCGCCCCAATTAGGTCTATTTACCGACCAATCAGCCAACACGCCAACACCACCTGAACCCGTTGAACACCCCAATCAAGATCTGATTGATGCTTTGGTTAATATTGACCCAGATAGTTTAAGCCCGCGCGAAGCCCTTGACGCGTTGTATGCATTAAAGAAAAAACTCGCTGAATAATCAATACACAGTTAGCCCATGCAAGCCTAAAATTCTAAAGATATGAAGCAACCCAAAACTAAACACTCACCTATCATTCATGACCCGCGTACATTGTTAGGGGGTATGAGCCCAGCACAATTTATGGCGGAATATTGGCAAAAAAAACCGCTGCTTATTCGTGGGGCATTGCCTGATCTGGTTCCACCCGTTCCGCTTGCGCAATTAAAGCGACTGAGCCGTCGCGATGATGTTGAATCAAGACTCATTTGGCGTGAGTCAGATCAATGGTGCATGGAACAAGGCCCGTTTGATGATTTACCCCGCGCCACTGAAAAAGAATGGACACTACTCGTGCAGGGAGTCGACCTGCACGACGACGTAGCCAGCGATTTATTACACCAATTTAATTTTATGCCTGCTGCACGGCTAGATGACATGATGGTTAGTTATGCCACCGATGGGGGTGGTGTTGGGCCACATTATGACAGTTACGATGTATTTTTAATTCAAGCGCTTGGCAATCGTCGTTGGCGTTATGGTGCTCAAAAAGATTTATCACTATTGCCCGACCTGCCGTTAAAAATTTTGGCAAACTTTCAACCTGAGTTTGATGAAATACTTGAGCCCGGCGACATATTATATTTACCACCGCACTTGGCACACGATGGCGTTGCTGTTGGTAACTGCATGACTTTATCTGTTGGTTTCAAAGCGCCAAATGCCGCGACCTTAGCGCAGGGCATGCTTGAAGCCGCATCTGATCAAATCGCTGCGCGCAGCAGTGCTGGTCAAAGCGCATACGCAAGCCCGCCCCTACCCGGCCCGCGCCTTCAAAACCGCTTTAAAGACCCTGGGCAGCAGGCTGTAGACACCTGTTCGGCGATACCAAAAAAGCTAATTGAGGCCGCCTGCGATGCGATGAAAGACATTAAGTTTGATCGCAAACTAGCCAAACGTTATTTAGGTTGTTGGCTAACAGAGCCTCACCCACTGGCTATTTTTGATCCGATTAAACGCAGCGTAGTGTTAGCTACAAATTTGAAATCTTTAACAAAAGGTAGCTGGAAACTCGATCGTCGTACCCGTATGCTTTATGCCGACAACGTGCTTTATGTGAACGGTGAAGTGGCCACCGTTGCAGCAAAGGCTGTTTTACGCGAGTTGGCCAATACCCGCAAATTACCCGCTAAACGGCTTCAAACCAGCCGTCGAGCTCAAGAAATTTTGACGTGCCTAAACGAGTGGACAAAAGCGGGTTGGTTGCACTGGCAGCCAACCTCATCACACTAATCGCACTAATAAGCCGGTTAGAACTAATCGACATGACTAGAGCTAACCAACCCCGCAACCGTAAAGCCTAAAAAATTTACATTTGGCCTGACAAAACGGTCAAAATACGTTTAGCCGTTTCGCTGGTATCTTGCTTGTTATTAGCATCAAACACTTTCACTATGGTGTTGTTGCCTTCTTGTACCAAGTTTAAGCGATACAGTTGCGCCACTTGTGGGTCTTTTTTTCCAAAGAAAAATCTAGATAATGCGCTGGGCTCTTCACGCTTGATGCCGGTATCGGTGTCAACATAACGTACAAAGAAATCACCCTTTGAACGGTCGCGGTCGTCAACTGCGAAATTGCCTGAATCAAGGGCAACACCGACACGACGCCAGGCTTTATCAAACGGCTCGGCAATACTAAGGGTAGCGGTGGCACCGATATTGTTGGTAACCGCCGGCTTTTGTTCATCAAGCTGCGCTTGTGCCATTTTCTTACGTGCGTCTTCAACCCCTTCACCCAAAGCCACCATCAAACGTGCCAACATAGCGGCATTTAAACCTGGGTCTTCGCGACCGTTTTCCCACTTCACCGATGTTTTATCAACCCCGTACTGAACCTCGTTCATGTGTTGGTGTGAAATGTATACGGTGGTATTTTGGCCATCGCGCTCAATAATAGTGCGAAATTTATCGCGTGTACCACTGTCATAAATGGTGTCAAGAACTGAACCGAGCGCTTGACGCAGCCAAGACTCAGGTATTTTGGCGCGATTTTCAGCCCAATTTGTGACCATGATGCCTGCTTTAGGGTCGTTAACAGCTAGGCTAAAACCGTTATTAACCCAAAAATCAACAATTTTGGGGTACAGCTGGTCGGGCGACAATTTGACGTTTAACCACCGCAAATCACCGTCTCGTTTAACTTCCATGTCGGGGTAACTAGGCAATACCTGGGGCTGGCCCATACCCGCTACGGGTTTGCCGTCTTTAGTTTGCGCCTGAAACTGAGAGAAAGTTGTTGAACCTGTTGCTGGCGCACGGTAACGGGGGTCAGCTGCGGCTTGCGTTAAATCTGGTGGAACACTTAATGGGTCGGTGCGTTTAACTGACGAATAGTCAATCGAATTTTGCCCACCAAGGGTATCTTTTAAACTCGAACAACCTGATACCAGAATAACGGCTGATAAAAACCCGCACGTCATGAATAAACGTATCGTTGATGGGGTACTGATTTGATTCACAATATACCTGCCTTTGTAAGCGCTTCACGAAGCGCAACATGGTGCTGAGCACCTAACGTAACAAGGGGCAAACGCATACCATGTTGAATACGCCCCATCTCTGCAAGTGCCCATTTTACAGGCACCGGATTGCCCTCAACAAATAACAGTTTATTCAGAACTGATAATTTTTGGTCAATTTCACGAACGCGGGCGATATTAACTGTTAGTGCCGCCTCGCACAGCTCATGCATAGCGCGTGGCGCAATGTTGGCTGTCACTGAAATATTGCCCACACCCCCTAATAAAATTAAGGCGGCAGCGGTGGTATCATCACCACTGATTACGTCAAAGGTAGCGGGTTTGCGCGCAATCAGTCTTGACACGCGACCAATATCACCGCTGGCATCTTTAATGCCAATCACACCGGGTATGGCAGCTAAGCGCAAAATGGTTTCTTGGTCAAGGTCAGCGACGGTGCGGCCTGGCACGTTGTAGAGCAAGGTTGGCAAATCGACGGCTTCTTGCACCGCCTTAAAGTGCTGGTACATACCCTCTTGAGAAGGCTTGTTGTAATAAGGAACGACTGACAGGCCAGCTTGTGCGCCCGCCTTTTGTGCATATTGAGTTAACTCAATTGCTTCAAGGGTTGAGTTGGCACCTACCCCCGCAATCACCGGTATACGACCCGCTGAATGCGTCACAGCAATACGTATCAGCTCAGCATGTTCGTCTACATTAACCGTAGGCGACTCGCCTGATGTGCCAACCACCACAAGCGCGTCAGTACCCTCTTTGATGTGCCAGTCGATAAGGCCCCGGTAGGCATCGTAATCAAGTTGCCCATCAGGGTGCATGGGGGTAATGAGTGCAACCATGCTGCCTTTAAATTTTGGCATTGGTTGAGTGAGGCTTGTAGAAGTCATAAAAAACCCAAAAAATTAAATAACAAACACTTTGGTTTGAGATTCAAATATTTTAACTAAATAAACTCAATAAACTAATTAAACTAAATTTACTGAATAAACTAAATAAACCATTGCACAATAAATCGACCCAACATCATAAAGGGTTCGATCATGACCCAAAGACTTCCCGTAATAAGCAAAACAATCAGTATGGCCATGCCGTAAGGCTCAAGGCGCCCGTACTGCATAGCCCATTGACTCGGCAAGAGGCTGTATAAAATGCGCCCGCCATCTAAGGGCAACAAGGGAAAGAGATTTAAAGCCATCAAAACTAAATTAATTTGAATGCCAATGACAGCCATTTGAAACCAAAAACTATCGCGCAACACCCCAGCATCAAGCATTAAACGCACGCTTAAGGCCCACATAATCGCCATCCATAAGTTTGAAGCGGGGCCGGCCAATGCCACCCACAACATATCGCGCTTAGGTTTATTAAGCCTATTAAAGTCAACCGGCACCGGCTTAGCCCAACCAAACAATAAAGGTGGGCCACCCATGAGCTTAGAGGTCAGTAAAATGCCCAATGGCACCAGTACCGTTCCAACCATATCAATATGGGCAATGGGGTTTAAGGTGACTCGACCCGCTAGGGTTGCGGTGGGGTCACCAAACATGCGAGCAACATAACCGTGTGCTGCCTCGTGCAGGGTAATGGCAAAAATAACAGGTAACGCATAAACTGCGATGGTTTGAATCAGGTCATTCATTGAGAAAGATATTTCCTTTTAAGCTAAACCAATATCAGCTAAGTTGCCGCGACCCTGTCGCACAACAATAGGCTCGTTGGACGTCAAATCAATGACCGTGGTAGGTTCCCATGGGCAGTCACCACCGTCAATAATGGCTTGAATCGAATGCCCCATTGATGCCAAAATTTCTTCAGCGTTTGCCATGGGCTTATCATCGCCTGGGGCAATCAGTGTCGTAGACACCAGTGCTTGACCGATCTCAGTTAACAACGCTTGCGTGACAACGTGTGGCGGCACCCGAATACCAATGGTTTTACGCGAAGGGTGCGATAAGCGCTTGGGTACTTCACGAGAGGCTGGCAAAATAAATGTCCAGGGGCCAGGGGTGGCATGCTTGAGCATGCGGTACTGGGCGTTGTCGACTTTGGCAAAATGACTGATTTCAGATAAGTCTCGGCAGATCAACGTTAAATGATGGCGCTGATCTAAACCCCGACTTTTTCGTAAAGCGTCGGCTGCATCGCGATCATCTAGGCGCGCAACCAATGCATAGCCCGAGTCGGTTGGTACCGCAACTAAGCCGCCGGCAGCAAGAATTTCTGCCACCTGTTTGATCACTCGAGGTTGCGGGTTGTCTGGGTGAACGGTAAAAATTTGAGTCATATTCGTCAGTTTAAACGTTAGATCACGCGATTGGGTAAACTACGGTTTGTCATATGGTCTCCG
This sequence comes from Burkholderiaceae bacterium, assembly GCA_041688825.1. Lineage (GTDB taxonomy): Bacteria > Pseudomonadota > Gammaproteobacteria > Burkholderiales > Burkholderiaceae_B > Algicoccus. The sequence goes on along the minus strand of JBDNHM010000186.1, from coordinate 1,748 downwards.
TAGCTCAACTGGATAGAGCACCCGCCTTCTAAGCGGGAGGTTGCGTGTTCGAGTCACGCCGGGGGCGCCACCCGTTTTTATAGGTACGGTGAGGCCAACCATACAATGCGGTCGCGCAAACGCCAAAGAAATGGCCGTGACTTCAACGCTTTAATGGTTACACGTTCTGCGCCTTGAATAATGTGGTCAATACGCTGTGTTAACTGTTGCGCAAGCGGCATGTTGTAGACCTCAATATCAAGCTCAAAGTTAAGCCGCAAACTACGTGAATCAACATTAGTTGAGCCTACATAAGACCAAACACCGTCAACAGTGCACAGTTTTGAGTGATCAAAAGCACCCTGACTGCGCCAAACTCTAACCCCGGCTTCAATCATCTGGTCGAGCTGAGCATCCATAGCGGCAGCCACAAGTTTTAGATTGTTGTTTCCGGGAATCACCACATCAACCGTTACACCGCGCCGTGCAGACGTTTTAAGGGCTTCAATTAAGGTGATATCGGGTAGAAAATAAGGTGACTGTAGCCGAACGTGGTTTTGTGCAACTGACAACACACCTAGCAACATATTTTGATTACAACCCAACATTCGATCTGGGCCAGAACGCACCGCGCGTATGGGAATATCTTGACCATGAGCCCATTCAAGACGGTCAAGCTGCCAAGCGGGGCCTTGCAGATGCTCTTTGGTCGTAAATTCCCAATCGTGCACAAAGCTTTCAAAAAGCTGATGAACAATTGGCCCTTCAACGGCAAAATGGGTGTCGTGCGTTAGGCTGTCGCCGGCATATTCACGCATAAAGCTTTCACGCACATTCATGCCACCCGTTAGTGCATAGCGACAATCTGTAATAAGTAGTTTGCGATGGCTACGCAAATTTGCGTACGCTAATCGTAACCCTGGAAACGTGGTCATAAACAAGGCCGTTTTAATACCCTCAGCCAACAGAGTTGATGTGATGGGTGGTCTTGAATAACGCGAACCAACCGAATCAATGAGTACACGCACCTCAACCCCTCGCGCGCAAGCCTCTTTTAAAGCCTGCACTAAAGCCAAACCGGCTCGATCATGGTCAAAAATGTAGCTTTGCATGGCGATTGATTTCTGAGCCTTATTAATGGCTTGAATCATTGCCGGATACGTTTCATCACCCCCATCTAACAAGCGAATGGCATTACCTGAAACAAGTGGAAAAAGCGTAACTTTATCGCCTAGTTGGTGCATGGGTTTAAAGTGCTGAGCACCGTATATAGAGACATCAGAGACTTCATAAGAAGACTTGATCTTTGCTTCAAGATTTTCGTCTTGCACACCGTTAGTTAAATGCTCACTTTTTTTGCGTTTGACTTTGATGCGTTCACGACGAATGCGGTTAATACCTGCAACAAAATAAAAAAACGCACCAAATAATGGTGAAAACAGAATGATTGCCACCCAACCAATGGCAGCACGCACGTCTTGTTTGGTCATGGCGGCATGCACGGAAGCGGCAATACTGGCGACAATACTGACGATTAAGACAATATGAGGCCAGTATGTCCAGAAAAATTCATTGGTAGTAGAAACAATTGCGTTCAAAACGTACCCTCAAACATGCTAATATTTCGTTCTTTGGTGGCTGTAGCTCAGTTGGTAGAGTCCCGGATTGTGATTCCGGTTGTCGCGGGTTCGAGCCCCGTCAGTCACCCCAGTACTTCATACTCGTATTTCGTATCAGTACTTCGTATCAGTACTTCGTATCAGTACTTC
>JBDNHM010000185.1:0-26142 GCA_041688825.1 Burkholderiaceae bacterium | reverse complement strand
TTATTCGTTATTCGTTATTCGTTATTCGTTATTCGTTAATTAATACGAACTAAGACGCCTGAATGCTCTTACTTTGATTCACTCTCGACGCATTCAATTGACGTCTAAAACATGCCTGATCAATGCGCGTCAATCAAATGCAGACTCGCGCGCAGGGCTTCCCAACGTTCAGCATGACGGGCGCGAACACGAATGTCGCCACCAATAGGCGCCACTTCCGCAAAAATTAAACGTGTGGCTTGATCAAGCGTATCGATACCAGGCATATCAAGCATGGGTTTACCTAAACCTAAAAAGCTGGGGGCTAAGTAAAGTAAAAGCTCGTCAACCAAACCTGCCTGCCAAATCGCACCATTTAACCCTGCACCGGCTTCAACATGCAACTCGTTAATTTCGTGTGCACCTAACCAACGCATCATTGCGTCAATATCAATTCGGTAGGGTGGCTTGGTATCGGCAACACGAATAATTTCAACGCCTTGCTGAGTTAGGTTTTGAAATTTTTCAGGTTGTAATGTGGGGTCACTGGCGACAAAAATAACAATTGACCGCGCCGGTTGGTCTTGCAAACCCGCAAACACCCTAGCCGTTTCTAAGACTTCAAAGCGAGGGTCAACAATGGCTAATTTAGGTTGCCGTTTCGTTGATACCGCCCGAACATTCATCATGGGGTTGTCAGTTTTAATGGTGCCAATACCCGTCATCACCATACAACTGCGCGCGCGCCAATGGTGGCCATCGTCTCGTGCAGGTTGTTGCGTGATCCATTGTGATTCACCATTAGCCAACGCAGTTTGTGAATCAAGTGAAGCCGCAATTTTGAGCCAAACGTAAGGTACGCCGCGCGTCATGCGCGATACAAAACCGGGGTTCAATGCCAAGGCTTCGTCGGCTAGAACGCCGATGGTCACGTCAATACCCGCTTCACGTAAAGCACGCATACCGCGCCCAGCCACCTTTGGGTTGGGGTCAAAATGAGCAAACACCACGCGTGCCGGTTTCGCCAAAATAATGGCGTCAACACAAGGGGGGGTTTTACCGTGATGGCTACACGGCTCGAGCGATATATAAATGGTAGCGCCTAAAGTGGTGCCACCCTGGCTGATCACGTTTTCTAGGGCAACCACTTCAGCATGGGCTTGACCCACCGCCAAGGTTGCACCGCGCCCCAACACCTGGCCGTCACGCACAATAAGGCAACCGACGCGAGGGTTGGGTGAGGGCACATAAAGGGCAGACTCAGCCAGCGTCAAAGCTTGACGCATAAAGTAAACGTCTTGATCAGCGTTTGCATAAGACGCGTTTGAAATAGTTTTCACCATTACCGCTAACCTTTGCGCGATGGCAAAGGGCCTTGCATTTCTTTGATGGCCTTTACAAACTCGCCAATGTCTTCAAAACTTTTATAGACCGAAGCAAAGCGCACATAAGCGACTTTATCAAGCATATGCAATTCAGCCATCACCAGGGCGCCGATTTGTTCCGTTGTGATTTCACGGTCACCTCGCACCAGAATATTTTCTTCTATGCGATGAACCGCTTGGTCGATTTGTTCAGTACTAACGGGGCGTTTACGCAACGCTAATGCGAGACTGGCGCGCAGCTTTTCAACCGCAAAATCATGACGACTTCCATTTCGCTTAACCACTGCAGGCATCATCAGTTCGCTACGTTCAAACGTGGTGAAGCGTTTATCACACGACTCGCAGCGACGACGACGACGAATAAGATCGCCCTCGTCGCCAACACGAGAGTCGATGACAGCCGTTTCAAGATGGCCGCAAAATGGGCATTTCATGAGAGACGCTAAACCTTAACAGACACGTTCAAGTTCAACTTCAATTTTAAATCTGCTTTTATTTTTGCTTTCACTGACGCCTTAACCATAAACAGGAAACGCTTGTGTCAATGCATGAACGCGCGCGCGCACTGCATTAATATTGGCTTCATCAAGTGGGTTATCTAGCACGTCGGCAATTAAATGAGCGGTTTGTTCGGCTTGCGTTTCATTAAAACCACGTGTTGTCATAGCAGGCGTACCTAAACGCACACCACTGGTAACAAAGGGCTTTTCAGGGTCATTCGGAATGGCATTTTTATTGACCGTAATATGGGCTAGACCCAACGCTTCTTCAGCCACTTTACCGGTAATACCCTTGGCACGCAGATCAACCAACATGACATGGCTTTCAGTGCGACCCGACACAATACGTAAACCACGCGTTACTAACGTTTGTGCCATAACTTGGGCATTTCGCACCACTTGTGCTGCGTAGGCTTTAAATTCAGGTTGTAAAGCCTCTTTAAAGGCCACAGCCTTAGCCGCGATCACGTGCATTAACGGCCCACCTTGAATGCCAGGGAAAATCGCCGAATTAATGATTTTTTCGTATTCAGCTTTCATCATAATGACGCCACCCCGTGGGCCACGCAATGACTTGTGGGTAGTAGACGTCACAAAATCAGCATAGGGCACAGGGTTGGGGTAAGCGCCACCCGCAATCAAACCCGAATAGTGAGCGGCATCAACTAACAACAACGCGCCGTTGTCGTGCGCAATGCGTGCAAAGCGTTCAAAATCAATTTTTAAGGAATAGGCAGACGCCCCCGCTACAATTAATTTTGGCTTTTCGGCTTTGGCTAACGCTTCGATTTTGTCGTAATCAATCACTTCGTTGGCATCAAGACCATACTGCAAAAAACGATAAAGCTTGCCAGAGGCGTTCACTGAAGCACCATGCGTTAAGTGACCGCCATCAGCCAAACTCATACCCAAAACCGTGTCGCCCGGTTTAAGTACTGCTAAATAGACCGCTTGGTTTGCTTGCGAACCCGAGTTAGGTTGCACGTTAGCTGCCTCGGCGCCGAACAATTCGCGCAAGCGGTCAATAGCTAGCTTTTCAACCACGTCAACGTACTCACAACCACCGTAGTAGCGCTTGCCGGGGTAGCCTTCGGCATACTTATTGGTTAATTGTGTACCTTGTGCCTGCATCACGGCAGGGCTGGCGTAGTTTTCAGAAGCAATAAGCTCAATGTGTTGTTCTTGACGTTTGTCTTCTTGTTGAATGACATGCCAAACATCGGGGTCAACACGGTCTAGGGTCAAAGTGCGATCGAACATAGATAATCTCGAAAAAAAGTCAGTGGAGAAGGCCACACACAGAAAAAATAAATGCCCAGTTTGGCTGGGCATTTATTGTAACGCCAACCAGCGTTTTAACCGACTTGTTGGGGGGCTAAATCTGGGTTAAGTGTATAAGTACCCGTAATAGATGCTTGTGCCAACACATGGTCTTGCATGGCTAGAAAAGCCTCAGGCCCGCCAAATTTACCCTCAATGGATAGTTTTGCTACATCTAAGGCATATAACGTAAACACATAATGGTGCACAATCGAATCGTTCCAAGGGGGGCAAGGGCCGTCATAACCGAAGTATTCACCGCGCATGTCGTTATCATGAGCGAACCAATCGGTATAACTATTGATACCTTGCCTCGTGTCGTTGGGCGCCAGAGGGCCACCCTTACCTCGCGGTACAACGCCCGTTGCCCATTCGCCTTCGCTAATTTCTCGTTGATGTGGCGGCAAATCGACTAAAACCCAATGAAAAAAGTCGACCCGCGGTAAATCAGCGGGAACAGTGCGGCCTTCTTGGTTAACGTCATCGCCTTTGCTTGGCACGTCGGGGTCATGGCAAATCAGGGCAAAAGATTGAGTGCCTGTCGGTACGTCGTCCCAGCTGAACTGTGGGTTGATGTTCTCCGATAACTCGACATGTTGAACTAAATCGATTTTGCCAAAAGCAAACTCTTCGGGAATAACGCCCTGGTCTACGAACGATAAGCTGGATAATTTCATATTGCCTCCTGGCTGCAGAGGTCTGCAGCAATCAACTCACGGTAACACGAGCAAACTTGCGTTTGCCCACTTGAACCACGTACTGACCGGGTGCGAGCGCCAAAGCTTTGTCATCAACTCGCTGACCGTCAACTTTCACGCCGCCCTGTTCTATATTGCGCTGCGCTTCAGTACCTGATGTAACCAAACCGACTTCACGTAGCAGCTTAATCAAACCTATGGCTGTACCATCACTTACAACGTGTACCTCAGGCATGTTTTCAGGCACGGCACCATCACGAAAACGTGCCTCGAATTCTGCCAAGGCCTGCTCTGCAGCAACTTGACTATGGAAGCGCGCCACAATTTCTTGGGCTAATAGCACTTTGGCATCGCGAGGGTTTCGCCCCGCTTCTATTTCTGCCCGCAATACTTTGATGTCTATCATGTGCCTAAACGATAGCAACTCATAGTATTTCCACATAAGCGAGTCGGAAATAGACATGATTTTGCCGAACATTTCAGTCGACGATTCATCGACCCCTATATAGTTACCTTTTGACTTCGACATTTTATCGACGCCATCTGTACCCTCTAATAGCGGCATGGTCAAAATGCACTGAGGGGCTTGACCGTATTCTTTTTGTAATTCGCGCCCAACCAGCAAATTAAATTTTTGGTCGGTGCCACCTAACTCTAAGTCAGATTTTAATGCAACTGAGTCATAACCCTGCATGAGGGGGTATAAAAACTCATGTACTGAAATGGGTACGCCTTTTTTGAAACGCTGGGTAAAGTCTTCGCGTTCCATCATGCGGGCGACGGTATAACGTGACGCCAACTGAATAATGCCCCGCGCACCCAATGGGTCACACCACTCAGAGTTAAAGCGCACCTCGGTTTTATCGGGGTTTAAAACTTTACTGGCTTGCTCATAATAGGTTTGAGCATTAAGCTTGATTTGCTCGGGCAACAAGGCTGGCCGCGTGGCATTGCGACCCGATGGGTCACCGATCATGGCTGTAAAGTCACCAATTAAAAATATGACGGTATGGCCCATATCTTGTAATTGGCGCAATTTATTAAGCACTACCGTGTGGCCTAAATGAATGTCAGGTGCAGTCGGGTCTAAACCCAACTTAACGCGCAGGGGTACCCCACTTGCCTCACTACGGGCCAGTTTTTGAGCAAACTCAGCCTCAACCAACAACTCATCACAACCGCGTTTGACAGCCTCAAGTGCTTTGCTAACAGCCTCTGAGATCGGCAAAAAAGTGGGGGCAGGGGGAGGAACGTTCATTAGGGTTTACGCTAATAAAAAATGCTAAATATTGGAATAATTTGTACAATTTTGTAAATAGCGTTCTTAAAATCGTCACAATTCGTACAAATACGTTAAGATCTCAAGCTTATCACCTAAAGCATTCAGTATTTGCGATCGGGCTTTCGGCCAGTTGCTTTCTTGCTTGTGTTATGTGGTTAGTGGTTTTTTCGTGCATGTTCATGCATTTAAGTACTAACCGCTTTATTTAATCAATGCGTGAGGTTGTCCGAAAGATGCAAAAACGCTCTAAGCCTATTTTAAAGATTTCATTTTCTATTTTAGCTATTGGCCTATTTGCAGGTGCAGCAGCTATAGCCACAGTTAGCAACGAACAAAACGATTTAATTCAACCCACCCAAAAATTGGTTGTTGACGTTTTAAACCACCCTATCAACGTTGCATTGGCTCATGAATACGTTAACGAAACAAATATCGCTCATGACTTTAGCGATATAGATTCACATATTAACCAACCCTATATTTCTGAAACCCGTGTTCGTTCTGGCGACACGTTGAGTTCGATTATGGGTCGCCTGTCTTTAAGTGAACCGGGTCTTATCAATTTTATTTCACAAAATAAACAAGCATTGTCAGCGCATAAGCTTTTTCTAGGGCGCACGGTTGTAGCAGCCCTTGATCATAATGGCGGTATGCTGTGGGTTCGCTACTACCATACCCCCGGTGAAGAGCAAAAAGGTACCTCGGTAACGCGCTACCTAGAAATCTCAAAAGATGCCACCAACGAATTCGAAGCGCGCGAAGCCACTGAAAGCACTGAAACACAAACCCAAGTAGCAGTCGGTACGATTGAAAGCTCTTTATTTGCAGCCACTGATTTAGCGGGTGTGCCCGATGCAATTACCTCGCAAATTGCTGAAATTTTAGGTGGAAAAATTGATTTTGCACGTGACATGCGTCGCGGCGATCAGTTCAGGGTCATCTACGAAACTCGCACGCACCGTGGTCGCCCAGCTGGCGCAGGCCGCGTCTTGGCGGTCGAGTTCGTCAATAAAGGGGTTGCGTTTAACGCCACATGGTTTAGCGTAAACGGCGTAACGGGTAGCTATTACGATAAAAATGGTTCAAGTTTACGTGGTACTTTTTTACGTAGCGCCATCAAGTTTTCAAGGGTCAGCTCGACCTTTGGTATGCGTAACCACCCCATACACAAAGAGTGGCGTCAACATGCTGGGGTCGATTTCGCAGCCCCAACAGGCACCCCTATTATGGCCACAGCCGACGGTACAGTTGATTTTGCAGGCTGGCAGAACGGTTATGGCAAAGTCATCATTTTGCGTCATGGTAATAACATCACCACCCTATTTGCGCACCAAAGTCGTTTTGCTCAAGGTCTTAAGAAAGGCGATCGCATTTCTCAGGGCGATGTCATTGGTTATGTGGGCACAACGGGTTGGTCAACGGGCGCCCATTTACATTATGAAATGCGTATTGCAGGTCGCCCTGTGAACCCCTTGTCTGCCTCATTACCTGTTGCTGAACCCCTCAAAGGCTCAGAGCAAGTTGCCTTTTTTAAAGAAGCGGGTGGTTTACAACTACAACTTGAAAAGTTAGCGGCCCTGCAAAGCGCAGTGCCCGACTTAATGAACGTGGCCAGCCGCTAGTCTGTCAGCATCGTTTACGGGTCATGCAACGCGATTTGAAGTGTAGGCCATATCGGTCTGAAGTCTAACTACGAAATACAGTATATAAGCCGTCTAGGTCAATATGTCAGATCAATTGTTCATCGGCTTAATGTCAGGCACCAGTCTAGATGGTGTTGATGCCGTTTTAATCGATTGTCAAAACCCAGCAAATCTGAAATTACTAGGTCGCCACGGCGAGCCTTTTCGAGCCGACCTCAAAGACGCTTTGTGGGCATTACAAGCCCCTGCACATGACGAATTAAACCGTATGTCTTTAGCAGGGTTAGGCTTGGCTCAAGTGTATGCGCAAGCAGTCAAAATGCTGCTTCTCAAGACGGGCTATTCCTCCAAACATATTCAAGCGATTGGTGCACATGGTCAAACCGTTAGGCACGCACCTGACCTGGGGTTCACTTGCCAAATTAACGCGCCTGCCACACTGGTTGAGCTGTCAGGTATTGCGGTGATCAGTGACTTTAGAAGTCGCGATATTGCGGCGGGCGGCCAAGGCGCCCCCCTTGTACCTGCTTTTCACCAACATGTTTTTAGCTCAAATACACCACGCGTTATATTAAATTTAGGGGGTATTGCCAACCTCAGCGTTTTGGAACCTGGGCATGCACCTCGCGGTAGCGACAGTGGCCCTGCCAATATGTTGATAGATAACTGGGCCAAACTGCACACAGGTCAATCTTTTGACAACGGTGGCCAATGGGGCGCGAAAGGTCACGTGAATGAGGCGCTTTTAGCATTGTTAATTGCAGACGAACCTTGGTTTAAAAAGCCTTTTCCTAAATCGACTGGTCGTGATTTATTTAACGTATCGTGGCTAAACAAACAGCTCGTAAACTTTAAAAAAACTAATTTTTCTACTCTCGACGCAATCGATGTGCAGGCCACGTTGCAATGCCTGACTGCACGCACAGTTGCCCTAGCAATAGATGCCTTAGGGGCACACGGTTGGCCTATTTATGTGTGTGGTGGTGGCGCTTTCAACAATTCAATGATGCGCCACATAGCGCGCGAAACACAAGCAGTTATGAATACAACTGATTCTTTAGGTATACCTGCACAAGATGTTGAGGCGGCAGCCTTTGCTTGGTTAGCGTGGGCACACGTTCAACGTGTTCCCGCTAACGAGCCCAAAGCAACGGGCGCTTTAGGCGCCCGGGTGCTCGGTGCATACTGGCCTGTTTAAGGCTACATCACTTCGTTTGAGTCATTAAACCGAAAATGACGACCCACAACCACAGGTGGTTGAAGCGTTAGGGTTACGTATGACAAACTGCGCACCCTCTAAGTCTTCTTTGTAGTCAATTTCTGCGCCGACCAAGTACTGAAAACTCATGGGATCAACCAACAGTTGAACACCATTTTTTTCAAGTGCAGTGTCGTCTTCGTTAATATCTTCATCAAACGTGAAGCCATACTGAAAACCCGAACACCCACCACCTTGCACAAACACGCGCAACTTTAGATTGGGGTTACCTTCGTCAATCAACAAATCTTTTACTTTTGTTGCAGCCGAATCTGTAAAAAGAATCGGTGTGGGGGGGACTTGTAAGTCTACTGTTTGGGCAGTGCTCATGATAGTGCTCCGTAGGGCTGAACCAGACTTGGTTTTATACCCGAGTTATTAGGTTAAATATAGCCGAAAAATCAATTTTTAACACCTTAAACCCTTAGGGCAAGATGGCAATCTGCGTTAAGCCGGTACTTTCGGGCAAACCAAACATGACATTCATATTTTGAACCGCTTGACCCGACGCACCTTTAACCAAATTGTCTTGCACAACAGTAATAATTAAACGCTTACCCCCAGCAGGGCGATGTAAGGCAATACGTAAAGTATTAGAAGCCCGCACAGACCGTGTTTCTGGTTGGCTGCCAGATGGCATAACGTCAACAAAGGTATCGTCGCGGTAGTGGGTTTCGTAGAGCCCTTGAAAGTCAGTATTGAGCGCCTTAGGCAAAATATTCACATACATCGTTGTGAACATACCGCGAATCATAGGGACCAAATGCGGCACAAAGGTCAACCCCACTGGCTGCCCCGCCAACTCAGTCAGTTGAGCAGTGATTTCAGGGTGATGGCGATGGCCAGACAAACCATACGCTTTAAAGTTGTCACTGGCCTCAGCAAACAAAGTGGCCACTTCAGCCTTACGCCCTGCCCCGCTGACGCCAGACTTAGCATCAGCAATGATGTCGGTCACATCAATTAGATGTTCACCACTAAATAAGGGGGCCAGACCCAATATGACGGTAGTGGGGTAACACCCTGGGTTACCGATCACGCGGGCTTGTGCAATACGGTCTCGATTTAATTCAACTAAACCATAAACTGACTCGGCTAAGATGTTTGGGCACGTGTGCAACATACCGTACCATTTTTCAAATTCGCCTATATCTTGCAAACGAAAATCAGCAGCCAAATCAATGACTTTAACGCCTTCCGCTAATAAGCCTGGGGCTTGACTCATGGCCACGCCGTGTGGGGTTGCAAAAAATACGACGTCACAATGGCTGAGTGGTGCTTTTTCCGGTGTAGAAAAAGCCAGGTCAACGGCACCCCTGAGATTTGGAAACATCTGTGCCACCGGCATGCCGTCTTCTTTACGCGAGGTAATAGCGGTCAACTCAGCATTGGGGTGCTGAGCTAATAAACGAAGCAACTCAACGCCGGTGTAACCCGTACCACCAACGATGCCGACTTTAATTTTTCTAGAAGATGTATTTGTCATACCGATCACCTTTAATCGTTCATCATAAGCAAACACACTTGATGTGTTTAGACAGCACTCAAGCCGCAATTGACCCTCTATTTCTGACAGCAATCAGGTAGCAATTGACCCTCTATTTATAACCTGCTTACCATACGACTTTAACTGAGACAGAAACAATACATACAAAAAAGGCCACACACGGTGACCTTTTTTGCAGAACAGATGCGTTGAAAAATTAACGCTTGCTGAACTGTTTACGGCGACGTGCTTTGTGGAAACCAACTTTTTTACGTTCAACTTCACGCGCATCACGCGTGACGAAGCCCGCTTTAGACAAGGCAGGTTTCAACGTGGCATCGTAATCAATCAATGCGCGCGTAATACCGTGACGAATCGCGCCGGCTTGGCCTGTTTCACCACCACCATGTACGTTGACTTTAATGTCAAACGACGTGAGGTGACTTGTTAGGTCAAGGGGTTGGCGCACAATCATGCGGCCTGTTTCGCGAGCGAAGTAATCGTCAACGGGTTTACCGTTCACAACAATTTTACCCGAACCTTTTTTGATAAACACACGTGCTACCGAAGTTTTGCGGCGGCCGGTGCCATAGTTCCAATTACCGATCATGGCGAGCTTCCTTAGATGTCGAGCGGCTGTGGCTGTTGAGCGCTATGTGGGTGCTCTGCACCCGCGTAGATCTTCAGCTTTTTGATCATCGCGTAACCCAATGGGCCATTAGGCAACATGCCCTTAACAGCTTTTTGGAATGCGCGGCCTGGGTGCCGTTCTTGCATCTTGACGAAGTTCGTCTCGGTGATACCACCGGGGTAGGTCGAGTGACGATAATATTTCTTATCGTTTGCTTTGTTACCGGTTACAACGATATTTGCAGCGTTGATAATGACGATGTAATCGCCTGTATCAACGTGAGGCGTAAATTCTGGCTTATGCTTGCCGCGCAGACGGCGTGCGACTTCGCTGGCCACACGACCGAGAACTTTGCCTTTTGCATCAATCACGTACCAGTCACGTTTGACTTCTAGCGGCTTGGCCACAAAGGTCTTCATGAGAGGAATTCCTGATAAATACCGGTAAAGACAATCTTTACCGCCCTGTTTGATAAGCGAGGCCAAAACGTTTTATGTCGCCCGTGCCCACTTTTCACCCTAGGGAACCAGTGATTCTACTACAAAACCCCTGTATTTGCCCGCTTAAGTGCCCGCAATAGCCATGTTTTCAATCAAAATTGAACCGGTTGTTTTGCTGCCGCGGGTTAATTCGTCATGGCCAATGGCTACAATTTGGGTAAACATGTCTTTTAAATTACCTGCAATCGTAATTTCTTCAACGGGGTACTGAATTTTGCCGCCCTCAACCCAGTAGCCAAAAGCACCACGTGAATAATCGCCGGTGATGTAGTTAACGCCTTGGCCAATGAGTTCAGTAACCAATAAACCCGTACCCAATTTTTTAAGCATGGCTTTAAAACTATCTTTTTTCTCGGTTTCGGTCGAGGTCATATGAAGGTTGTGCGAGCCACCCGCATTGCCGGTTGTCTGCATACCCAGTTTTTTAGCGGTGTAGGTTGATAAAAAATACCCCTGCAAAACGCCGTCACGCACGACATCACGAGCGTGCGTTTGCACCCCTTCATCGTCAAACATTGAACTGCCCATGGCACCCGGTATGAAAGGGTCTTCGTGTATTTGAATGTGTGACGGAAATATGGTCTTACCCAAGCTATCAACTAAAAAAGTTGATTTTCGGTATAACGCGCCACCACTAACGGCTTGGGTTAATGCCCCCAGAATGCCTAACGCCAAGGGGGCTTCGAACAATACGGGGGCATGTCGGGTTGACAGACGACGGGCATTTAAACGCGCTAAGGCGCGGTGTGCGGCGTATTGGCCCACGGCCTCGGGCTTGGCCAAGTTCTTGGCGTTACGGTCGCTGGTGTACCAGTAGTCGCGTTGCATGCCATTGCCACGCCCTGCGATCGGCGAAACAGACAAGCCGTGTCGGGTATAGGCAAAACCATTTAAAAAACCACGCGAATTGGCCATCGTAAAGTGGCCTTCGTGGGTATCAACTGCAGCACCCTCTGTATTGGTAATACGTCGATCGACGTCTCGCGCCGCTTGTTCAGCGGCAATTGCCATTTTGGTCGCATCAGCCACCCCAATTAACCAAGGGTGATGCAGCGACAACTTATCGGGGCCGCCAGTGTACAAGTTTGCAGGGTCAGGCAGGCCCGCAGCGGGGTCTTCGGCCGTGAACCGGGCAATGTGCCAGGCGGCTTCGACTGTTTGTTTAAGGGCGGTTTCGCTAAAATCAGAGGTGCTGGCAGAGCCACGGCGTTGGCCTGCAAACACAGTGACCGACAATGAGCGGTCGCGGGTTTGCTCAACCGTTTCAAGCTTACCTTTGCGCACATTAACCGATAAACCTTGCCCTTCAGACACTTCAGCAACTGAATCAGTTGCGCCTAAACTTTTGGCATAATCAATAGCATGCGACACTAACGATTCAAATTGAGTGCGATTTTCTTTAATTGGCAGTACGGGAAGATGTTTACTCATGATGTTCCAATGTCAATGACGCTTATGATAGCGTTCTAGCAGCCCGAGTGCGACCTATGACCATACAAAACCCTAAAAATATGCCCCAAGACGATTCAGATAAACCCATTTACGACGGCCCAAGCAAATCTCAAGTCAAGCGTGACATGCACGACTTGCTTGATTTGGGCAAAGCGGTGGTTGAGCTCAGTCGAGATCAAGTCAAACAACTCCCCCTTTCAGAGCGGCTTGAAGATGCCGTATTGCTGGCGCAAAAGACCACCAGTCGTGAAGGCCGCCGTCGCCAGATTCATTTCGTGGGCAAACTGATGCGAGACGCCCCCGCTGAATTGATTCGGCAACAACTTGAAACGTGGGCTAACGGTTCGGTTGAAGACACCCGCGCTATGCACCGGCTTGAAACGTTACGCGAACGTCTGCTCGGCAGTGACGAGGCGCTCACCGAATGGTTGTCACAAAACCCTGGCGTTGATGTGCAATCAATTCGCTCTCAAATACGGGCAGCACGACGCGAGCAAGTGGCCAACACGTCGTTATTACCCGGTCAAGAACCACAGCGTAAAAACTTTCGGGCGCTTTTTCAAACCCTCAAGTCGGTTCCAAAGCCGTCTGATAGCCCGTCTGAACCCGATAATGATTAACTTTTGCTGAGCTCATCATGACGACACCTTTACTTGAATGCCTTGAAATTGAAACGGCCACCAACCCAACTCATAGCGTGATTTGGTTGCACGGCTTAGGTGCTGATGGTCACGATTTTGCGGGCATTGTGCCCGAGTTAGGCATACCTAAATCAAAAGCGGTACGGTTCATTTTTCCTCACGCGCCGGTTAAGCCCATCACCATTAATGGCGGCATGTCGATGCGGGCTTGGTATGACATTCGCGTACCTACGTTAATTCATGCTGAAGACGAACACGGTATTTATGCCTCTGAGCAATCAATTATTGCTTTAATTGAACGTGAAAATAGCCGCGGTGTGCCCACTCAGAATATTGTGCTGGCAGGTTTTTCGCAGGGTAGTGCGATGACACTGCATATTGGTTTGCGTTACACAGAAACCTTGGCTGGCTTGATTGCTTTGTCGGGTTATTTACCACTGGCCGATCAAGCGGCACAGGGCTGGTCAGAAGCCAACCGTGCAACCCCAATCTTTTTAGCGCATGGCACGTTTGACCCCGTCGTGACGTTTGATCGCGGCACCACTGCGCGAGATTTATTTTTATCGCATCAATACCACGTCAGTTGGCACGCATACCCTATGCCACATAGCGTTTGCCCAGAGGAAATAAGAGACATTTCAGATTTTTTAAAACAGACCATTATGAAGCTTTGAATTCACATCACCTAGGTTGAACCTGCTGCAAGGGGTTTTTAAAAATAGTGGTTTAACACAGCAAGTGCAATATATCGATCTTCATATTCGTCAGCTTGAAATGAACAAACCACTACATTTCATCTGCTGGTGCGTTTAAAGCGATCCAAATTCGGCGCATTGACGCGTCTTCTGCGTCAACATCGTCGACCATACCAAATGTTTGCATCAAGTTACGCATGGGTCGGTTGCTGCCAATAACTAGGCCTTCAATCAGCTCTAGGCCTTGATCTCGCGCCGCGTCAATCAGACGACTCATTAATTGACGGCCTAGGCCCCGACCTTGCCAGTCATCAGCCACCACCAAAGCGTACTCTGCAGTACGGCCATCGCGATTTCGTAAGTAGTGCGCTAAACCAACAATCATATTAACGCTTTGACCATGCTCATTAGTTTGTGGCACGGTTGCAATCAAAGCCAACTCACGGTGATAGTCAATTAAGGTGTAACGCGCCAACATTTTGGGTGTCAGTTCACGCATCAACGACACAAAGCGCATGTATCTTGCTTCGTCAGACAGACCACGCACAAATATTTGTAAGGCACTGGCATCGTCAGGTTGAATGGGTCGAATCAAACAACCGGTGCCGTCTTTCAATACTAATCGTTGCACCCAGCGTCTTGGGTAGGGGTGAATGGCCATGTGGTTATAGCCAACTGTGTGCAAGTGCCTAAGATGTTCAGGCTCAATGAGCTTGATTTCGGCACGCCGCGCAAACCATGCTTCACCATGGAGCTCAAGCGGATCAATTGTGACGGTGCCTACCTCGGCACATTCGCTCACTAAATCTGACACCCATTCAAGCATGTTTAATAAGTCACTAAACGCGGCGGGCGAAACCGCATGTCGACCTAGTCGTTGCCATATTTGGCTGCGTTTAACCAAGCGATTTGATAAAAATAAATTCAATGGGGCTAAATCTACGCCATCATCAAGCGGTGCCAATGAACCCATCACACCGCCCGCCGAAAACCGAATGACGGGCCCAAAACGTTTGTCGCGTACCACTGAAATACGGTAAGCGATTGGCGTTTCTTTTATTTCTGACACCATATTGCTTTGAGACAGGTCATTTTCGAGCGTATCGTTAAAAATTAAATTGAATTTTTCAAACAAAACGAGTGCTTGTTTTGTTCCCAACGTGGTTTGACCGTTTGCATAAGACTGTGCAATCAACTCACGGGCATCTATTACTCTGGGTGTCGCATAATTAGGCTCAGCCGGTTGAATTTGCAGCAACAACTGCTGGTTATAGTGATAGCTTGCCAACACACCAAACGCATTGGCTGCTGATTCAGGTGTTCTAAAGGCCGGTGTACCCACATCGTCTAAAAGTCGACGAATCGGGCGCATACTGGCTTCGCCAATAAAGCACGGTAAAACCGGTTTAGTTGATCGCTTAATGGTGTTGATGAGCTCATCAGTCAGGGCATAAAAATCTGTACGCGCATCTGGCGCAAAAACCAGTAAAACGCCGTCAACACCGCTATCTTGTGTCACGTAATCAATCATTTCAGTCATCATTGAGGGCATCAAGGGCGAGTGCGTCACAATCGGGTTTAACGCTCTGGCACCCGGCTCGAGTAATTTACCTAAACGCCGCCGAGTTGCTGCAGTTAATTCTGCCTTGACCACGGGGCCCTTACTATTGCTCATGTCTAACGCTAGTCGTGCAGGGCCTTCTCCGTTTGAGATCACGGCCATACGAGGGCCTTTGGGTCGATGGCTATGGGTAAATACTTTCAGTGCAGCAAACAATTGAATGTAGTAGCGAACTCGTACAGCCCCAGCTCGTCTAAGTGCTGCATCAAACGCAGCGTTGGCTTGCTCAGTATCGAGGGTAGCACCTGACTTCAACACCACAACCGGCTTAACACTGGCGGCAGCGCGCAAGGCGCTCATAAATTCGCGGCTATACCCCGTTTCATCTATATATAGAGCAATACTGTCGGTGCGCGGGTCACTGGCTAAGTAGTCAAGCACTTCAGGCAAGCTAGTGAAGGCCTCATCACTAATTGCCACCACGGCTGAAAAGCCAATATGGGCATCGTCAGCCCAGTCCATCACTGAAGCCATGATGGTGCGAGATTGTGCAATAAGCGCGGCACGACCGCTACGCGCTAAAACAGGGTGTTGGCTGAGGTTTAAACCTAAGTGGGGGCGCTGCAGACCAAATGAATAAGGTCCTAATAGTGCAACTTTATATTTTTGAGCCCATAGCGCACATAATTCACGCGTTCGATCGGGTGACGGGTCAACCGCATCGTGCGCCATCAATATGACGGCTCGGGGTCTGACACGCACCAAGTTAAAAAGCGTGCGCTGTAATAGCAATGGCGGCATGCAAACCACCACCAAGTCGACCCGCTCACCCTGAACAAGGCCATTGAGTTTTTTGGGCAATGGGCGCCACAAACCAGGGGGGCAATCAACCCGCGTTGTGCGAGCCGCCATAACAGGCGGTATATTTTCAAAAAGCGGTAAGGGCCGATCACTGACAATCAGTAAACTGGTAGGCTCAAACAAGGGGTCGAGGGTATGACGCAACATAAGAGGCCTTTCGGGTTAATACGCGCTCAGAACGAAAATTTGTGATCAGGCTCTAAAATAGCGGCGTATTTAAAAAAATATAAATTGAGTGCATTTAACGTCGTTCAACTTTATTTCCTTTACTCGTCTTTACTTGGTTTAACTTACCTTTACTCGTCTTTGTTCATCTTTATTCAGCCTTATTCATCGTATCTAATATTTATTCACCTCTGTTCATCTTAACAAAATTTTGTTGCAATGCAACAATGCTCGTTTATAACTTTACCTGTTGACATTAAAATTCAATCTATGACCCAAACTAATCGCCCTGTTCGCACCCGTTTTGCTCCTTCACCCACTGGGTTTTTACATCTGGGTGGCGCTCGAACCGCTTTGTTTGCTTGGGCCTTTGCGCGTCATGCGGGGGGTACTTTTATTTTAAGAGTCGAAGACACCGACTTGGTTCGCTCAACACCCAAGGCGGTAAAGGGCATTCTTGATGGCATGGCTTGGCTAGGCTTAGACCCTGACGAGGGGCCGTTTTATCAAATGCAGCGTATGGACCGATACCGTGCTGTGGTGCAAGACATGTTGGCCGCGGGTTCTGCATACCTTTGTTACAGCTCACCCGAAGAAGTTGAAGCCATGCGCGAAGCTGCCCGCGCTCACGGTACAAAACCGCGTTATGACGGCACGTGGCGCCCTGAGCTAGGCAAAACGTTGCCCGCTGTGCCCGCCGATCGTCAACCCGTGGTGCGCTTCAAGGGGCCACTTGACGGTGTGACCGCGTGGCACGATATTGTAAAAGGCCCTATCAGTTTTGCTAATGAAGAGTTAGATGACCTGATCATTGCGCGCCCTGATGGCACCCCAACATACAACTTTTGTGTGGTGGTTGATGACTTAGACATGGGCATTACGCATGTATTAAGGGGTGACGATCATGTCAACAACACACCCCGTCAAATCAATATTATGAAAGCGTTAAATGCCCCGTTGCCAGAGTATGGTCATGTGCCCATGATTTTGGGCCCCGATGGTGAAAAGCTTTCGAAACGCCATGGTTCAGTAAGCGTCATGGAATATGACACCCAGGGTTACTTACCTGAAGCCATGATTAACTACTTAGCGCGCCTAGGCTGGAGCCATGGTGACGATGAAATTTTTGATCGTGAGACCTTTATTAAGTGGTTCGATAGAACTCATTTATCAGGTTCACCTTCACAATGGGACCCTAAAAAATTAAATTGGGTTAACAATCACTACATTAAGCAGGCTGATAATCACGATTTAGCTCGCCTTGTTTCGCCTCGTGTGGTGGCTTTAGGCGGCAACCCTGATCAAGTTGATATGGTTGCAGCAGTCGGTTTACTCAAAGATAGATGCGACACGCTCGTTGAATTGGCTCAGGCAGCGATGTTGTTTTGTGGTGAACCCGCCACACCTGACTCAGCACTCATCACGCAACATATGACACCTCAAGCCCTGGCAGCACTTAGCGACTTAAGCAACAAGCTATCAACCATTGATTGGTCGCTCAGCACGATCAGTCAAACCATTAAAACGGTGCTCAACGATCATGGGCTAAAAATGCCACAACTGGCCATTCCGATTCGCTTGGCCGTTGCGGGTACAACCCAAACACCGTCTATTGATGCTGTTCTAACGATTATGGGCTCAAAGCGTGTGCTAGCAAGGCTCGCTCTTCATATAAGTTGATGCCGCAAGGCGCTTAAGGTCAAGCCACTATAAAACATAAATTAATCGTTTAAAAAGTAAGGGAAAATACTTAAAAGAAAGTTTGACCTTAATGGCTCAGGACACTAGAATTAGTGGTTGAAAAGAAATAAAACACAACATGTAGTGTTTATTTAGCCATTTCAGGGGTTGCTCATTTTGCTGCGACCCCTTCTAGCAGGAGCCTTTATGCAAGTTACCACCCCCCTTTCGTCAGCCGTATCACAACAAAATATACCCGGCGCAATATTCCAGCCTATTGTGCAGCAGTCTTGGTCGCAATACAGCATTATTCGCCGTAATGGTTCAGTTGTTCCTTTTGAACCGGGCAAAATCGGTATTGCCATGACCAAAGCCTTTTTAGCAGTCAATGGCGGCTCTGGTGCTGCCTCAGCCCGCGTGCGTGAAATCGTTGAGCAACTCACACAACAAGTCGTCAGCGCTATGGTGCGTGGTCGCCCAAATGGTGGCACTTTCCACATAGAAGACGTGCAAGATGCAG
This sequence comes from Burkholderiaceae bacterium, assembly GCA_041688825.1. Classification (GTDB taxonomy): domain Bacteria; phylum Pseudomonadota; class Gammaproteobacteria; order Burkholderiales; family Burkholderiaceae_B; genus Algicoccus. The sequence goes on along the minus strand of JBDNHM010000185.1, from coordinate 7,885 downwards.
TTGAATTAGCGCTCATGCGCTCAGGCGAACATGACGTTGCTCGTTCATACGTGCTGTACCGCGAACGTCGCTCTCAAGAGCGCGCCCAAGAGCGTGCGCAGTCTGGGGCTGACGCCAAAATTGAATCGCCCGTTATTCACATCACTGAAAACGGTTCACGTAAACCGCTCGACTTGGCAAAGCTGCAAGCAACAATCGAAGCGGCAGGTGAAGGCCTAGGTGATTTTGTTAGTACAGAAGTGATTCTTAAAGAAACCCTTAAAAACTTATACGATGGTATTCCCGTTGATGAAGTGTATAAATCAGCGATTTTGGCAGCCCGTGCACAAGTTGAAAAAGACCCCGCCTACAGCAAAGTAACGGCTCGTTTGTTGTTGCACACGATTCGTAAAGAAGTGTTGTCGGCTGAAATTCCACAACATGAAATGGCGACTGAATACGCTATTCATTTTCCCAAACTCATTAAACGCGGTGTCGAAGGGGGCTTACTTAACCCTGAAATGGCGCGCTACGACCTAAAACGTTTAGGTCAAGCGCTCAAAGACAAGCGTGACTTGCAGTTCGATTACCTCGGCTTACAAACCCTATATGACCGATACTTTCTGCACATCAACGGTCAGCGTATTGAAATGCCCCAAGTGTTTTTTATGCGTGTCGCCATGGGTTTGGCACTTAAAGAAATTGATCGTGAAGCACGTGCGATTGAGTTCTACGAAATCATGTCTTCATTTGACTTCATGAGCTCAACCCCCACCCTGTTTAATTCGGGTACCACGCATTCACAGTTGTCATCATGCTACTTGTCAACCGTGTCTGATGATCTTGATGGTATTTACGAAGCCATCAAAGAAAATGCTTTACTCGCCAAATATGCTGGCGGCTTAGGTAACGACTGGACGCCGGTCCGCGCCATGCGTAGTCATATTAAAGGTACCAACGGCGAAAGCCAAGGTGTGGTGCCCTTCCTTAAAGTTGTAAACGACACAGCCGTCGCAGTAAACCAGGGTGGCAAACGTAAGGGCGCGGTATGTTGCTACCTTGAAACGTGGCATCTTGATATCGAAGAGTTTTTAGACCTGCGTAAAAACACAGGTGACGAGCGGCGCCGTACGCACGACATGAACACCGCCAACTGGATTCCCGATTTATTTATGCGTCGGGTCATTGAAGGCGGCGACTGGACACTCTTTTCACCTTCAGATTGCCCTGACTTGCACGACAAATTTGGTAAAGCGTTTGAAGTGGCTTACAACGGCTACGAAGCGAAAACCAAAACGGGTGAAATCACACTGTTCAAAACGATGCCTGCTGCCCAATTGTGGCGTCGCATGTTGTCAATGTTGTTCGAAACAGGCCACCCATGGTTTACTTTCAAAGACCCATGCAACATTCGTTCACCACAACAACATGTGGGCGTCGTACACAGCTCAAATCTGTGTACAGAAATTACCCTCAACACCAATGAATCAGAAATTGCAGTATGTAATTTAGGCTCAGTGAACTTAGTTGCGCATTTAAAAGCCGATGCAAATGGTCAGTTAACACTTGATCACGAAAAGCTTGAACGTACCGTGAATACAGCGATGCGCATGCTTGACAACGTAATTGACATTAACTTTTACGCGGTTGATAAAGCACGCACATCAAATTTGCGTCATCGCCCTGTAGGTTTGGGCATCATGGGTTTTCAAGATAGTTTGCACTTGATGCGCATTCCTTACGCTTCTGATGCAGCGGTTAAATTTTCAGACGAGTCAATGGAATCAGTTTGCTATCACGCCTACAGCGCATCATGTGATTTGGCTGAAGAGCGCGGTCGTTATGCAACCTACGAAGGGTCGTTGTGGTCAAAAGGAATTTTGCCGCAAGACTCAGTTGCGATGTTGCGTGAAGAGCGTGGTGGCTATGTTGAATTAGACGATTCAAGCGCACTTGATTGGACATCGTTGCGTGCACGCATCAAACAGTACGGTATGCGCAACTCTAATTGTGTTGCAATCGCCCCAACTGCAACAATTTCAAATATTATTGGTGTGTCTGCATGTATCGAACCAACATATCAAAACTTGTACGTTAAATCGAATCTTTCCGGTGAGTTCACAGTGGTCAATGATCACTTGGTACGTGACCTCAAAAAACTGGGCCTCTGGGACGAAGTCATGGTCGCTGACCTGAAATACTTCGACGGTAGTCTTGCCCGCATCGATCGCGTTCCCAATGAACTGCGTGCGTTATATGCAACGGCGTTTGAAGTTGACGCCAGCTGGATAGTTGAATGCGCAGCACGTCGCCAGAAATGGATCGATCAAGCACAGTCACTTAACATTTATATGGCGGGTGTATCGGGCAAGAAACTTGATGAAACCTACAAGTTAGCTTGGCTACGTGGCTTAAAGACCACTTACTACCTTCGCTCACTCGGCGCGACTAGCGCAGAAAAATCAACGGGTCGTGGCGGCGAATTAAATGCCGTCAGTATGAACCCAACAGAGGGTGTAGCTGCTGCTGCACTGAATCTTCCAGAAGCCGAAATACTTGGCGAAGCATGCATGATGAGGCCAGGTGACCCCGGCTTTGAAGAATGCGAAGCTTGCCAGTAAATCTACATAACATCAAAGGAAAATAATCATGCTGAATTGGGAAGACGACACAAACCCTGTAGCCACCGCCGCACCTGGCGTAGCGCCCCGTACGCCCGCTAGTACTGACGCAACCGCAAACGCAGCCGTGCGCGCAGCCACCGGCGTATTTGGTGATACCGCTTTACCTACGCCCGGCTTAAGCGAGCGGCCTGCTGCCGCAGCAATCATGGCAGCCGCCGGCGCAGCTGAACAAGCACGCGTTAAGGCAGCTGACAAACGCATCATCAACGGTCAAACTGACGTCAATCAGCTCGTACCATTTAAATATAAATGGGCATGGGAAAAGTACCTCGCAACCTGCGCCAACCACTGGATGCCGCAAGAAATAAACATGTCGCGTGACATCGCCCTCTGGAAGAACCCCACCGGTTTGACTGAAGACGAGCGTCGTATTGTCAAACGCAATCTTGGTTTCTTTGTTACAGCCGACTCGTTGGCAGCTAACAACATTGTGCTGGGTACTTACCGTCACATTACCGCACCTGAATGCCGCCAGTTTTTATTGCGTCAAGCTTTTGAAGAAGCCATTCATACGCACGCCTATCAATATATTGTTGAAAGTTTGAACCTAGACGAATCAGAAATATTTAATGCGTATAACGAAGTGCCTTCAATTCGCGCAAAAGACCAGTTTTTGATTCCTTTTATTGACGCGATTGCAGACCCTCACTTTCACACTGGCACCACTGCAGATGATCAAAAGCTTTTACGTTCATTGATTGTGTTTGCTTGCCTCATGGAAGGTCTATTTTTCTATGTTGGCTTTACACAAATTTTAGCGCTTGGCCGTCAGAATAAAATGACCGGTGCTGCCGAACAGTACATGTACATTTTGCGTGATGAGTCTATGCACTGCAATTTTGGTATTGATTTAATCAACACCATTAAACTTGAAAATCCACACCTTTGGACGCCTGCTTTCCGTGAAGAAATGCGTGCGTTATTTAGCCAAGCTGTCGAACTTGAATATGCTTACGCAGAAGACACCATGCCACGTGGCGTTTTAGGTCTAAATGCATCCATGTTCAAATCATATTTACGATTTATTGCAAACCGTCGGTGCCAACAAATTGGTCTAGAGCCTTTGTATGCACAGGAAGAGAACCCCTTCCCCTGGATGGCTGAAATGATTGATTTAAAGAAGGAAAGAAACTTTTTTGAGACACGCGTCATCGAGTATCAAACAGGTGGTGCGCTCAATTGGGAATAAGACCCACATGAGCAACCCTTGAGATCTTGGCGTCTCTAAACGTGAAGGGAATAAGTGGTGTAACTAAAAGGGTTGCACCACCTGTTGTTAAAAAGTGTGGTGAGTCGTTGCAACGACTTGCACATGGTTTATCAACAACGCAGCATTCTGTGGCACGTATCGGTATTTGCAGTCAAGGAATAACGATACGCGTCAGAAGAATAGCGCGGGTTTTGTGGACGACCCATTTGGGTGGTCTCCAATGCACGCGTTCCTTGTTTTGGGATCCTGACTTAAGGAGTTAATCATGGCAACAGCCAAGAAAGCAGTAAAAAAAGCAGTAAAGAAGGTCGCGGCAAAAAAAGTAGCGGTCAAGAAAGTTGTCGCTAAAAAAGTCGTTGCTAAAAAAGTAGTAGCTAAGAAGCCTGCTGCTGCTAAAAAAGTAGTGGCTAAAAAAGCAGTCAAGAAAGTCGCTGCTAAAAAAGTAGCCGCTAAGAAGCCTGCTGCAAAAAAAGTAGTTGCTAAGAAGCCTGCTGCTGCTAAAAAAGTAGTGGCTAAAAAAGCGGTCAAGAAAGTCGCCGCCAAAAAAGTAGCTGCTAAGAAGCCTGCTGCAAAAAAAGCAGTTGCTAAAAAAGTAGTGGCTAAAAAAGCGGTCAAGAAAGTCGCCGCTAAAAAGCCTGCTGTAAAAAAAACAGTAAAAAAAGCGGCTAAGAAACCAGCTGCTAGCAAACCTGCCCCCAGCGCACCTTCAACGGCCGCTGCGCCAGATGCTAAAACTGCGTTGAACCCCGCTGCATCATGGCCCTTCCCTACAGGCGGCCGTCCTTAATTGATGCAGGTTAAAAGTTTGTACCAAATCGCCTGGCTTGCCAGGCGATTTGCTTTATGATCTTGCAATTTGATTCATAATATTCACGGTTTACGTTTGTCATGCGACAATAGCCGTTGTTAAAAACGATTCTAAGGCTGTATTTGAATGGGCGATATCGTTCGGTTTTTATTAGATACCAGTTTCACAGTATTAGGGGCTGCGTTCTTAGCTCGGTGTTGGTTATACAGCTTACGCTTTCACCCGTTCAACCCTTTTCATCAGCTCATTTTTAGAGCAACAGATTGGCTTGTGAAGCCATTACGCTCAATTTTGCCAACTAGCAAAAATATAGACGTAGCGAGTTTAGTGGGTGCTTATATCGTCGCTTTGGTTTATTTGCTCGCCATCTGGATGATCAGTATGCGAGCTATTATGCCGCTGGCCGTGTTAATACCCGCGTTTGGTGCTGCCGCTATGACAGTTTGTCGGTGGGCATTAAACCTAATTATTTGGCTAACATTAATTCAAGCGGTACTATCTTGGGTAAACCCCATGGCGCCCGTTATGCCAGTCTTACGCACCCTTACCGCCCCCATGCTTGAGCCTATTCGCCGCATCATGCCTAACTTAGGCGGTCTTGATTTATCACCTTTGGTACTGCTCATCATGGCACAAGTGGCCATGATGGTTATTAATCAAATCAGTTTCACTGTGTTTGGGCTTTAACTTACTTTCTTACCGAAAGACAAGTGTGAAAAGTACAAAAAAATTTTCACACACATCACTAAGCAAACTCGCTGTTATTTAGGCACAACGCGTGTGGGGCCTGCACCACTGATCACTTGCACGCGCTGCCCCACAGACAAAGCCACATCGGCAGCTTGAGCAATCACACGGGTTTCACCGTTATCTAAGCGCACGGTGATTTCAATACCATTCGTTTTGGTTGCAGCTTCTTCAACTTTTTCACCCGCTAAAGCGCCCAACAACGCACCACCCACAATCGCTAAGGTTCGGCCTGTACCGCTACCTACAGCACTACCCGCAACGCCACCTAAAGCACCCCCGGCAACCAAGCCAGCACCCGAACTTTTTTCTTGCTGAATCACGATAGGTCGAACCGCTTTCACGGTACCCTCACGCACAACCTGTTCAGTTTGGGCTTGCCCATAAGTGTAAACACTGGCTGAAGCATTAGGGTTAGCGCAACCCGTCATCGTTAATGCTGTGGCGGCAACCATTGCCGCTAAACAAGTTGCTGTGAGCCCAGATCTGACACGAACGCCTGCAACAGTAGGGGTTGAAATATGAGTTGCAACGGGGGTTGCATTATTACTTATGTTTGAATGTAAAACTTTAAATTTAGACATCACTATTCACCTTTAAAAAGACACGGGTCACGTTACAAATGCAGGCCGTAAGACGCGTGAAATAGATCATTAATTTCGACACGATTAGGGCCATGGTTTTGCGGACCACGCGATGCAATTTTTATTGAACCCATTAAATTACCCAGTTTGCATGCATTTTCCCACGACCAACCAGACGTTAAACCGTAAAGCAGCCCAGCCCGATGCGCATCACCACAACCCGTTGGGTCAACCACATCAGCTGGGGTAACCGGTGCTATGTGCGTTTCACGCCCTTCGGTGAACAAGGTTGCCCCTTGCGCACCACGCGTAATCACAACAGCTTCTAAACTTTGGGCAATTTGCGCCATGCTTTTGCCCGTTCGCTGCTCAACCACGCTGGCTTCATAATCGTTCATTGTCAGTGCCCGAGACTTGTTGAATAATTCGACCATTTCGAGGCCATCAAATAACGGCATGGCTTGACCTAAATCGAACACAAAGGGAATGCCCTGCGCATGTAACCGCTGTGCATGCGCCATCATGCCGTCTTTTGAGTCGGGTGCAACAATGGCCCACTTGGCATCTGTACCTGTGACGTCATTGTCTTTTGAAACACCCATCGCGCCTGGGTGAAAAGCACTAATTTGATTATCACTAAGGTCAGTTGTAATAAAGCACTGTGCAGTTAATTGACCTTCAATCACTTTCACCATACGCATATCGATACCCATGGCTTCAAACCGTGACAGGTAATCGCCAGCATCTTCACCGACAGTTGCTACCGGAACGGGGTGACCACCCAAAAGATTCAAGTTATAGGCAATATTGCCAGCGCAACCACCAAACTCGCGACGCATAGTCGGTACTAAGAATGACACACTTAATGCGTGAATACGATCAGGCAAAATATGGTCTTTGAACTGCCCATCAAAGACGGCAATGGTATCAAAGGCAATAGAACCGCAAATTAATACAGGGGGTTTCATAAGTGGTGTGTTCCGGTGGTCGTGACGTTCTAATAAAATGAAAATAATGAGGGTTTTAGTCGTTATTTTAGTGGGGTAAAGGTTCTTGAGCTAGAGGGCTTTAAAAAAAAGATCAAGGGAAAAACTTGTCAATCTCAAAACCACTGATGGTCAACCCTTTGACTTGTAAGTCAACCACAAAATTGGCTTCTTGTTGCGACATGAATGCCGTGTCAATTAACTGCCTCGGTACATAATCGGAGGGTGGCACCACTTTGCGCACCACCACTGCGCCCGATGCATCGGTTAGTAATACTAACAAATGTGGCCAAGCCTGAGGTTTATCAAACCGATTTTGTAAGGTGAATCGTAATTTAAATGTGCTGACATCATCACCCTCTTGTAAGCGTGTATTTTGTTGCAAGGTCGAGGCCTGAATACTGATGCGTTCGGCATGTTTAGGGAACTGTACGTCGCAACCCACTGTTTGACAAGCACGCGCTAACCAGGGTCTTAAAATGGGCGCACTTGCCGCTAAATCGTTACGATAAACATAAACGGTTTGCAGTGCTATGCCAATTAAAGCCAACAAAACACCTAAACGCCACAAAACGCTCGCAACGCCTGAAGGCGTTGGGCCCGTAGCCATAAAACCAGGTATATCGCGCCCCACATCAGATGGCATGTTGCCACGCATACGCGACTCACCCATGACAGTTAGTGTCGGTTCGAGCGATGAATTAAATGATTCAACAGCAGGTTGCGATGACTGAATTTGCATATCAGACTGCCGACTTCTCATGACCTGAGGAGGTAGAGCGGGCGACACACTGGCAAAATGTGGGGGGGTACTAGAGCCTGCCTCGCGAGAAGGGGGTGGACTGAATTGTTGCGTGAACTGTGGCCTACTCTGTGGCGTGATCTGT
>JBDNHM010000184.1:0-3683 GCA_041688825.1 Burkholderiaceae bacterium | reverse complement strand
CCCAAATGATCGAATCAAACCGATCAGCAACGCCCCCACCAACGCCCCACTGACTGAACCCATGCCGCCGATGACGGTCACAATGAATGACTCAATCAATATAGAAAAACCCATGCCAGGTGACATCGATCTGACAGGTGCTGCGAGCGCACCTGCTAAACCGGCTAAAGCCCCACCAAAAGCAAACACACCTGCAAAAATTAAACTAGTGTTCAGACCCAGTGCAGAAGTCATAGAAGGGTTGACTGCAGCGGCACGAACGATTTTTCCGATTTTTGTTTTGTTAAGCAGCAACCATAAGCCTATAGCCATAGTTGCAGAAATACCAATTAAATAGATGTAGAAGACGGGAATGACACCGCCCGCTAAAAATACGGGTGGCTCTTGAAAGTAGGCTGGCATACCCATTGACTGGAATTCCGACCCCCAAATAATTTTGACTGCATCATCTAAAATCAATATAAATGCATAACACACTAGCAGCTGCATGAGCACGTCTGCGCCGTAGACTCGCCGCATGAAGAAACGCTCAAAAAACAAACTAAAAAGACCAACCCCAACGGCGCCCACAGCCGTTGCAATAATAAAACTGTCGGTCAAACGAAAGGCGCTTAATGCGATGTAAGCACCCAGCATGTATAGCGAACCATGTGCAAAATTAACAATACCCAACACACCAAATATTAAGGTCAACCCCGTGGCGACTAAAAATAGTAAAGAGCCCACAATAAGCCCCGTGCTGGTCTGCGTGACGAGGCACGACAGCGATGTCACGCACTCTAATAGGGCTTCGGTGTCCAAAGTTGTCTCCTGGGGTGGGCAAAGAACAAGTAGAGTGGGCAATCAGGAGTCTGACTGCCCAGATAGATAAATTAATAAATGAACAAGCGTCTGGCTAGGAAATGAAGCCCTTCTTAATCATCCACTGTTTCTCAAGTTCAAGAATGGTCTTCCAATTGCCTATGTAAGGATTTGGCATATAAGGCTCTTGAGGTTTGATATCACCCCACGCAATCGCGTAATCTATAATCGTATTGTCTAATGCGCGCATCGTGATCTCACCATTGGTGCCAAACGGTGACTTAATAGTCATACCACGCAGAGCCTCTGACATCTTTTTAGTATCAGTGCCATTTGTTTTCTTGATTGCAGTAAGCATAAATTCGATACCGACAGCATTTTGCCAAGACCAATTTAGCGGCATTGTTTTAAATTTTGCCATGTAGGCATCACACCATGCTGCGTTTTGTGGGGTCTTTGGAATAGACTTCAAGTACCGATTGCCTGAATGAACGTTGGGTGGTACGGCCTTAATCGCAGTGAGCACTGAATAGTCAGCCATATTCACGCCAAAGAATTGGCGGTCTTTCATCAAACCATAGATACTGGCTTGGTCAATAAACGAGGTTAAGTCTCCGCCCCACAAACATGAATAAATGGCCTGTGGCTTGCCTTGTAACAAGCGTGTAATGGGCTCACTGTAGTCGGCTTGAAAGAGTTTGGGCCAAACAGAGTTAATCACTTCAACGTCTTTGTTGAAGTACTTGAGATACTCAAAAAACTCTTCAGTTGTATCTTTACCGTACGAGTAATCAGGCGAAATGCTCATCCAACGCTTTAGGCCTTTTTCTTTTGCTACTTTGCCTGAATAGTCGCCACCAACAATCGCGTCATGTATGCCTTGACGAGCTGCCCGGAAGCCATTTGGTATACGCATTTTGGGGTCGGCTGACAGTGATGAGGTCTCAGAGCATGTGTGCATGACCAAGACACCTAAATCGCGAGCGACCTCGTGTACACCAAAGGCGCCTGAAGAGGCCTCGGCATCAAGAATCATTTCGCAGCCATCACTATTGACTAATTCACGCGCGATGCGCGAGGCTTCATCTGGGCGGCCCTTCGAATCACGTATTATCAACTCGACAGGACGGCCATTAAGCCCACCTGCCGCGTTAAATGCCTCGACGCCCATGGTGGCTGCATTACGAGAAGCCTCGCCAAGCATGGCGACCCGACCCGACAAGATTGTAGGCATACCGATTTTGATGGGCTTATTTTGTGCGAAAGAAATGCTGGGCATGCCAATGGTGGCCAAACCAACAGCGGTTGCAGAACCGGTAATAATTTGACGGCGTTGCTTTGAAGCGATAGCCTGTGAACGTTTTTGCATGTTTGTTTCCTTAAGGGTTTTGATGATGAGGTTTCGACTAAAAAAGTTTGCATCATTAATTTTTAAACTTTCGCCTCGACATACAAAAATTATTTTGTCTCGGTTTTATTTCTTCACTAAATTTATAGTAAGGAAACTCTTAAAGAAACGTGGGAAAACCCTATGTTTGCAAGCAACTTATTTTTAGTAAGCTTTCACGCTTAATAGAAGATGCCTTCGCCTTTTATTGGGTGGCGTAGTTATTTTTTAGATAACTTTGTTATTTATTTAAGTTCATAACAACTGAGCACGACTATTTTGTGAATAGAACACTAAACTACTAGTGTTTGAACTCACAAAAAAAAACGAGACGCCCAATGCTTAAGCTAGATAACCACCTTTCTGGTCGCCATTTTCTTCATATTCCAGGCCCAAGCCCTGTGCCTTCTCGTGTACTCCGGTCGATTAGTTATCAAACAATTGACCACCGTGGCCCAGAGTTTGGTGTGATGGGTCTTGAGGTTATTGCGGGTATTAAAAAGATATTTCAAACTGAGCAACCGGTCATTATCTATTCGGCATCGGGTACAGGTGCATGGGAAGGCGCAATGGTCAACGTACTCAAGCCAGGCGACCATGTGTTGTTCTACGAAACGGGTCAGTTTGCAAATTTATGGCGTGCCTTGGCGCAACGCTTAGGTTTGCATGTTGAGGTTGTAGGTAAGGTTGGCCAAGATACTTGGCGCTGGGGTGTTGATGCATCAGTAATTGAAGCGCGTCTTCTTAAAGATACGCAGCATGAAATTAAGGCGGTATGCGTTGTGCATAACGAAACATCAACTGGGGTGACATCAAATATTGCTGCCGTGCGTCAAGTGATTGATGCCGCTAAACACCCTGCTTTGCTCATCGTTGATAGCGTGTCCGGTATTGGTGCGGCCGATTACCGCCATGATGAGTGGGGTGTCGATGTTACGGTATCAGGTTCACAAAAAGGGTTAATGTTGCCACCTGGTTTGGGCTTTAATGCGCTGTCTGAAAGGGCAATTGAGGTCAGTAAAGCGAATAAAAACCCAAGGTCTTATTGGGCGTGGGACGACATTTTAGAATCTAATAAAACGGGCTATTGGCCGACAACCCCAAGCACAAATTTATTGTACGGTTTACACGAAGCCCTAGACATGATGCAGGCCGAAGGTCTTGAAACTATTTTTGCACGCCATCAACGTTTGGCAACAGCATGCCGTCTAGCAGTTGACGCTTGGGGTCTTGAAAATCAATCACTAGATAAAGATTGTTACTCACCCATCTTGACTTGCGTTGCCGTACCTGAGGGTATAGATGCCGACAAGCTGCGCAAACATGCCCAAGAGAAATTCAATTTATCGTTAGGTACAGGTTTAGGAAAAATTAAAGGTAAAGCGTTTCGTATTGGTCATTTAGGCGACTGCAACGAATTAAGCCTGATGGCAGCTTTATGTGGTGTTGAGATGAGCCTGGGTTCTATGGGTTTTAAACCCAAAGCAAGTGGTGT
>JBDNHM010000183.1:0-2824 GCA_041688825.1 Burkholderiaceae bacterium | reverse complement strand
TTGGCGCCCCAATTGGCATACCTCCCTCTGCAGTGCATATATCAACCAAATATGAAATAGCACTGGGACTTAATTGGCCACCAAGATCACGCCGCATTGCACCCAACACTAGTGACCATTTAACACTCGGAAAACAGTTTCTAACGTCAGCGTTAGTGACGATTTTTTGGTTGACATGAAGTTTTGCATTATCTGCAATAGAACGACCTTTAACAAAACCGTAAGCACAGTCGTGGGAGCCAAGTGGGGTCAGCAGTCGATCTAATATTTGTCGTTGAATAAATTTTAGAAGTTTCTCGGGCGCCGAAATCACTCGAGTGCCACCCGACTGCTTGGGCAACTTGTGTCTATAGTAGGCGTGATCTAACTTGTAGCCTGCTGTCGCGTCGTTCTTTATAAGCGCCAACACATGAGCCAATGCGGGCGCCGCTTGCACACCTAAAGCTAAGATCAACTCAAGTCGTGCGCGTTCACGCCTAAGGTTAGTCGGTAACGATACGATAGCTTGTTTCAACCCTTTTTCGAAAGAATCAGGGCTTAGAAGCTTTGCCAATGCCACTAAACGTTTTGGGGAGCGCCGTGCTGCCAAAATTAATACGAGTCTGCGTTTATCTTCTGCGCCCTCTAAATTTAACCAACCGCTGAACCAAGGAATGATCTCAGGTTCTTCGTAACGCTCCTCTAAGCGGGCATGCAAAATAGTTAAATTTTCGGCATGCCTAAGTTTTAAACACCATTTCAAATAGAGAATTCTTGGAGCTTGCGTTTCATCAATAAAGTCTATTACTGATGGCGGCAGGCCACGATGTTTTAAAACACGCTCAATAATTAACTCAGAAAAATGACTAATGACTGTTTTAATGAATTCAGGAGTCGTTTTAAGATGTTTGACAAGCTTCGCTATGCGATCAGTTCTCTTGCTTTCATTAAGTGCACCAAACCCCTCATTCATCAACAGTTTGAAACCCTTGGGTTCATACGCTATGCCTGAGTCTAATAAAAAGTTTATTCCAACTAACACAATATCTGATTCGACATGATATGAATACTCATAAAATTTGTTAGACCAAACAGTTGACCCCATGGCAGGTAGAATCCAAGTGTTCCATACCAACCCAGCTGCTCTGCAAGAAGACTTTATTTCTTTCAACACTTCGCTACTATTTGAATTCTTTGCAATCGCTAGTGCTGGTCTAGGGTCTTTTGTTTTCGCTAATCTTTTAACAAACGTATCTGCAAATCTTTTATTGTTCTTTCTCAGAGCTCTTATTTCAGAAAGCGACACTCGATTAGGCAAATCGACTCCCGACTCAAGTGCCCAAAAGCATTTGGCTTTAAATATCGAAAAATTTATGGCTTTTAACCAGCTACGTTGAAGTACCCTAAGTTCAGTCGAACGAACCGCAGTTTGCGTGATTTGTTTAGAAATAATTTGTTTTGCTACCTCATCAGCTGGTAATTCCCACCAGCTAGGTGGTCTGAATTTTGCAGGTAAATCATCAAACCACTTGATTGCAACCGGCGCAAGCGGAACCCATGTGCGCGATAAGTTTTTATTTGGCTTTGTAGGGCTAATATTTAAATTAAAGGTGTTAGTAAAAGACTCATTAACTTTGTCATGTAGAATTTCTGCATCAATCGTTTTTCTTTTACTGTTAAGTAACGGCAAGATTTCAATAGCTAGGCGTTTCGCTTCATCGTCTAAGGTCAAGGCATTGGTTAAATCAGTAATTGATCCCATGTCAAGATACGTTAAGCAACTTGCAATGCTTTCAAGCTGTGTCACTTTTTTAATTTTGTGGTCATAATTGTCGTTTTCGAACAGTTCAGGACGAACTGTTTTTTGAATAATCTGTGGCAATAAGTATTTGCGAAATTCTTTAGAATTTATTGCTAACCGAACTGCCTTTTTTGATAAACGGTAAAACTCTAATTCTGTAAGAGGTGCAAGCGAAGTACCCGCTTGCACAATAGCTTTAATTGCTCTGCGTAACTCACGTGCCCGTAAAAAATCGCTAGCATTTGAATGAGTGGTGGCAACTTGAAGTAGGCAGCTTGCAGTTGGAGTTTTTGCATAGCCATGCGCGAGGCCATAACGCAACCTCAACCCAGGCTTTAGCTTTGTATGCAACGACAGGCTTGGGGGAATAAAATGCCCGCCCAGTTGAGCGCCCATCACGCAAATTGCAACTTCGTCAGTCATATTAGGCAACGATATCTTTGCAAGCTGATGTAACGCAGAAATGATTTCAGTATTGTTTGATAAATGTGCTGAGCTAAATAGCACCGCTATTTTTAGATCTGACTGCGTTGCAACGGCCCAGGCTTGCCTAAGCAAGTTGACATCAGACATGCTTGGCAATGTGGTCGAGTTAATTAAACAAGATCTCGCACAAAGCCAAGCATTTGATACTTGTTTATTGATGTTTGCAGCAAGGTCTTCGGAAAACGATGATGCAAATGGATCGAGAGTTACGAAAATCGAGCCTAAATCAACTGTTAAGCAACTCAGTATTTGTTGTTGTACGTCTTGTCGTTTGCTTGTAGAAATCATAAGAAGGTTTTCCCCAACAATCACTTTAACAACGGGAAACTGAACTTTGTTTGTGGAAGGGGCGCGTTTGCCCCGTAGGGGAAAAAGCGCCCCTTCCATGAATCAAGCGATTGGAAGTGGCTTGCGCAATTCTGGCGAAACACCAGATGATTCTAATTTAACTGAGGAAAACCTTTGTTTATTTTATACAGATTTAGAAACTTTGTTTAACAAATTAGGTGCCTTCCCCTAATCACTTTAACAGCGGTAAATCGAGTGCATCAAAGAGGA
>JBDNHM010000182.1:0-3707 GCA_041688825.1 Burkholderiaceae bacterium | reverse complement strand
TGCATGCGTTCAAACATTGCATCGAGATGGCTTTAACGTGGCCTTCACTTACGTGAGCTTACCTGAGGCAGCACAAGCGCTTGAAGTGCCTCATCACGTCAAAGCCTACAAGCTTGATATTCGTCACGTTGATGCGGTTGCACAAACGTTTAAAGACATGATTAACGACTTTGGCGCACGGCCACAAGTTGTCGTGGTCAATGCGGGCATTAACCTGCCCTACTTGCCCATTGGTCAATTCAGCCATGACAGCTTTAGACAGATCATGGAAACTAACCTGTTCGGCGCATTCAATGTTTTACATGAAGCTGCACACGCAGTGCTTGATGGCGGCAGCATCATTGGCATGACCACTTCTTTGGTGCGTCATGCTGCAGCGGGAACCGGTGCTTACACTGCCAGTAAAGCTGGGGTTGAAGCGCTTCTACGTTCCATGGCAAAAGAGCTCGCTGTGCGTAATATTCGGGTGAATGCTGTTGCACCGGGTTCGGTTGATACAGAGTTGTTTCATCATGGCAAAACCGACGAGGCCAAAGCTCGCTCAGCTGCACTGAGCCCCTTTAACCGCATTGGCACAACCGCCGAAGTGGCAGAAGTTGTCAGCTTTTTAGCATCAAACAAAGCCTCTTGGGTGCATGGCCAGGTGATTCAGCCCAATGGTGGCATGGTTTGAGTAAAAAATAACAGACTCACTTCAGCATCGTCGAACTTGTATGTTGCATACGTCTTTTAAATGCATCTTTAATCTAGGCTAAACGAACAATCTGATTCAGTACGATTAAAACCTCTGCAAAAAAAACATCACTAATTGTTTTCATTGCATGTGGGCCAGCCTCTCGAACCCGCCAATCAAAAGATTTCGGTTGATGACACAGCACGTAACTTATTTTATTGGCTTTGCGCCCTCCTGCCACCCCCACAGCCACCGCAAAAGGGTTGTCAGCGTTGTACTCTGCAGTGGTCATGGGCAAACCAATCACTAACGATGTTTTGTCATTGAATGCAGCAGGTGAGAGCACCAAGAAAGGGTGTAAATCACGCATTTCTTGACCACGTTGTGGGTTGCAATCAATCAAAATCACTTCTTGTCTATTAGGCACCCAATTGCGAACCGCTTTCACCACTTTTCAGCGCCTAAAATAGTATCGGTTGTCATAGCCTCACCGCCATGATTGTTCGGGTTAAAACGACTGATTCTCTCTTCAAGTGTTAACGTTTTGTCTGGTGTGGGTGTAATAATGACGGCGTCACCCTTAACGACTATATTGACTTGCTGGTCGACTTTAAAACCTGCCACACGAGCAATGGCAGCCGGCAATCGCACGCCTAAACTATTGCCCCATTGTTTTAAGTATAAGCTGGTTGTCATCATTGAACCCTTTTATGTTTATACATAAGTATAAACTTCCAATCAAATAAACTCAAGAGATTTGTATCACTCGTGGCCTGCATTTGTTGGTGGCTAACCAAAAAGTTAATAACTTCTCAATCCTACCTATCAATCTTGTTAATCTTGTCAATCATTTCAATACTCGACCCAATGCTTTAAAAAACAGCTCTGACTGCAAACGTTCACCGATAGACTGTTGGCCCACACGCTTGGCAAGCGCCGTATCGACTGGTACGAGCGGTGAACCGGTTGACATGGCCAACACTTGCATCATGCACGCACGTTCTAAAAAATACAGGTCGTCATAGGCATAATCAACCCGCTCGCCACACACAATCACGCCGTGATTTCCCAAGAATACGATGTCGGCACCCTGCATGGCGGTGGCAATACGTTCGCCCTCACTGGCGTCAAGTGCGAAGCCGTTATAGTGTTCGTCAACCGCCACACGGCCTTGAAAACGCATGGCATTTTGTGACAGTGCGGTGTCGAGTGCACGTTGGCGCGTCAAGGTTAACGCTGTAGCGTAAGGCATGTGCGTATGAAGCACGCAGGCTTTTTTAGCAATACGGTGAACGGCAGCGTGTATAAACATGGCAGTTGACTCAACTGGGTGACGGCCAGCCAAGCGTTCACCTTGGGTATCAACCATGACGATGTCGTCGCCTTGAATTTCATGCCACAGCAAACCTTGAGGGTTCAACAAAAAACGACCGCTCTCATCGGGTATTTCAACACTAAAGTGATTACAAACCCCTTCAGACAAACCATGGTGGGCTGCCGCACGCAACGCGAGCGCCAAATCATTTCGCAGGGTGCGAATGGTCGCAGAATCATAGTCTCGTAAATGTGCGGTGATAGACATAGAGCCACCTATAAAAGTTAATGATGGTAACGATTACTTTGTTTCTAAAACCTAAGCACTCAGTGCACGCTCAATTTGATCTTTTTTAACACGTGTTTTAGGCACGTTAAAGTCAAACCAGTTGCGTACGTCTTCTTCTAACCCAATGCCATGCATAAAGTTATAAATGGCTTTGCGCAAGCCTACACCCAAAGCGGCATGATCAACCCCGGTTGGGTCGTTAAAGCCAATGTCGTTTTTAGCAAAGCTCACTGGGGGCAATGGATTAAGCGTGACGCCGTATTCTTCTGGGTTTAAACCAACGGGCGAATGCACCGTACACGTGAAGCGGTGAAAGAAACCGCTTTGCATGCAGCCATTGGCAAATAGTTGTCGCACATATTCCAAGGCGTCAACAGTGTCGCGCACCGTTTGCGTGGGGAAGCCATACATTAAATAAGCATGCACCAATACGCCAGAATCACTGAAGGCACGGGTAACACGTGCAACCTGATCGACTGAGACGCCCTTCTTCATCAAATTCAACAGACGGTCAGAAGCCACTTCAAGCCCGCCCGAAACAGCAATACAACCACTTTGCGCCAGTAGCGCACACAGATCTGGTGTGAAGGTTTTTTCAAACCGAATATTGCCCCACCATGAAATACCCAAGTCACGCTTGATCAATTCAAGCGCCAGCGCTTTCAAGGCTTTGGGTGGTGCAGCCTCGTCAACAAAATGAAA
Source organism: Burkholderiaceae bacterium (assembly GCA_041688825.1). Classification (GTDB taxonomy): domain Bacteria; phylum Pseudomonadota; class Gammaproteobacteria; order Burkholderiales; family Burkholderiaceae_B; genus Algicoccus. The sequence goes on along the minus strand of JBDNHM010000182.1, from coordinate 729 downwards.
ACCGGTTTGACCGGTTTCTTTAACAATCGCCTCAATGCGATCAACCAAGGTTTCGGCTGAAGCCGTTTCGTAGCGACCAATGTAGTCAAGGCTCACGTCACAAAAGCTGCACTTTTTCCAGTAACAACCATGCGCAACAGTTAGCTTATTCCACCGGCCATCGCTCCAAAGCCGATGCATGGGGTTTAGCATATCAAGCAACGACAAGTAACTTTGTAGAGGTAAACCTTCCCACGTGGCGGTACCGACTTCCTCAAAAGGTACTTCGGGCTCAACCATGTTGACATAGCGTACCTGCGCTGTTGTGTCGTCTCGCATAAAGGTACGCACAAGACGCTGGGCTGAACGCTTGCCTTGAAGGAAATCAAGCAATGACAACAGCGGTCGCTCACCCGAATCAAGCGTCACAAAGTCTACAAAATCAAACACTCGAGGCTCAGTTAATTCTCGTAGCTCGGTATTTACGAAGCCACCGCCCAACACAATTTGAATATGTGGGTGATGAAATTTAATCGTTTGGGCAATACGAAACGCCGCGTAAACCGTTCCGGGAAAAGGCACTGAAAGCAACACAACGGTGGGCGCGTGGCGAGCAATCGCCTCAAGCGTGAGTTGCTGCAACACCTCATCAACCAAGGTCTTGGGTGCCGCTAACGCTTTAGCCATCGGGTCAAATGTGGGTTGGCTGGCAGCCAACGATTCACCGTACCGTACAAACTCAAAACGCTC
>JBDNHM010000026.1:0-2484 GCA_041688825.1 Burkholderiaceae bacterium | reverse complement strand
CTTTACCCGAGCCATGCAAGTGTTTTGTGAACTTGATAAACTTAACAAGATATTAAATAACTTATTATAAGTACTCAAATATGAGTTTCTATACTTAATAGACAGCCTTATAATTATGCTTATATGAAAAATATCTCGCCCCCGCCGTTACCTGTAATGCGTACGCTAGCCAATCTTGGTCAGTCTATTTCGCTGGCACGACGGCGTCGACACTTGTCGCAACAAGATCTGGCTGAAAGAATTGGTGCATCGGCAAACACCGTACGACGCATGGAAGCGGGTTCAACCGGTACGGCCCTGGTGCATTTTGCTAGGGCGCTTCAAGTGTTTGGAGAGTTAGATAAGCTCAACGATATACTTGATACCGCACAAGACACCATCGGCTTGGTGCTCATGAACGAAAAGTTGCCACAACGCATTCGCAAGTCTAAAACCACCCCTGAAACGGGGGCGTTTTAATGGCGACGAAACCAACGTTTACGCCATCCAAAATCAGAACACCTCTTAGTGTTTATCTTGGCACGACTGACATGCTGGTGGGTCGCCTCATCTATGTAAAAGAAGGCTCTATAGAGTTTTCTCAATTTGCATATAGCGATGAATGGCTTTCAAACTCACAGTTTTTTGATGTTTCACCTGATCTCATTGAGCAACTGGGCTATCAACTGCGCAAACCAAAAAGCAAGGCCGACTCTTGTTTCTTTTTAGCTCTTGCAGACACTGAACCTGATGCTTGGGGTAGGCGTGTGATTGCCCGTGCACATGCGAAAGACCGTGCAAAAAATAGTGAGTTAGGGCCACTAACAGAAATTGATTACGTTGCTGCAGTTGATGATTTCAGCCGAATTGGGGCTTTACGCTTACAAAATGAAAATGGGCAGTTTCTGCGAAGCGTTGCTGAGGGCTCTCGTGCAACACCCGCTTTTATTGAACTTGAAAAGATTCTACTCGCCTCTCGTGCGGTTGAAATGAGTAACGAAACAGTCGAAGACCTTAAATACCTTCAAGGCAAAGGCACATCTCTGGGTGGAATGCGACCTAAGTGCACTATTCTTGATATCGATGGCGCTTTGTCGTTGGGTAAATTCCCCAGTGTGAACGATGAGCGCTCTGTTACCCGGGGCGAAGTGCTTGCTTTGCGCTTGGCAACCTTAGCTGGCATTAACAGTGCTCAGGCCAGGGTTGTGAGGGTGCAAAACCAACCCGTTGCCATCATTCGTCGGTTCGACAGAACGGCTGAAAACAACCGCATTCCCTACATGTCTGGTGCAACGCTTTTGCAAGCCAACCGCGATGAGGAACATTCATATACTGAGCTAATTGATGTCATGCGTACACGTTGCAAAGACTTCGCCAAAGATGCAAATCAACTTTGGCGTCGCCTAGTCTTTAACCACCTCATTACTAACATTGACGATCACCTGCAAAACATTGGTTTTTTATATGTTGCAAACAACCAATGGCAATTGGCACCCGCGTTTGATTTAAACCCCTTCCCCGAAAAAGATGCTGAATCTAAAACCTGGCTAAGCGAAGACACCGGCCCTATTACTTCAATTCAACAACTGCTCAGTCAAGCAGGCCGCTTCGAGCTATCTGAATCACAAGCAAAAGCCATTCTTGCAGAAGTTATCAGCGCGGTTAAACGTTGGAAAGAAGTGGCGGTATCAGATGACGTGGGCATGCAAGCTGCTGAGTTAGCAGCGTTTAAACCTGCGTTTGAAAGGGTGGTTTAAATACATTGCACCCACTTATGTGGGTTACTTAGTCAAAACTATGTCGTCTGAATAACTGTTCGGTAGAAATAGATTTATCTGTTCATGTATGACAAACTTATCTAACGTCACACAAAGAACAAACTTCAAAAATGCTAAGATTTATTTTAGCTAAATTGCTCTTTAGTATTGCAGGAACGACTGCTTAACAAGGAACAAAAATTTTCGAGTAAATCTTTTTGGAACGAACGTTTTGCAAAATACACTTTTTCCTATCGACATCATTCAACAATTTCCGTCGACAGGCAGCACTGCCGATTTACGACTAGTGGGTATTGGTTATGACAACCATCAATACGCACTCAAAACGCTCAATGACTCTCCGTTACTTCCAATTTCAGAGTGGGTCGGGCATCATCTGTGTAATAGCATTGGTATTAGTACGCCCGACTTTGCCATAGTTAAATTGCTTGATCAATCACTCGCCTTCGGATCAAGGTGGAATTTTTCAACAACACAGCTTCCCAAGGTTCCATCAATGTTAGACTTTAATCACTACGTAACACCTTTTAAACAAGAGCTTGCCGAAATTTACGCCACCGACTTATTTCTTCCAAATGAAGATCGTCACATGCGAAATATTTTGTATCGCCAAGGTGTAACAGGCTTAGTACCTTTGTCTTTTGATTTTTCACGTGCATGGGTATCACTGGGTTTACCATTTGGAACAGAGTTATCGAAAACAACTCGAACCTTTGAGTGGTGGTCT
>JBDNHM010000181.1:0-2888 GCA_041688825.1 Burkholderiaceae bacterium | reverse complement strand
GCGCATTAACTGTTGGTGCGTGCCCCGTTCAATAATGCGACCATTTTCCATGACCAAGATTTGGTCTGCGTGCACAATCGTTGACAAACGGTGGGCAATGATGAGGGTTGTACGGTTACGTGCCAACCCCCAAAGCTCTTGTTGCAATGCCCGCTCTGTTTTTGTGTCAAGTGCTGAAGTGGCTTCATCGAATATCAGCATAGCTGGGTTTTTAAGTAAGGTCCGTGCAATCGCTACGCGTTGCTTTTCTCCGCCAGACAGTTTTAGTCCACGTTCACCAACGGGTGTTTCGTAACCCTGCGGCAATTGTTCTATAAATTCGTCAAGCTGGGCCGCTTTAGCGACGCGTTTCACATCATCAAATGAAGCGCTTGGGTCGCCGTAGGCAATGTTGTAAGCCAGGGTGTCATTAAATAAAACGGTGTCTTGGGGCACAATGCCTAAGTTTTTACGTAGGCTCGCCTGCTGCACCTCAGTGACGTCTTGTTGATCTAAGGTAATGTGACCCCGTTGTGTATCGTAAAAGCGAAAAAGCAAACGCGCTAAGGTGCTTTTGCCAGAACCGCTACGGCCGACCACTGCTGTAATGGTGCCGGCAGGAATGGTGAAATCAACGTCAAACAAAATTGTGCGATCTGTTTCATAACCAAAAGTAACGTGCTCAAAACGCACCTCGGGGCCTGTTTCAGGGTTGCGTATGACCAAGGGTTTGGCTGTAGCTAAGTCGGTGACTTCACGATCTGTTTTAAGCAACGTAAACATACGGTCAATATCAGTGGTTGATTGCTTGAATTCTCTGTAAATAACACCTAAAAAGTTTAAAGGTATATATAACTGAATCATTAAGGTGTTCACCAACACTAAGTCACCTAAAGTCATGGTGCCGTCTGTGACACCTAAAGTGGCTCGCCAAATAATTAAAACCAAACCGATACCAATAATAATTTGTTGCCCAAAATTTAAAACGGCAAGCGATTTTTGAGACACCACAGCCGCTTTTTGATAATATTCAAGGTTGCTGTCGTAACGTTTGGCTTCAAACGCTTCATTACTAAAGTATTTAACGGTTTCAAAATTTAATAATGAATCAACGGCTTTTTGGTTAGCTCGGGTATCAAGCTCATTCATTGTGCGACGCAAATGAGTACGCCACTCAGTCACCACAACAGTAAAACCAATGTAGAGAATCAGTGCGACTAAGGTTATGGCAGAAAACCAGACATCATAAAAAATGGCGAAGTAACCCAACACCAACACGAACTCAACTAAAGTGGGAAAGATGCTGTAAAGCGAAAACGATACAAGCGACTGAATGGCTCTCGTGCCCCTTTCGATATCGCGGCTGACGCCACCAGTTTGGCGCGCTAAATGAAATCTTAGAGAAAGCTGATGTAAATGTTGAAAAACGTTTAAAGCAATTTCGCGCACGGCATGTTGTGTTACCCGGGCAAAAAGGGCTTCCTTTAACTCATTAAAAAGAGATGTGGCCAAACGCAAAGCGCCATAACCTAAAATAATACCGACAGGCACCACCAATAGCATTTTTGGGCTGTTGGTAGAGACATCAAGCGAGTCAATTAAATGTTTCAGCGTAATGGGTATGCCCAAGCCAGCAAATTTGGCAATGACCATGCACAACATCGCTAATGCAACGCGACCCTTGAAGGTCATGAGGTAGGGAATAAGTTGATTGAGGGTTTGCCAGTCGCTTTGTGAGGGTTGATGGCGGGTTTTTGTTTGGGGCCCAAAACTTCTCATGGGTAATCTCGATCTAGCTAAAATGGTGTGAACGCCAGTTTAGGCGCGTATTTCAATCAGTTAAACTCAGCGCTATGAAAGCCAAGCAAGTATTAATAAGCATTAAAACCCAGATATCGATGACTTTTGATCAAAAGCATCGTTTATTTGGCCCGCTTTCTTCGCCTATATCGCTGCCCAATGCTAGATTTAATGCTTTGTATTGGGGTGGTATTGCGTTAGGTTTAGCTTTGGCTTGGCTATTTGCAACCCAGCAAGTCGTTGACGGCGACCAAGAGCAGATGCTTTTTAATGGCTACATGGGCGCCTATTTAGGCCAATGGTCAAGTTTTGGTAATACTGCAAGTGTGGTCGGTAATGTGCCGGGTAACCTTTTAGGCATTGTTGTGGGGGGGCCGCTTTTAATGTGGAATTCCCCTTATTCACCCATGTTGTTTCTAGTCTTAACCCGTTTGTTTGGGTTTTTCTTGTTTGATTCTTTAATTAAACAGGCGTTCACAAATAACGATGGTTCGGCGCAAGTTACCCGTTTAACGTTTTTATTATTGTGCTGGTTGAACCCTTGGTTTTTATACGAAACGCTACTTTACAACCCGTCCTATTTATTTTTCTGTGCAGCGTTGCATTGTTGGTCAGCTTGGCATTTACGTTTGAAGCGTTCATTTGTGATGACGTTATTACACGTGTTAGCGATCGGTTTAGCGATGCAATTGCACTACTCATGGCCGCTGTTAGCTATTATTTCTTTAATACTGTGGTGGCAACGACAAATAAAAATTAATTATTGGGCTGTTGGTGCGGCGCTTGGGTTTATAGCCCTATCTTTGCTACCGTATTGGTTGGCTTTATCGCAAAATGCCAATCTGGCTCATAACGCTAACCCTGAAACACAAAAACGATACATCGGTTATGGCGCCGTCCATGTTTTTCCGGTCATAAAGTCTTATTTTTATTGGTTACGATACGGTTCTTGGTGGTACCCCAGTAAGTTAGTAAACGATACGGCCTTTATTTGGTTGTCTAGCGAGGTTTGGCTTCAGCTCACAGCCATGTGGCTTTGGCGAACGCTTATTTATATTGCCGGTATAGCAAGTTTATTGTTTGCGTTGTGGGCGAATATTTTGTTAGGT
>JBDNHM010000025.1:0-3296 GCA_041688825.1 Burkholderiaceae bacterium | reverse complement strand
CGGCCACTTTGACGCTCTCAGGTGCTAACACCTACACGGGTACGACCACGGTTAACACCGGCACTCTGCAACTGGGTGCCGCCAACGCACTGACAACCGGTGCCCTGACGGTGGGAATCGATGGCACGTTTGACTTGAACAACTTTGCCCAGACCGTGACTGACTTGTCGGGCTCAGGTGCCATCACTTTGGGCAGCGCCGCTCTGACAGCCGGTTCAACGGGGGACTCGACGTTCTCGGGCATCATCTCGGGCAACGGTGGTTTGACCAAACAGGGCACGGCCACTTTGACGCTCTCAGGTGCTAACACCTATAGCGGCGGCACGAACGTTAATGCGGGCACGTTGTCAATCTTAGGCATGTCTCCCACAGGCACGGGCGATATAACCATCGCACTTGGTGCGACGATATCCGGCCAGGGAGAGATCATCGGCCGCTTAACGGTATCAGGCACGATGAAACCCGGGAACTCTCCAGGTTACATGTCAACAAATGCTGACGTAACAATGACATCAGGCTCCACCTACATACAAGACATTGCAGGAACCACTCAAGCCAGTGACAGTTCACCTGTAGGCGCGCCGGGCTACTACTCTTATTTAAATATCGAGGGTGGTCAATTCATTATTAATTCTGGTGCCACTCTTACCCCGCGGTTGTCGGACTTATTTACGCCCGGTCAACAAGGCTACGGAAGCGGTGACTTCACTCCCCTTCTGGGCGACCGCTTTCGCATCATTACAGCCGATGACGGTATCGTAGGTAAATTTACAACCCTAAATCAACCTGAAGCCCTTGCACCTAGCACAACCTTTGCTGTTTTCTATGACATGCAAAATAGCAAAAGTATTGATCTGGTCGTGATTCCCTCGTCATATACAAGCACCATTTCTAATGGGTTTGCCAACCAAAATGCACTCTCGGTTGGTCAGGCGTTAGATCGCATTGCCCAGGCCAACCGACTAGGTGGAGCAACCAAGAGTCAGGATCAACTGCTCGACGCTATTGCCACGCAAAGATCACCAATTGCGGTCGCAAATTATGCGCAAAGCTTAGCCGGTGAGGTCTATGCGGCCACAGTCGCTGTCAATGCGCAAACGTCGCAGCGAGTTCAGCAAACCGTGAGGGCGAGACTTTGGTCAATAAACCCGTCAACAGGCATGGGTAACAGCCTTGATTCGCTTTCGGCCACAACCAACAAAACCCAGTCCGCTGAGCAACAAGTTGGGACCGATCGACATGTTTGGGGTGATGCCACGTTCCAACGAGGCGTACGCAGCAGCGATAACAACTCTGGTGGTTGGAACAGCAACCTTTATCAAGTGACATTTGGCGTAGACCTTCATGCTTCAGAAAGCTTAATGGCCGGCGGTGGCATTAGCCTCTCCAACACGACGCTGAGCCCAGCATACGGTTCAGCCACAATCCAGCAGGGCTCTTTGTTTGCATACGGCAAAATGAATATTCAAAAATACACCATAGATGCCGTCGCAAGTCTTGGGCTCAGTTCCAGTGACATCACGCGTGCAGACATCACTGGGTTGAGCAAGGGCTTTAATGACAATTCTGTCTACGGCAAAGATGCGATGCTGAGCATCGGGCTAAGTCGCCAATTTGAATTGGCTAGTATCTCAGTAACACCTTATGCACAAGTCACTTGGCAAGGTGCGATACAAGAGGGTATCAATGAGGGTAACAGCCCAGCAGCGCTAAGCGTTAATCGTTTCACTGGCAACAACGTACGTGGCGTAATCGGCTTAGCAACAAACTCCAGAGGTTCTAACCCTTCAACAGAAAAATACACATACGGTGCGTACATTGGAATCGGAGCTGATACGAATCGATTACTCAATCCCACGCTAAGTGCCTCACTGGCGCAGATGGATATCAACATCACCACACCAGCAGCTGGCAAAGCTTTTGTGCAAGCTGGTTTTTACGGGACCGCCCGGGTTTCTAGTGGGACATATGTCTACTTGGGCCTATCCGGTGAAGCACGCCAAAACCAGACACTCGGCTCGGTGAATGCAGGAATACAACTCCGGTTTTAACCAAACACTTGGTTGTTTTAGAACTTAAGAGCAGCACCTGAAAATCAGGTTGTTGCGTATTCAACCCTACATTCACACCTAAAAACGTGACCTATCGTATCGCTGCCGTTGATGGGAGCATTGTCTCGACTTTTTTGTTGTTGGCTGGATGCCATTACCCCACGTTATTTGTTACCCATGTTCACTCTAATGGATGACTCTCATTAGAAGGTAACTGTGCCTGTCTACACGCACGGCATTAATGGCGGTCACCAAGCTACGACACAGGACTGTCGCCCTAGCTGAAAATCAAACCATTATTTAATAGTTTGTTCAAATCACTGGTTACCACCACAAGCGCGATATTAGTCGATCGCGATTTTTTTCATAACCTACTGATTTAATTTGAAAGTACGTGAACTGTAGGAGTCCAACAAACCCATTATTTTGATATTTCCAGCGCTATTTTCTGAGGGTTTTGGGGAAACCGCCTGATAAGCCCAGCAAACGACTTTTTCCATAACTGACTTGATCACGTGATCGATCTCATGGGCGTCCTCTGACTGTATAGCCTCGCCCATCATACGGACGAAGAACTCGCTGCATCTGATTTCATCTTGTATGGTCAGAACCAAGGGATGAAAGCAATCCAAGCAATCCAAGTGATCCAAGTGACTGATCATTGATGATTTCTTCAGATGTTTAAAGAGGCTTTTTGGCCCCATGGGTTAGCAACGAATGATGGATGCGGCCCAAGAGAAGCCTAGCCCACTGGTCGCAATAATGGCCAACTCACCTTGTTTTAGCAACCCTTGACGATGGGCAAGCGCCAGCGAGAAAAACGAATCAGCAGGGCCAATATGCCCAAATTCAGTTAGTGAGACAAACGTATGATCAGCAGGCATTTTGATAGCCGCCATGATGCCGTCGCGTAACGATTTTTTGATTTGATTCATCACGATGTATTGCATGTCTGACAACGGATGCCCAGCGCGCTTGGCAGCCAGTTTAATAACCGATACGTATTCCTTCAAATAGGTCTTATTCACCAGCTCTGCAAACTGTTCCGTATCAACTCGGGAGTAGGTTTTCTCCCACTGATCAAAGCCTGGCGTAATGGGCAAACGAGTGCCGCCGGCCTCGACACGCAGCAAATCAGCCAACTGTCCATTGGTGTGTTCCGCGAAGCTAAGAAACTGATAATGTGGGTGGTTCTTTTTAAGCACGACCGCCGCTGCCCCATCTCCAAAATAAAGCAAGGGATGG
>JBDNHM010000180.1:0-2616 GCA_041688825.1 Burkholderiaceae bacterium | reverse complement strand
TTTCCACGCCAGAAAAACTAGGCAGGACTTTGGGTATTGAAGCTATCGAAGATGGACTGCTAGGAAGAATGCTTATGGTTCAGGGACAAGCCGAATCACCTTTGCGCAATGTAAGTCAAGAATTTGAATTACCGTCCAATGTACGTGATGCATGTCTTATCCTAAAGAATCAAATCCGCATGAGCGGACACAACATAGTCGTTCAGATTTCGCCAGAGGCACTGCAAAGCTATGAGCTACTGGCCAAAGAGTTTGAGACAACCGATGGTGACTCGATGGTTGGTGCATTGCATCGTCGCAGTGCTGAGAAAGCCAAACGCGTAGCCGGTGTTCTAGCCGTATGGGACAACCCAAAGCAGCCAACGATTGGGCTTGAGCACATAGATTGGGCATCACGCTTTGTCAATTACTCCAACAGCACGCTAGTTCAGTTTGCACAAAACGGCATGCATACTGACCAGATACAGGCTGATGCAGCACGCATACTCATGCAAATAAAGCGCATTGCAAATAGAAAATTATCGGGATCACGTCCAAACGAGTTAACTGCTGTCAAATCTGGATGGGTACCAAGGCGCTTAGCCTTACAACACTCACGTCTCAATGCCGACAGATTTGATCGTGCTATTCGGCATCTAATTGCCTTGGGTGACATTGAAGAGTATCGATTCAAAGATGAGGGAAAATCAAAGGGTATGGCAGTGTTTAAGTTGGGAACGGAATGACGTTATCAAAACAAAGCATTGATCACTCAGGCACTGTGACTGATTGAGTTTAGTTGATGACTTACGAGCTTTATCAGAAAATTAGGTGTTAATGGGTCACAAAAGTCACGCTAATTTACATCAAGGTCGTGAGGTGTTGTGACCCCTGAAAACCACATGAATAAAGGGTTTAAGTAATAAATAAATAATAAGTCACAACAATACAAACACACTTCTGTTTTAACTATTCTTTTACGTGTACTAGGCAGGCTGTGATCTTGTGACCCCACAGCACCACGTTGGCTAACTCGGTTTAATGTAAATAAATAGGTATGTACAAAATGATCAACACAAGTATTAAGGTAACCAAATGCTAAAAGACTTATTAGTTGGTCGCGGCAAACCAAAATGTGAAAAGCCCAGTGATGAAGCGGAGCGTATTAGAAAATTACGTACCAAGGCTAAGTTGCGAGTACACACCGCAGAGGAGCTTGCCGCTGCAGCCAACAAGGGGTCACAATTTGAAGACGTTGGAATGGACAAAATCAAAAGGGGCAGCGTAACTGTGGCTGAACGAATCACAAGACGAGCAATGGCTGACCTTGCACCAAAGGGAGGGATGTTCACCAAGGAAGTTATGCTTGAGGCACAGGCAATGAGCCGTGAGGCCCTACTTCTAATGGCAAGAAGTATTCCTGAGCTGACAGCTACTGTTATTAGACGAGCCAACGAAGGAGATGCGACCTGCCTATCAATCGTGGCACGCTGGCTACCTAACCCTGCAGATTGCCTTAGCTTGAACTTGCCAGCTGGCATGACAACAGAGGAGGCAGCAGGTTATTTGGCCGGGGCTGGACTGTCTGGTGATATGAGCATTAAAGAGGCTACAGCCGGCCTGAAATTACTCGAGTTGCACGGTAATGTTGACCTGAACGCAGCCCTCACAGCCCGTCTAGCAGCCCTTCGCAAGCAACTAGAAAAGGTTAGTCAAGTGTCATCTGGCTCGCTTAGTGGTCGCAAGTTGCCCTCACCTACGATTAGATTACTTGAGGATGGTGAGCTGGAATCAATTGAACTAACTGATGCACAGGACATACCCAATGCGCACAACTGAACTAGAAGCCCAGATACAAGAAATTGAAACTAAGCTGGCCAAGCTTACTGGTAGTTATATTGAAGAGCTTTGGATACTAGTTCCCGTCCATAAACAACCAGCGCCCCCACAGGAAGTGGTTAACCAATGGATGCAAACGCTTGGACTTGCTCACGCCAGAGGCTTCGCAGTCCCCAGTAGGCACACAAGCCTGACCGCTGTGGCATTGACCCCCGGTTATTTAGGTGCACCACAACCTGAGGGTTGGACTTACGTTGCGCTAAAAGGCGGTGCACCTGCAGCAAAGCCCACGGACTCGACCGCTTGGCACCACCCAACGTTGGCCCTTCTTTACAGCACGTTTCTAACCCATAGAGACGGATGACATATCCCTCAAACCAAGAATGAAAATTAGATATCTTTTAGTTAAGGGTATTTATAAGGGTACTTAAACAACAAATCAAATTGTTAACGAGGCTTTAGGAACTAAAAAAATCCAAGCCTGATACCCCCCCGCCCCCATCGAGTCGACGGCCCCCCCGTCAGTCGTTGCTCCGAACCCATCCAAGGAAAAGTTAATTTTGAATAACCCCGAAAGGGATAAATCACTCTCGAATGGTTTATTCTAACGAGGCCCGAGGGTTGTCATTTTCTCAATTTTTTTTAATGATGCGGTGCTGCATCACGGTTTTAGTAAATTACTCATGTGAAAATTCATAAAATGATTTAGACGAATTTAAGATGCAAAAGGAAACGAAAATGCCTTACGAAATGATTGGAAATTGCAAGTTTTACTCTTACGTTAGCGCTTCTGAATCA
>JBDNHM010000179.1:0-4705 GCA_041688825.1 Burkholderiaceae bacterium | reverse complement strand
TGTGAAGCAATGATGCGATCATCATTTGGCCGTCGTAATCAAAATTAAAATTAGCTACGCAATTACTTTTGGGTTTGAACAATCCACAGCATGCGAAAAAGACATCATGGGAAATAAAAAAAGCATTAGACATGTTTTTTTAACGTAGGTGTAATGAGAGAAGTTAAAAAAAAATAAAGTTAATTAAAAACAATCATCATTGCAACCTGCAAAAACTTTAGGGTTCAACCCGATTGATCAAAACCATGAAGGTCGGTTTAAATAAAGAAAGTTATAAAGTTTATTTTTTTTTCCTATAGACATTTACTGATGGCTTGTTATTAGCCTGAAAAAATTTTCAAATTAACTTTGTAACTTATATGCCTCTTCGTATATTACTGTTAAGGCTGCTTCAACTTAAATTCAATGGGAACTCAACATGAAACGAATAACACTCTCATCTATATTAATAGCCAGTACCTTAGCATTTGGTGCAACATCAGCAGCTTATGCTGACGCAGGCGACTCACCTGTTTTAAAAAGAATTAAAGATAAAAAGTGGTCAATATAGGGCATCGTGAAACATCAATTCCGTTCTCATACATGGATAGCAATGGAAAGCCCGTTGGTTACTCTATCGATATATGCATAAAAAATTGTAGAAGAAATACGTCAAGAACTTGACAACCCAGATATTGCAGTTCGTTTCGTACCTGTAACCGGTCAAACCAGAATAGCTTTGATGGCCAATGGCACAATAGATATTGAGTGCGGCTCAACAACCAACAACCTCACTCGCCAAAAACAAGTTTCCTATTTACCTACGACATTTATTACCGGCACAAAACTGGCCACACGCAAAGACTCTGGCATAAATAACGTGAGCGACTTAAAGGGCAAAATACTTGGAGTCTCTGCAGGCACAACCAATGAAAAAGTGCTTAAGGCGTACATCGAAAAAACAATCTTAATACTAAAGTCGTTGAATTAAAAGATCACAGTCAAGGTTGGTTGGCAATGGAAACTGGTCGAATTGATGCTTATGGTTCAGACGATGTTTTATTGTATGGCCTTATTTCTAAATCTAAATCACCTGGTGAGTACACCGTTGTAGGTGAATATCTAAGCTTTGACCCATATGCCATCATGGTGCAGCGTAATGACAGTACATTTCAACGTTTAGGTACTGACGTTGTGGCAAATCTGATGAGATCTGGTGAACTTGCAGGTATGTACGGAAAATGGTTTGAACCTGGCCCAACAGACATCAATATGCCCATGTCAGAAACCTTAAAAATGGCTTTTGAAATTCAAGCTATACCTAATTAATTAAGCTTTATCTTTACTGATTTCCCTCACCTTCAATAGGGTGAGGGAACAGACACATTCACTTCAGGTGCCTATGAATTACAACTGGGATTGGTCCGTATTAATTTCGGAACCGTATTTAGGCTGGATTGTGTCAGGCTTAGGTTGGACAATTATAGTTTCGCTTTTAGCATGGGTCGTGGCTTTTTCTCTCGGTTCCCTACTGGGAATCATGAGAACCACTAGCTCTACTTTATTAAGAAGTTTAGCCACGGTGTATGTTGAAGTCTTTCGAAATATACCCATTCTTGTACAGTTTTTTTTATGGTTTTTTGTTTTCCCTGAGTTGTTACCTGATGATGCTGGTATGTGGGTAAAACGCGAATTACCCATGCCAGAATTCACAACAGCAATCATTGCACTGGGTCTCTACACAGCATCCCGCGTATGCGAACAGGTGCGTTCTGGCATTGAATCAGTTGGTGTTGGTCAGGTGAGTGCCGCTCGAGCGCTAGGTATGAGTTAAGCCCAAAACATGAGATTTATTGTATTACCTCAAGCTTTTAGGGCCATGATTCCAATTTTACTGACGCAAGGAATTGTTTTATTTCAAGACACATCTCTTGTTTACGTTGTTGGCCTGAAAGATTTTCTCGTGAGCGCAGAGTTGATCGCTAATCGTGAACAACGTTTGATTGAAATGTTCAGTTTTGTGGCTCTGGTTTACTTTGCGATTTGTTTAAGTGCATCGCAGGGTGTTAAATTTCTTGAACGGAGGATGAAGCGTTGATTAGTTTTGATAACGTCAACAAGTTTTATGGCGACTTTCAGGTATTGCGCAATTGCAGTACGCATGTCAAAGCCAAAGAAGTTGTGGTGGTGTGCGGGCCTTCTGGTTCAGGTAAAAGCACACTCATAAAATGTGCAAACGGACTTGAGCCAATTCAATCAGGAACCATCACGGTCAATGATGTGAGCGTTGGTGAAAAAAACACTAGCCTCAACTTACTAAGATCACGCATTGGCATGGTTTTTCAAAATTTTGAATTGTTTCCACATCTCTCTATTCTGCAAAATATTTGTATTGCACAAGAAATGGTGTTGAATCGATCTAAAAGTGAATCAACTGAGCGTGCGTTTGCCCTATTAGATCGTGTTGGGCTTTCAGACCAAGCCACTAAATTTCCGGCTCAACTTTCAGGTGGTCAGCAACAGAGAGTCGCTATTGCTAGGGGCTTGGCGATGGATCCTGTCGTCATGCTTTTTGATGAACCGACCTCTGCACTTGATCCCGAAATGATTAATGAAGTACTGGATGTCATGGTTAATCTAACCCAAAAAGGGGTGACAATGATGGTCGTTACCCATGAAATGGGGTTTGCCAAACGTGTGGACGATCGGGTTATTTTTATGGATCAAGGGCAAATCGTTGAAGATGAAAAAACAGATGTTTTTTTTAACAATCCCAAAAGTGATCGAGCAAAAGATTTTTTGTCAAAAATTCTTAACCATTAACAGTTAAAAGCAATCTAATTTTTGGAGTATTTGCACCGACTCTTTTTATCCGTTTTTGATTTCGAAAAAAATGAGGTTGCTTACATCTAATAATTTTAAATGAAGCATCTGCCCTAATAGGCCGATGCTTCAATGACAGCTTGGTTTATTGTTTCGTCAGTTCTTTCACAACAAGTTTGTCTGCATGCAAATCAAAATACTGAATATCTTTTGCATTCAAATCAAGATTGCTCATACTAATGCTTTGCACGTTAGTGTTTTGAAAAGTGCGAATATAAAAAACCTTGTTTTTAAGATCTGATACCGATGACCAATACGTGATTTCATAGCCACTGGTGCCACCGCCATAGTTACCGCCCAATTCAACCATACCAGGTGGAATATCAAAATTATTTAGAAAATGAAAAGCTGTGCCGACTTGTTGCGTGGTCGTCATATCTTTAGGCACGTTTGCGACCATAAAAAACGCCCGCACAAAACGCGAAACTGAAGTCATATCACCTGGCAAACCCACCATGCCAGCACTACTGCTCTGCGCTTCAAAGGTCATATCACCCATTTTGATAGGGGCTGGGTTTTTAGCACTTAAATTAGTAAAGTTATTAAGTTGGGTTAAGTGCCAAGAAAATTTTGGTGCATTGGTTAAGACACCAACAGGATTGTCTGAAACTTCTAATTGACCATTTATGTATTCAATCACAATGCTTTTACCCGATGTGTCGTGCAAGGTCATGTGTAAGGTCACAACGCCTTTAAATAAAGCTTGTTCTGAACGGTTTACTTTAACTTCTTTAAACCCTGTTTTAACTTCTTCAACCGTTGCAAAATTAGTTAATGCATAAGTCAACATTTCATACGAAGCAATTGATTGTGCCGACTCACTGGCTTTTACATCTTGATATAAAGTAATGTTAGGTGCAAACAACAAACCGCCTGCTAGCCCTTTTTCGTTCATA
This sequence comes from Burkholderiaceae bacterium, assembly GCA_041688825.1. Lineage (GTDB taxonomy): Bacteria > Pseudomonadota > Gammaproteobacteria > Burkholderiales > Burkholderiaceae_B > Algicoccus. Next base: position 947 of record JBDNHM010000179.1, on the reverse strand, counting down.
CCGTCAACAAGAAGAGGTAAATCTATACCGTTTGCACCAAAGGCCGCGTACTTGGTTTTCCAGACCAAACCTGAACCCTGTTTGCCGTCAATTCCTGTACCTTGGTAGGTATAGCCTCGAGGTATGGAAATACCTTTAGATTTAATGTCTAGACCAAATTCGAGTGTGCGACCATAAACAAAACCGCCGTCATTACCTGGCAGTAAAAAGCTTGTGCACGCTTGGCTGACCATTGGCGCAAAAGTCATGGTTGCCACTAATAAAACAGCTGCAAAACGTTTTGGGCTTGAAGCTTTATGCGTTGTCATTCGATGTTTCTCCATTTTGTCATGCATCAGTTTTCAACCGTAAAACATTCATCTTAAATTTTGAATAAACCGCATAAAGTGGCGCTCTTTTATGCCTTGCCAAAAGTTTCCCAATTGTTGCACTTACGGACCACGTCACGCGGGCAAAATGACTATAGCCAAAACCGCATTAAAACCCTTTGGTCTGCCAAAACATAAATTATAATTTCGTAATATTTTTTGACTAATATTTCATTATTATGATGAAACTTCTAAAAACAAAATCAGGAGCAACCGTAATGATGTCTAACCACAACGCCGTATCAGCAACAAACACATCACAGGCGCCGGCAAGCATAGGCCCATATTCGCAATCTGTGGCCTTTTCACATTACAACAACCTTTCAGCCTAATTACCCATTGACGTTAACATAGGTTAGCTGGTTATGGGCGGCATTAAAGAACAAGCCACGCAATGCTTTAAAAATATTCAAAGCATTTTAGAAAGCACCGACCATGTCATGCATGACATCGTTCGAATCACTCTTTTTAAAGTGGACCCTTTCATCAAGACAAAAGGTGTAGGTTTTTAAGCTGTAATCTTTTACTGACCTGCAGCGGTTCGGCGCTGCCCCGTTCGTGCTTTTTCTTTAATCCGTT
>JBDNHM010000178.1:0-24483 GCA_041688825.1 Burkholderiaceae bacterium | reverse complement strand
TCCGTACCTTAACTTCATTTTTCGTTTGAGCACTTCTAATACGTTTTTGCCTAAGTGTTAAACAATGCCTTGCGACATCACTTAACTCAGCTCAGTATCATAAGTGCCCACACTTATCGATTGTTTAGATTTTTAAAGAACATATACGCTGATCAGTAATTTTGATACTGGCCTTAGTTAGAAGTTTTTCGTTATTTTTACAGGTCGTTTTAACTAACAAGTAAGTAACTATTTTCTACTAACTGCGTGTCTGCAACAACTGGGTTACTGCAGAGAAACAAGATTATGAACGCTTTTTTCTACTGTGTCAAACCGAATGAGGGTTTTTACGAACAATTTGAAAAAAATCTTCTTTTTATTTCAAATTTTTATTAGCTTTTACCTTCATATTGTAATTTTTTAGTCGCGATACATGCACCCTAGTTTGTCTTTATATCGTTACTATCATTGGTTGTTAGGTCTTATTACTCTAATGCAGTTAAGCCTTCTTACTCAAATCAAATTAGAAAACTGTTTTTTAAATTTACTGACCTTTGGGGCCACAATCATTTGGCAATAGCCTTGGTTGGGGTTTCGAACAAAGTAGTCATGGTGATAATTTTCTGCCACCCAAAAAGTTTGCGCTGGCAGCAACTGTGTGCAAACAGATCGACTAAATTTGCCCGAGGCATCGAGCATGCTTATGTATTGCTCGGCTTGCTCATGCTGCTGAGCGTTTTGATAAAAAATGGCTGATTGATATTGTGGGCCGACATCGTTACCCTGACGGCCTGGGGTGGTTGGGTCATGGGTTGCGAAAAAAACCTCAAGTAAAGTTTCGAACGATACTTGAGCAGGGTCATACTCAATTTCTATCACTTCTATATGCCCAGTCTGACCACCACAAATTGCTTCGTAAGTTGGCGCCGTCACATGCCCGCCGCAATAACCCGGTTTAGCCTCAATGATGCCCTTCATTGACTTAAAAACGGCCTCAGTACACCAGAAGCAGCCACCACCAAATATTGCTTTATCAGTCATATCAACCCTTTTATGTATCGTTTCTGTAGATGCAAAAATATAATTTATTTATTTAGGTGGCGAAAGGGTGAGTATCCATTGCGCCAATTGCTGTGCCTGCTCGGGTGAAACGCGGGTTTGGGCAGGCATGGGTATGGCACCCCAGTTGCCGCGCCCACCTTCCAAGATGACCATTACTAAATGTGGTGTGGCTTCTAATTGGCCCGCATAACGCTCACTGATCTGTTTAAAACCAGGCCCAACACGCTTTTTATCAACCTGATGGCAACCTAAGCACGCTTTTTGCTGTGCTAGTTCGCGCATTGCTTCTTCAGCCATAACCGAGGTAAGCATCAAACTTAACGCCCCAGCGACAACCCATTTGAATACCCAGCACATGCTGGGTGAGGTGTTGAGCCTCATTTTATTCAAACAAATCAGTCACGGCACCCTTGCTTGCCGAACTGGCCAACTTACTTAATTTAGCCAACACACCACGGGTATAACGAGGCGCGGGTTGTTTCCATTTGGCACGACGCTTTTCAATTTCTTCGTCGGGTACATTTAATTGCAGAAGTAGTTTGTGCGCATCAATGGTAACTGAGTCACCCTCTTCTATCAGCGCAATCACGCCACCAACGAAGGCTTCTGGCGCAACGTGACCGACAACCATACCCCATGTGCCGCCTGAAAACCGGCCGTCTGTTACGAAACCAACCGTTTCACCCATGCCTTGGCCGACTAGTGCCGATGTTGGCGCCAGCATTTCTCGCATACCTGGACCACCACGTGGGCCCTCGTAACGAATAATGACAACGTCACCGTGCGTAATTTGACGCGCCATGATGGCTTCCATCGCCAAATCTTCAGAGTCAAAAACCCGTGCAGGACCCGTAATTGAAGGGTTTTTAAGGCCTGTAATTTTTGCCACTGCGCCCTCAGGTGACAAGTTACCCTTCAAAATAGCCAAGTGACCCGTTTTGTACATTGGGTTAGACATGCCACGAATCACGTCTTGGTCAGCAGGGGGTTCATCGGGTACATTCACCAAGGTTTCAGCAATGGTTTTACCGCTGATGGTGTGGCAGTCACCATGTAATAGGCCCGCATTGAGCAGTATTTTCATCACTTGCGGAATACCGCCGGCTTGATGCAAATCAACCGTTAAGTATTTGCCAGATGGCTTTAAATCACACAACACAGGTACGCGCTTACGAATGCGTTCGAAGTCGTCGATTGTCCAGGGCACTTCAGCAGAGTGAGCAATCGCTAAAAAGTGTAATACGGCATTTGTGGAACCACCAATCGCCATAATGACTGATACTGCATTTTCAATCGACTCGCGGGTAATAATGTCACGTGGACGGCGATTATCACGCACGGCCTGCACAAGAACGCGGGCCGCCTCTGCGGCGTTGGTGGCAGCCTCTTGGTCTTCATTGGCTGCTGTGCTTGAATAGGGCAAGCTCATACCCAAGGCCTCGAACGACGAGCTCATGGTGTTGGCGGTATACATACCTCCGCATGAACCCGTACCTGGAATTGCTTTTTGCTCAATTGCCTTAAAGTCTTCGGCGCTCATGCGGTTCATGGTGAACTCACCAACCGCTTCGAATACCGACACAATATTTAAATCTTTGCCCTTGTGGTGGCCTGGTTTAATGGTGCCACCGTAAACATAAATACCCGGTACGTTTATGCGCGCCAAAGCAATCATGCCACCTGGCATGTTTTTGTCGCACCCACCCACAACAACAACGCCGTCCATCCACTGGCCTTGCACGGCCGTTTCAATACAGTCGGCAATGACTTCTCGAGATGCAAGTGAAAACTTCATGCCCTCGGTGCCCATCGACATACCATCAGATATGGTTGGTACACCGAAAACTTGTGGGTTGCCTTTTGATTCACGAATCGCTGCAACAGCCGCATCTGTTAAGGGCTGTAAACCACTGTTACAAGGGGTAATGGTAGAGAACCCATTAGCCACACCAATCATGGGGTTTTCAAAGTCAGTTTCTTTGTAACCCATGCCGTAATACATGGAACGATTCGGTGCGCGCGCCACACCCTCAGTAATGTGGCTTGAGCGTTCATATTTTGACATGCGAGTTCCCCAGTGATGAATGAGTTTTATGAATGAGATAGTTAGAGACGGTTATTATGGAACATATACAACTTTACACAAACTTTTCAGATCAATTCATGATTAATTTTCCGAAAATAGACCCGATTGCCATTCAATTAGGGCCTTTCGCCGTCCATTGGTACGGTTTGATGTATTTGGTTGGTTTTGGTTCAGCTTGGCTTTTGGGGCGCTGGCGTGTCAAGCGTCAACTCACGCGAGTCACACTGGTTGATTTTGAAGACTTAATTTTTTTATGCATGCTTGGCGTTGTTTTAGGTGGCAGACTGGGCTACGTGCTGTTTTATAAACCTGCGTATTACTTTTCTAACCCACTGGAGATACTCTATATCTGGCAGGGTGGCATGTCTTTTCATGGCGGTTTGTTAGGTGTTTTAACAATGTTGGCATTATTTGCCATACGTCGAAACTATAAATTTCTTGAGCTGGGCGATTTAATTGCGCCCCTCATTCCGCTGGGCTTGGCGGCAGGCAGACTTGGTAATTTCATGAATGGCGAATTATGGGGCCGCCCAACCGATCTGCCGTGGGGCATGGCATTTCCGGGTGCGGCAGATGGTATAGCCCGGCACCCTTCTCAGCTTTATCAATTGGGGCTCGAGGGTCTATTACTGTTTGGGGTGGTCTGGTGGTTTGCGCGAGTGCCCCGACCCGTTGGGCAGATTAGTGCTGTATTTTTGATGGGTTACGGGGTGTTTCGCTTTTTAGTCGAGTACACCCGTGAACCCGATGCATTTTTGGGTTTACTTGCAGCCAACCTTAGTATGGGTCAGTGGCTATGCATACCAATGGTTCTAGCGGGTGCAGTGCTTTTTAAAAGAAGCACCGCATAATCAGCACTAAATATTTAGCACTAAAAATCAGCACTTGTAATCAGCACTTGTAATCAGCACTTGTAATCAGAGCTTGATAATAAATAATGCCCCGCAGGTGTCGTCTAGGTCGGCATCTCGAACCATCGGTTCAAGACGGTCACTTCGCAATCGGTTTTGAGCACACTCACTTGGGGCGTGCATACCTGCCGATCGACCCGCAACCTAAATGCCATAAGCATTGGTTCAGAGAATATATGACCATGTCACGAACACCGCAGGGACAAACTTTTAAGCCTTAACGGCCTTTACTTGATAGATGAGCTAAGTGCCTCATCTAATATTGTGTTCATATCTTGAATTCTACGCTTGAAATCACCAACCGCCAAACCGGCCATTGGGCCATCAGTTGCTTTGGTGGTTAATAGCTCGACTGCAATTTGTATGGCGGCCATAACGACTATGCGCTCGTTACCCACAACTTTACCCGCACCTTGAATGCGCCCCGATAACTGCGCGACATGATCTGCCGCAGCCTTTAAGCTAGCACGTTCTTCAGCTGGGCAAGCCAAAGAGTAGTCTCGGCCCAAAATATTGATCTCAACGCGTTCCATTACGCAGACTCCGTTGGGGTGGCGCCGGGTAACTGCTCAAGCACTCGATTAATACGCTGTTGGGCCGTTTGATTGGCTTCTCGCAACAGATTTAATTGTGTATGGTGTGTTTTCGCCTGCGTTTGTAATGCGGCATGCTCTTGTTTAAACAAGTCAAGCGTACCCTGCAACTGAGACTGATCGGCGTGCGCTTTAGCAACCATGCTGTCTGCCTGAGTTAACGACTTTACGAGTGATGCTTCAGCGTGCGTCAACTTTTCTGTACGCGCTTGAAGGTTAGAAGCCAGCGCATCACGCTCAACACGCAAAACAGTTATAGATTGATTCAATTGATCAATCGTTTGCTGTTGCGTGTGCATGCGTTTTGCTAATTCACGAATGCGTTGTGCGAGGTGGTCGAGGTCATCAAACATATTTTATAATCGTAAAGCAAAAATTGAAGTTAGTGTGAACAGCATTTTAAACAACCCATTACAAGGTCATTAAAATGCAAAAATATATTTTTAAGATGCCTCATATTAAAGTCTTTTAACATGAGCTGCTTTAATTTACCCCATTTGCAGAGATCGCCATGACAAATCAACACAGCATTCAACCTCGCCAATATGCCCCAATAGCCCCCTTGAAAGTCACTTTTCTTGGTTTAGGCGTGATGGGTTTTCCTATGGCAGGCCATTTGGCGCGGGCCGGCCACGCTGTTACCGTTTTTAATCGTAGCGCAAGCAAAGCCCAAGCGTGGACAAAAGAGTTTGGTGGTCAACATGCCGCCACGCCTAAAGAAGCTTGCCAACACGCTGAAATTGTATTTTGCTGTGTGGGCAACGATGATGATTTACGCAGCGTGGTGCTGGGTGATCAGGGTGCCTTAGCCGGCATGAAATCTGGCACTGTATTCGTTGATCACACAACCGCTTCAGCGCAAGTAGCGCGTGAGCTTCACGCTATCGCTGCACAGCAGCAGGTTGCGTTTGTAGACGCCCCGGTTTCGGGTGGACAAGCTGGCGCTGTTAACGGCGCCTTAACGATTATGTGTGGCGGCGATGCAGCGATATTTAACAACATTCAGCCAATAGCCATGTCGTATGCCCGTGCTGTCACGCTAATTGGTGAAATTGGTTCAGGGCAACTAGCCAAAATGGTTAACCAAATTTGTGTAGCGGGCTTGGTGCAAGGTTTGTCTGAGGGTATTGCGTTTGGTCAAGCAGCCAAAATTGACATGAGCGTTGTACTTGATGTCATCAGTAAAGGCGCTGCACAAAGCTGGCAAATGGAAAATCGGGGCGCAACCATGCTTGAAGGCAAGTTTGACTTCGGTTTTGCAGTTGACTGGATGCGTAAAGACCTAAATTTGGTGCTTGATGAATCGCGTCGCAACGGCGCTCGCGTACCCGTCACAGCCTTGATTGATCAGTTTTATGCTGACGTACAAAAAATGGGTGGTGCACGATGGGACACCTCAAGTTTAATCAAGCGTCTGAGTTGACACGTAAGGGTTTCTCAGGTGTGAACGCACCTGAGAACGCATGCGCATTTGACGATCAAGAAAAGGTGACAGTTCGTTCAAGGCGCGGCTGTACACATCACGCTTAAATTCAATGACTGCGTCAAGCGCTAACCAATACTCGCTCCAGCGCCAAGCATCAAATTCAGGGTGCTCGGTCGCCCTAAGTTGCACATCGGTGTCTCGACCCGTAAGCCGCAACAAAAACCAAATTTGTTTTTGCCCACGGTAGTGCCCACGCGAGTCGCGCCTAATAAAATGGCTGGGTACGTCGTACCGAAGCCAATCACGTGTTCGGCCCAAAATCTGCACATGTTCGGGCTTAAGCCCGACTTCCTCGTGCAGTTCGCGTAACATAGCTTGGGTTGGGCTTTCACCCAATTTAATACCGCCTTGCGGAAACTGCCAAGCATGCTCACGAACTCGCTTACCCCAAAAGACTTCATTCTTCTGGTTTACAAGGATAATGCCGACATTGGGACGGTAGCCTTCCCGGTCTAGCATAATGATCTCAACTAAATTCAATACAATTGCATTTGATTATACGTACTTAACCGCCACTTCAACCTTATTGATTACCCCAAACCCATGCGAGCTAGCGCCTTTCACTTAAGTACCACTAAAGAAGCCCCTAACGACGCCGAGATCATCAGCCATCAATTTATGATGCGTTCTGGCATGATTCGCAAGCTAGCTGGGGGTATTTATAGTTATATGCCATTGGGTTTGCGTGTTATTCGCAAAGTCGAGGCGATTGTGCGGCAAGAAATGAATGCTGCGGGCGCGCTTGAGCTTTTAATGCCGGTTGTACAGCCTGCCGAGCTGTGGGTCGAATCTGGCCGCTGGGAACAGTATGGCCCCGAACTTTTGCGATTAAAAGACCGGAACGGCCGTGACTTTGTGTTGCAACCCACTTCCGAAGAAGTAATTACCGATATTGCCAGAAACGAAATTCAAAGTTGGCGCCAATTACCGGTAAATTTTTATCATATTCAAACTAAATTTAGAGATGAGCGGCGCCCCCGTTTTGGCATGATGCGCGGTCGCGAGTTCACCATGAAAGACGCTTATTCGTTTGACCGTAACGTAGCATGTGCTCAAGAGAGCTACCGCATTATGTTTGATGCCTACCAGCGAATTTTTTCTAAAATTGGTTTAATGTTTAGAGCCGTTTCCGCTGACACAGGCTCTATTGGTGGCTCGCAAAGCCATGAATTTCAAGTTATTGCCGATATTGGTGAAGACCTCATTGCTTACGACCCTAATAGCGATTACGCAGCCAATTTAGAATTGGCCGTAGCGCCCAGCCTTATTGCGCAACGCGCAACGCCCAGTCAGGTGATGAATAAAATACACACCCCTGGTGTTAAAACCTGTGAAGCGCTGGCTACGTTTTTGTCGGTGCCTTTAAGCCAAACTGTTAAATCAATAGTGGTGGTTACCGAACCAAAAGATCAACCTGCTCACATTCACTTGCTGATGGTTAGGGGTGATCACGAACTTAACGAAATCAAACTGGGAAAATTACCTGGCTTTGAAGCGGGATTTCGCCTTGCAAATGAGGCTGAAATATTAAGTCAGTTTGGTGCTACGCCCGGTTCGCTTGGTCCTGTTGGTTTGAACGATACAAAAGTTAACCTCGCTCAGCCTGCGAGGGTCATTGCCGACTTAACCGTTGCAAATATGCATGATTTTGTGGTGGGTGCCAATGCTTCTGACTTCCACCTTCAAGGTGTCAATTGGGCGCGCGACTTACCTGAGCCCAGCCTCGTAGCCGACATTCGAAATGTAGTTGAGGGCGACCAAACGCCTTCCGGACAAGGCACATTAAGCATTCAACGTGGCATTGAAGTGGGGCACGTGTTTTATTTAGGTACAAAATATTCTAAAGCTTTAAATGCTACTTTTTTAGATGAAACAGGTAAACCTGCTTTATTGGAAATGGGCTGTTACGGCATAGGTGTTACGCGTATTGTGGGCGCCGCCATTGAACAAAGTCACGACGATCGCGGCATCATTTGGCCACGCGCTATTGCACCCTTTGAAGTGGTCATTTGTGCGCTAGGTTGGGGTAAAAGCGAAGCTGTTCGCCAAACCAGCCTGAACCTTTACAATAGGCTGTTAAGTCAAGGGGTAGACGTCATACTTGATGATCGGGATCAACGCCCAGGCGTTATGTTTGCAGAATGGGAACTCATTGGCGTACCGATTCGAGTAACCATCGGTGATCGTGGTCTCGCCCAAGGTCAAATTGAAATCATGCAACGCGCCAAAGGTGAGGTGCAACTTGTTAATATTGACGAGGCAGTAAAACAAGTTTCTGATCAATTGACCCAAATGAGCATTTAAATTAGCCCACTTTTTTTATAAAAGCCTGACTGACACCCTAACTGACACCTTTAGTGATCTCAACATTACCCAAATTCTTGCCAATTGAACATAGCACCATGACGCATGTTTTTCCCATTCGAGTCTATTACGAAGACACCGATGCGGGTGGCGTGGTTTTTTACGCCAATTACTTAAAGTTTATGGAACGCGCCCGCACTGAATGGCTGCGTGGTAAAGGGGTGTCGCAAGCTGAGTTGGTTACCTCAACAAGGCTCATGTTTATTGTGGCCGAGCTCAGCATTCAATATAAAGCACCCGCCAAACTTGACCAGTTACTTCATATTCATACAGAAATTAGTTATTTTGGACGTGCTTCGTTACACTTTGTCCAACGTGTTTTACGAGACCAGGAACTACTCGCACTCGGCACAATCAAAGTGGGCTGTGTTAATGCCGATACGCTTCGTGTTCAACCTTTACCCCAATCACTAGTCGAACGCATCAAGTCGACCACTCAGGAATAAAAATGCCCTCCGTCGCTACTACTGACATGTCAATCGTTTCGCTGATTTTGCACGCCAGTTTGCCCGTTCAATTAATTATGGTCTTACTAATTGTTGCCTCGATCGCATCATGGACCATTATTTTTTCAAAGTATTCAGCTATTAAACAAGCGTTGCGTCGTACATCACAATTTGAAAACGATTTTTGGTCAGGGGGTGACTTGGCTACTTTGCACCAGTCGATTTCAACGCGTCGGACAGAGCATGGTGCACTAGCAAGAATTTTTGACGCCGGCATGACCGAATTCCTAAAAGCTCGTCGTAGCCAACCAACGGGTGAGGCATCGCACCAACTCGATGGTGCTCGCCGTGCTATGCGTGCGTCCTTTCAACGCGAAATGGACGGCCTTGAATCAAACCTAAACTTTTTGGCTTCTACCGGCTCGGTCAGCCCTTACGTTGGGTTGTTGGGTACCGTTTGGGGCATTATGCAAGCCTTTTTGGGGCTGGCTAATGTTCAGCAAGCAACACTATCTGCTGTAGCACCGGGTATTGCCGAAGCCTTGATTGCTACCGCAATTGGTTTGTTCGCTGCCATACCTGCGGTAGTGGCCTACAACCGCTACACCCATGATATTGATCGTTTATCGATTCGCTTTGAATCGTTTGTCGATGAGTTTCTCAACATTCTTCAACGTCAGGCACGCTAATGTCATCTATGCGCTCAGACTACGGTCGGCCAGGTCGTCGGCTAAAAAACGAAATTAATGTTGTGCCTTACATTGACGTGATGTTGGTTTTGTTGGTGATTTTTATGGTGACAGCACCGCTCATTACACCAGGTGTGGTTGAACTACCATCAGTAGGTCAAGCGGCATCAGTTCCCACCACACCGCTTGAGATACAAATCAAACAAGACGGCAGCGTGCAGTGGCGTAAACGTGAGTCAGGGGCTCAATTTGCTGAAGTACCCCGTAATGCTCTGGCACAAACAATTTTGTCTGTTTTGCAACCGAATCAACCCGTTCTTATTGCTGCCGACGGTCGTGTACCTTACGATTCGGTTGTCAAAGTAATGGATGATCTTCGCGCTAATGGGGTTACACGGCTTGGTTTACTTGTTGACCAAAAGTCTTCTGAGCCCACACCCAATCGCAAACCTGCAGGTCGTTAATGCTTAAGGGCAATACTTCACGCGCTGAAATGCTAACCGCTGGTCAAGATGACTTTAATTGGCGGGCATTTAGTATTGCACTGGCCATTCATATATTTTTAGCAGTGTTATTGTTTGCCAACTGGAATTTAAAAATTAAAAGTGTGGGACCTATACAGGTTGAATTGTGGTCTGATGGCACACCCAATGCTGCACCGCCTATTGAAACTGTACCGACCCCATCACCACCGGAGCCACCCAAGCCGGTTGATCCCGCACCACCACCACCACCACCACCACCACCACCACCGCCACCGCCACCGCCAGAGCCTGCTATAACAAAAGCGCCTGAGCCTGTCGTTGACCCTGAAATTGCAATAGAAGAAGATCGAAAGAAAAAAGAGGCAGAAAAACGCCAACTAGACGCACTTGAAGCAACGCGCCTTGAAAAAGAAAAACTTGAGAAAGAAAAAATTGAAAAAGCGCGCCTAGAAAAAATCAAACAAGAAAAGATATTGGCAGAAAAAGAACAGCAGCGTGTCGAGCAAGCCAAACAAGAATTAATTAAGCAAGAAGAGCTAAAGATTGCACAGCAAAAGAAAGAAATCGCACAAGCTAAAGCAAAGGCTGACGAAGCGGCTAAAAAGGTAGAGGAAGCGCAAGCCGCAGAAGTAGCGAAAAAAGAGGCTGTCGCTAAGGCTCAGGCTGCTGAAGCCGCAAAAAAACTAGCTGACGCCAAAGCCGCTGAGGCCGCAAAAAAGGCGGCTGCTGATAAAGCCCTAAGAGACGCATTTAGAAGTGATGTCATGGGCGCAACAGGTATTCCTGGCGGCACTGCCAGCTCGAACCAAGCGGGCGGGGGTTCAGATTCGGACTACGCCGGCAAAATTCGTTCTTGCATTAAGCCAGGCGTGTCATTTCCGGCACCTATTCGTTCTGGCAACATAAACCCTTTCGCAGAGTTCCGTGTACAGTTAAAATCTGATGGAGTTGTGTCATCAACGACATTAAGAAAGCCCTCAGGCAATACAAGTTTTGATCGGGCGGTTGAGGCAGGCATTAAGCGTTGCACACCGTTTCCAGCCCCACCCTCTGGACGATACCCATCGTACATAGATGTGAATTACTTTATGTACGACTGACAGGAGCATTAACACCATGGCATCATTTGGTTCCACTTTGTTCACCTACAACTTGCCAAAGCGCATCTTAACGTTATCTGCCTTCGGTCAAGCGGCCTTTAACCGTGTTTTGGCTTTGTGCGTACTGCTTTTTATGGGTGCTACCGTACAAGCCCAACTCAGGGTTGATATTTCGGGTACCGGGGCGCAGCAATACCCCGTTGCGATTGCCGACTTCAGTGGCGACCCCGCCGGCCGTATGGTTGCTGAGGTCATCAGGGCTGATCTAACCCGCTCGGGTCAGTTTCGTTTGATCAATACGACTGGCGCCACGTTAACGGTCGACTCGCCGATTGCCTACGATGAATGGCGCAACCGTGGGGCTGACTACCTCGCTTATGGCACAGTTACTTTGGTCGGCGATCGCTATGAAGTTAAGTATCGGTTGGCTGATACGATTAACCGTGCCCCTTTAGATGGCGTTGTTTTTGCTGGCAGTGACCGCGAATTACGTCGTATTGCCCACCAAATAGCAGACCGTATTTACGAAAAAATTACAGGCGTACGTGGCGTATTTGCAACGCGCATTGCATACGTTTTAAAACAAGGCAGCACCTTTGAGCTTCAAATTGCCGATGCTGATGGTCAAAACCCACAGATTGCATTGCGCTCACGTGAGCCCATTATTTCTCCGGCTTGGTCGCCGGACGGGTCGAAATTGGCCTATGTAAGCTTTGAATCAGGCAAGCCTGTTGTGTATGTGCACGAACTATCAACTAGCAAGCGTGTACCTGTTGCTAACTTCAAAGGCAACAATTCTGCCCCATCGTGGTCACCTGACGGTAAAACGCTTGCCGTTGTCTTAACGCGAGATGGCTTGTCGCAAATTTATACTTTGAACGCAACCGACGGCTCAAATTTAAAGCGTATTACCAATTCACCGATTATTGATACTGAACCCGTTTTCAGCCCAGATGGCCAGTCAATCTTTTTTACGAGTGACCGAAACGGTAGCCCACAGATATACCAAGTTGGTGTAAATGGTGGTGAAGCCCGCCGCATTAGCTTTAACGGCCCCTACAACAACACCCCTCGTCTGTCGCCCGATGGCAAAAATCTTTTGGTAGTAACCCGTCGCGATGGATCGTTCAGGGTGGCATCTATTGACCTTGCAACAGGCGCAGAAACATTACTAACTGATGGGCCTGACGATCAGTCACCTAGCTTTGCCCCGAACGGTAAACAAGTGCTTTATTCGTCACGCCAAGGTGGTAGACAAGTGCTTTCAGGCGTGTCCAGCGATGGTCGCATGCGTCAGACACTGTCAACTTTAAATGGTGAAATTCGTGAACCCACTTGGGGGCCATTTGGTCAATAGTGGTAAAAAATGTATGCGAGTAAACCCTTATTGCTCTACACTATTGTCTATGTAACGAATATTAAATGTTTATTGCTAAACATTTAATATTTAGTAGAAATTTGGTTTTTTAATTTTATTTTCTTATTATTTTACTTTCCTCAAAGGAATCTCAATGAAATCGCGCATTGCCAAAAGCCTATCAATCACTGCTTTGGCATTAAGTTTGGCAGCATGTTCTTCTGTTTCTTTAGACGACGCAGCTTCTGGTGCAGGTCGTGACGGCGCCAGCGGCTCGGGTGTATTAGACCCCTTTAACCCTAACAGTGTGTTGGCAACGAATCGTTCTGTCTATTTTCAATTGAACAACTTCACAGTCGATAGCCAGTACAAAGATATTGTTGGTAAGCATGCAAGTTACTTAGCGGCAAACCCTAAGCAAACGGTTGTTATTGAAGGCAATACTGATGCGCGCGGCAGCACCGAATACAACTTGGCACTGGGCCAACGTCGCGCTGATGCAGTTCGTCGCATGATGACATTAACGGGTGCTCGCGACGTTCAAATCGAAGTGATTAGTTTCGGTAAAGAAAAGCCTAAAGCGCTGGGTGACTCTGATGCTGATTACGCAGAAAATCGTCGTGCTGATATCGTTTACAAACGCCCTCAGTAACGTTTTCTAATCATCCTTTGTGGGTGATTTGTATAATATTTGTTCTAGGTAACCTTTCTCATGCAAGCATTGTTCTCAAAAGTTGTTTTGGCCACTATGCTTGTGGCACTGGCGCCAGCGGCCCATGCGTTTAGCGACAGCGAAGCACGTGAAGCCATTATTCAATTACGCCAGCAAGTGCGTGACTTAACTGAGTCAAGTCAGCGAGCAAGCATTCAACTCGCCTCTCGTATTGACCAACTTGAACAAGAAGTTGCTCGCATAAGGGGTCAATTAGAAGAGTTGGGGCGACCTTCGGGTGCCTCACCTTCGGGGTCTGCTAGCGCAAGTGAGAAAGGTGCCAACTCTGCCGAGCAGTCGGCTTTTGATGGTGGCTTAGAGCTGTTTCGTAAAAGTGAATTCAAAGAAGCTGAAGCGTCTTTGAGTGCTTTTTTAACGCTTTACCCCAACAGCCCTCTTGTACCCACTGCTATATTTTATCAAGGCAGTAGTAGCTATGCTTTAAAAGATTTCAAAACAGCCTTGACACAATTACAAGCTATGGCCAAGCAATTTCCAAATCATGCGCGTGCGCCTGATGCCCTTTTGGTTGTGGCGGGCAGCCAATTTGAGTTAAACAACCGTACGGCGTCTAAGGCAACATTACAAAAAATTATTAAAGACTACCCTAAAACGCCTGCAGCTGAAACCGCAACAAAACGCTTGAAATTACTTTCTTAAATTAACATTACATCTACTTGTTATAAACAAAAAAGCATGTCTAGTTTTCATGAAAAACTTGTCTAATGTTTATAAATAAAAAGCTTGTCATGTTGTTATAAACAAAAAAACTTGAGTTCTTTTGGAACCCAAGCTTTTTTTAGAACTGACTGATTGGTACTAAATGGTTGCAAAGCGGGGCCTGACGGCCCCTAGGGTTTTAAAACCCCATGCCACCACCCATACCACCCATGCCGCCCATATCACCCATACCACCGGGCATACCGGCTGAAGGCTTGTCTTCAACTAATTCGCAAATTGCGACTTCTGTTGTTAACAACAAGCTTGCAACTGATGCTGCATTTTGCAATGCTGTACGCGTTACTTTGGTTGGGTCAAGAACGCCCTGCTCAACTAAGTCACCGTATTCACCGGTAGCCGCATTGAAGCCGTAGTTGCCCGTGCCATTTGCAACATTGTTGACCACAACGCTAGGCTCATCGCCAGCATTAGCAACAATAGTACGCAATGGTTCTTCAACTGCACGCAATACTAACTTAACGCCAGCATCTTGATCAGCATTGTCACCTTTGACTTTAGCAATTGCTGAACGGGCACGAATCAAGGCTACACCGCCGCCAGGAACAATACCTTCTTCAACCGCTGCACGGGTTGCGTGCAATGCATCTTCAACGCGGGCTTTCTTTTCTTTCATTTCAATTTCAGTGGCTGCACCAACGCGAATCACAGCAACACCGCCAGCCAACTTGGCCACACGTTCTTGCAATTTTTCACGATCGTAGTCAGATGTTGCTTCTTCAACTTGGGCACGAATTTGTTTCACACGTGCTTCGATTGCTTTTGCATCGCCTGCGCCGTCGATAATAGTGGTGTTTTCTTTACCCACTTCGATGCGCTTGGCTTGACCCAACTCGGCCAATGTCGCTTTCTCAAGTGACAAACCGGTTTCTTCAGAAATAACAGTACCGCCAGTCAAAATGGCGATGTCTTCAAGCATTGCTTTACGACGATCACCGAAACCAGGCGCCTTAACAGCAGTGGTTTTGAGAATGCCACGAATGTTGTTTACAACTAAAGTTGCCAAGGCTTCGCCTTCAACATCTTCAGCTACGATCAACAATGGACGGCTTGACTTTGCAACTTGCTCTAAGATTGGCAAAAGATCACGAATGTTGCTGACTTTCTTGTCGAAAATCAAAACATAAGGTTCGTCTAATGCTGAAACTTGTTTTTCTTGATTATTGATGAAGTAGGGTGACAAGTAGCCACGATCAAACTGCATGCCTTCAACGACATCTAACTCGTTGTCAAGTGACTTACCGTCTTCAACTGTGATAACGCCTTCTTTACCGACTTTTTCCATCGCGTCAGCGATGATTTTGCCAATAGAATGATCACTGTTAGCTGAAATAGAACCAACTTGTGCAATTTCTTTGGTAGTGGTGCAAGGCTTTGACAACTTGTGCAACTCAGCAACTGCCGCAGCGACCGCTTTATCAATACCGCGCTTTAGATCCATTGGGTTGATGCCGGCAGCAACGTACTTGAGGCCTTCAACAACAATCGATTGAGCCAAAACAGTAGCGGTTGTTGTACCGTCGCCTGCGCTGTCAGAAGTTTTTGAAGCAACTTCTTTAACCAACTGAGCACCGATATTTTCGAAACGGTCTTTTAATTCAATTTCTTTAGCAACTGAAACACCGTCTTTGGTGACAGTAGGGGCGCCAAATGAACGCTCTAGTACAACATTACGGCCTTTAGGGCCGAGGGTTGTTTTTACAGCATTGGCGAGAATATTAACGCCGCGAACGATACGTACGCGTGCGTCATCGCCAAACAATACTTGCTTTGAAGCCATGATTAACCTCTATGTGTTCTGTGGATTACTGAATAACGGCAAGAATTTCTTCTTCACGGATAACCAGCACTTCTTCACCGTCAACTTTGACAGTTTGGCCAGAATATTTACCGAAAAGAATCTTATCGCCAACTTTGACGTCAACTGGTAAAACTTTACCGTCTTCGGTCTTCTTACCTGGACCAACGGCAAGGACCTCACCCTGATCGGGTTTTTCAGCGGCGCTTTCAGGTATAACAATACCTGATGCAGTTTTACGCTCGTTGTCCAAACGTTTGACGATCACGCGATCGTGCAGGGGACGCAGGGCCATGAAACACTCCTGTTTTATAAATGGTTGATAACAAATTTAAGCAGATTAGGCTGTTAGCACTCGCCTGCCTTGAGTGCTAATTATAGGGGCAGATATTGCGCTTTCAAGAGCTGAACTGAAAGTATTTCAGGTTTTGAACAAAAAATGGAGGTTAAAATCTGTACTTCAACGATTAAAAACTCTTTTTTTATCCATACACAACTCTTTTTCCACCCAGGTTCAACTCATTTTTTAAATATACGCAACGACTTGCCACGATTCATCTGTTGCCATAATTCATCTGTTGCCACGATTCGCCTATTCCTGTTACTTAACCGTTGCCATTTCCAAACTCGCACAATTAAACCCATACGATGACATTTTTAAACAAACTTGAACACGCCTGGCAAGACGCCCAATCTATGCTGATGGTGGGGCTTGACCCTGATGTGGCACGCATACCTGCTGAATTGGCAGGTCAACCCAACGCGATTTTTAAATTTTGTGCGGAAATAGTTGATGTCTGCGCCCCCTTCGTATGTGGTTTTAAACCTCAAATAGCCTATTTTGCTGCTGCAGGCGCTGAAAGCCAACTTGAAATGCTGTGCCAACATATTAAATCGCGCCATCCAAACTTACCTATCGTGCTTGACGCCAAGCGGGGTGATATTGGTGCCACGGCAGAACAATACGCACGTGAAGCTTTTGACCGCTATGGCGCTGATGCGGTAACCATCAACCCATACATGGGTTTTGACTCTGCCCAGCCTTACCTTGAACGACAAGACAAAGGTGTGATTGTGTTGTGTCGCACATCAAATGCAGGCGGGGCCGATCTACAAGAACTAGAGGTTGATGGCGTTCCGCTTTATCTTAAAGTAGCAGCTATGGTAGCTGAGCGCTGGAATGCGCATCAGCAATGCGGTTTAGTAGTCGGTGCAACCTTTCCAGCAGAAATAGCGCGTGTGCGGGCAGTCGTGGGTAATCGTATGCCTTTGTTGGTGCCAGGCATTGGGGCGCAAGGTGGCGATATTGCCGCAACCTGTGCAGCCGGCTGTAACGCTGACGGCACCGGCATGATGATCAACTCATCGCGGGCCGTGCTGTACGCCAGCAAAGGTGACGATTGGCGCGAGGCCGCAGCCCAAATGGCTATGCAGACCCGCAACGATATTAATGCGCATTGCCGTTCGTAGTTATTAAGTTAATTGCGTTCTGCAATGCAAACTCAACTGAGGCCAGCCGCACTTGATGTCGGTCGCCTGCAAACACGCGTTGAGCTGAAGTGACATGAACGCCTTGTGCTGAGCGTTGTGCCCACCCAAAACACACTAAGCCAACGGGTTTGCCCGCGCTTGCGCCGCCTGGACCTGCTATGCCGGTGGTTGACATGGCAAGTGTGGCCTGGGGGGCTTGGGCCAACACCCCTAAAGCCATTTCTTGGGCTGTCGCTTCGCTGACCGCACCGTGTCGCTCAAGCGTTTCTAGCGACACGCCTAACTGGCGGTGTTTGGCTGCATTACTGTAAGTGACCCAGCCTTGATCAAACCAACTGCTGCTTCCCGGTATAGCGGAAAGTGCCCCCGCCAAGAGACCACCCGTGCATGATTCTGCCGAAGCAACCCAACCGCTTTGTGCTTGTAACTGTTGGCCCAACAGATTCGCCAACACCGTTATGGGGTGGTTCGGAAAAAGATCAGTCGTAAGGTGTTCTGCCATAGCAATAAAAATAAGGTTTGAGTCAGTCAAAAAGTCTGGAAAATATCTATAACAATCAGGTTGAAGCGCCTGCCATAGGCCCCACAAAAAAGAACCACGTCATCATCACAAGCCAAGCGTAAAAAGCGGCCATTAAGTCATCGACCATGACACCAAAACCACCTTTAAAGTTGCGATCAAACCAATTGATTGGAAAAGGCTTGTAGACATCAAAAAAACGAAATAGGGCAAACGCCACAAGCAGGGTGACCGCATTAAAAGGTATGGCCCACATCAGTAACCAAAAAGCTATGATTT
The DNA here is from genome assembly GCA_041688825.1 of Burkholderiaceae bacterium. Lineage (GTDB taxonomy): Bacteria > Pseudomonadota > Gammaproteobacteria > Burkholderiales > Burkholderiaceae_B > Algicoccus. The sequence goes on along the minus strand of JBDNHM010000178.1, from coordinate 6,387 downwards.
CGTCCCAAACAATACCAACATGGTCAGCCACACCCAGTGTTTGAGCCGTGCGCCCACAGACCCATACACCCAACACAAAGCCAGCCAACAAGGCTATACCTAATAAAGCATGCGGTACTGCCTGCTGTAGCGGCAACCACAATATAGCTGCAAGTAAGGTGCCCCAGGTACCAGAGCCAGGCCTAACTAAACCTGTACCAAAACCAAAAGCGACCAATCGGTCAGGTCGAGCAAACACCCAGCCTACCGATGGCCAAACTGTTTTATGTCTATTTTTGACTGAAACGGGTTCGTGTTTTAGGTTTTGGTTTTGATTCATAATCGTTATTCAGAAAAATGGTCAAAGCCAGATGCAACAGGCTTAATCAACCGATTATTTTGATCAAAAATTGCAATGCCTGGCGTTTGAACAACTTGGCCCACACGCGTCAACTGAATATTCATGTGTTGGGCTATTGTTATTAGCCGTGCACGCTCACTCAAGGGCGCCGTAAAACACAGCTCATAGGTATCGCCCCCAGACAATGCGGCGCGCTGTCGAACCGCTGTGCTGAACTGCAGCAGCGCTGAAGCAACAGGCAACAAAGGTTCATACAAGATGGCACCCACATCACTGGCTTTTAAAATATGATTTAAATCTTGCAACAAACCATCAGAAATATCAACGGCCGCGTGTGCTAGACCAAGCAACGCTTGACCCAGTTGCAAACGCGGGGTGGGCCAATCAAGGGCCTTATTCAGTTGATCTAAAGTCGTCTGGTCTATTGCGGCTTGATCAATTGCTGCTTGGTCTATTGCTGTGTGATCAATACCCATTAAACCAGCGCGAATACGATAGGCTAAATCTGCAGCACCCAAAACACCCGACACCCAAATATCGTCTGATACCTGCGCAGCGTGACGCAGTAAAGCCGGCTGGGCTTGTGGCACACACCCTAAAACCGTGACGCTTAGCGTGATATCGTGTGGCGTTTTAACGGTATCACCACCGACTAAAGGGCAGCCCGTTGCTAATGCCAAATCAAGAAAACCTTTCGAAAAGGCACTTAACCATGCATCGTCAACACGCGGCAAACCCAGACCGAGCAAGCAGCCCAGGGGTTTAGCACCCATAGCGGCGAGATCAGATAAATTAACGGCTAGGGTTTTATGCCCCAGCGACCTGGGGTCAACATCAGAAAAAAAATGACGCTGCTCAATCAGCATGTCTTTGCTAACCGCCAAGCGCATGCCGGGTGGTACATCAAGCAAAGCACAATCATCACCAATACCTAAAACTGATTTGCCTGCTGCCGCGAGTTGCTGCGCAGCAGGCTGTTTAAAATACCGATCGATGAGCGCGAATTCACTCGACATATTTACCTACACGTTAACGGCGTGGGGCTTGCTGCACTTCAGTAGAACGTGCCTGAGCGGCCAACTTATCAAGCACACCGTTGACGAACTTATAACCATCAGTTCCACCATATGTTTTAGCCAACTCAACCGACTCATTGATGGCCACGCGATAAGGCACTTCAACGTGATGCAAAAGCTCGTAGCTACCCATTAGCAAAATAGCGTGCTCAACGGGCGACAGCTCAACGATGGGCCGGTCTACAAATGGTGCAAATTGCACCCGTAAGCTGTCGGCATCGCGCACAACACCTTCAAGCAAGGTTTGAAACCATGCCGCATCAGCTTGTGCAAATGACTCATTGTCACGCAAATGCGCTTGAATTTCGCCACCCGCCGTATCGGTTGGGTCGCCATGAACAAGCCATGCATAAATGCCCTGCAACGCAAACTCACGTGCGCGACGACGCGGGCTACGCGACGAGCTTGATACGGGTTTACTTCGATTTACGTTTGTCATGACGGCCTTCATTTTCTTCTACTTCGTCTTCTTCTTCGTCGTCGTCGTCAGACTCAGGTTCGAGCGCATTCATAAGGTTCGCCATTTCAACAGCAGCTTGGGCACAATCACGGCCTTTACCTTCTGCCCGATCTTTTGCCTGCTCTTCGTCTTGCGTGGTCAATACACCATTAATAACAGGTATGCCCGTTTCGATTGCGACACGACTCATTGCCGTACCGCTTTCGTTGCTGACTAATTCGAAATGATAGGTTTCACCCCTTATGACAGCACCGAGTGCAATTAAAGCGTCAAATTCGTTGGTATCAGCCATACGCGCTAAGGTGACGCCCAATTCTAAGGCGCCCGGTACAGTGATTACCATGATGTCTTGCTCGTCAACACCAAGGGCTTCTAGCTCTTGCAAACATGTATCAAGTTCGATCAAGCCAATTTCTTCATTAAAACGGGCCCGAACAATGCCGATGTGAAGACCTTCTCCGTTCATGTCTGGGACTAAGGTAAAGGGGCTCATAGTGTTTTCCTGTCTGGTGCGGTTGGAATTAAATTACTTTGATCGTAACCGGTTACGTTAAGACCAAAGCCTGGCATGATACTCGGCATTTTGCGCGGACGCGCCAGCAATTTCATTTGACCCACGCCTAAGTCACGCAAAATTTGAGCGCCAATACCGTAAGTGCGAAGATCTAAACGGCTACTACGTTTTTGATCAGGTGAGGTTATTGCGTTTGGTACCCATTTAGACCAGCCTTCAACTTGATCAAAAAAATGTGTAGCGCTGGTGTCACAGTTTAGTAACACTAAAACGCCTGAAGGGGCAGCTTGAATCGCTTTGACAGCGTGGTCAACGCCCCAAGAATGGCCCGTACTTTCAGCGTCAAGCAAATCAAGTACAGAGGTGGGCTCATGAACCCTAACCAAGGTTTCAGTATCAGCTGAAATTTCACCATGCACCAAGGCAATATGGGGGTGACCACCCACTGTATCTTTGTAAACCACTGCATGCATGGCACCCCATGGGGTTTGCATGACACGTTGCGTGACGCGGTTGACAACCGACTCATGCTCGCTACGGTACTGAATTAAATCAGCAATTGTGCCAATTTTAAGATTATGTTCGCGGCTGTATTCAATTAGATCAGGTAGGCGCGCCATCGTGCCATCAGGTTTGAGAATTTCGCAAATTACCGATGCCGGAATCAAACCCGCCATGGCAGTTAAATCGCAGCCGGCCTCAGTGTGACCTGCCCTTATCAACACCCCACCCGCAACAGCCCTTAGAGGAAAAATATGGCCCGGTTGAACAATATCAGTTGGTTTGGCATCACGCGCCACCGCAACGCGAATGGTGTGCGCCCGGTCGGCAACTGAAATGCCCGTATGTACACCCTGAGCGGCCTCAATTGAAACAGTGAAGTTAGTGCCATAAGCCGTACCATTGCGACTGGCCATTAAGGGCAAATCAAGCTGTTTACAGCGCTCTTCAGTTAAGGTTAAACAAACCAAGCCGCGACCGTGCGTGACCATAAAATTAATGGCCTCGGGGGTAACAAACTCGGCCGCCATGACAAGATCACCTTCATTTTCACGGTCTTCCTCGTCGACGAGTACGACCATGCGCCCTGCTCTGAGCTCGTTAATAATCTCGTGTACAGAAGAAATTGCAGACGCTGAGGCGAATGATTCAGATAATTGAGGTTTAGAAGTTAAAGGCATGATTAATCGCCAATTGGCATTAAAGCGGTGAAAAACATTATTATAGAAGCCTGCGCGGGTTTCTTAGTTTTTACCCTAATTACCTTGTGTTGAAACGATAAGTTACGGTATTGTGACTTGTCATCAAATTTCTATGCCTTGACCGTTACTATCTAAACCTCACTGTTAAAGATAACCACTATGTCTGAGCAAGAACTTAAATTGAATGTGCCGAAATTGGCTTGGGGAGCCGTAGAACGAGACGTCTTACGCGGTGCAGTAACCCGAGTGCGCCTACGTGCACAGTATTTTGACACACCTGAACGCGATTTAGTTAAAGCAAAGATTTCGTTGCGCTTACGCCTTGAAGGGCGACGCTGGGTCCAAACCCTAAAAATGCCGGGCACGCATGCGATTGATCGCGTTGAACTGAACCACCCTCGCCCAGGCCCTGTTCTTGACCTGAGCGTGTATGAGGGCACACCTGCTGCTAAAGCATTAAATGCCTGCCACGAACGATTATCAGTAAGTTATGAAACTGACGTCAAACGTTTATTTCGCCGAACTCGGGTGGGTTCAAGCATCATTGAAATTGCACTTGATCAAGGCCATATACAAGCGGGCGATTTAAAGTTACCAATTCATGAGATTGAATTTGAGCTTGTCAGTGGCGCCTTACAGTCGCTATTTACAATTGGTAAACGATGGCTTACAAAGCATGGCCTTTTGCTTGATTTTCGCAGTAAGGCTGAACGTGGCGATTTGTTGGCGCAGCTTCATCAAACACTTTTAACAACTCAAAAACAAGATCTAGCTGCTACCCAAGCAGCCAAGGCTGCAGCCGTTGCACGCTTTTGGGCAATCACAACGATTGAACCGATTCCCTTAAAGTCTGACCTTTTATGCGACCATGCGTTTGCGCTCATCAGCCAATCATGTCTATCGCAAGTGGCACGCAATGCTGCCGTTTTGTCTGAAATTGATACGCTAGGCATTTGTCGTGTCGCTACGCCTGAACATCTTCATCAGTTACGGGTCGGCTTAAGGCGTTTACGCTCGGCATGGTCACTGTTTGACGGTTTAGCTCAGCTGCCTGAGCAGTCACTTCGTGACGAAATCAAGCGACATTTCACGCTTCTAGGTAATACGCGTGACGATGATGTACTGCGTGAAACGGTCATGCCGGTTTTAAATGCAGCAGGTCAACCACCACTTGATTTACTCAGCACCGACGATGACCCAAACGGCAACAAGTTAGCCGGTTCAAGAGAATTTCAAGGCTGGCTCATTGATATGTTGGCTTTTGCTGTAACCACCCATGACCGACCGACCTCTAACCCTGCCAAACTTCGCTTGGTTTTGCGTAAGCGCCTGCACAAATGGCATCAACGTGTCGTAAGCGAGGGGGTGCAGTTTCAAACACTGGCGATTGAAGCAAAACACACCTTGCGTAAACGCACAAAAAGATTGCGCTATGGCTTGCAATTTGCCGAATCACATTTGCCCGCCACAAGGCTTAAGCACTATCGCAAAGCATTGGCGATCATTCAAGACGTGCTGGGCGAAATGAATGATTTATACGTTGCCCGCGAACGTTTTGAAAAACTGAGTAACGATCAACCCCCCGCTTGGTTTGCGGTGGGTTGGATAGCTTCAAGACTTGATGTGTTGGGACTAGAAGCCACTAAAGCTTTTCAAGCGCTCAAACGCGCCGATCACTTTTGGTCTACTTGATTCAGTTTGCCTGAGTTGATTTGGTTTGCCTGAGTTGATTTTTTAATCTGGCTTAAACTGTCAAATGAGCCCAAATTTCTTAGAAGCAAATTCTAGATGAAAGAATTGATTAATTAACTGAGATGTGTAACAAGCCCGGCCGTTTAGGGCGGCGATGATGTCAACAGCGCTTTTGCAAACTCGCTGGCCACAAAAGGCTGCAAATCATTGATTTGCTCACCAATGCCTACCCAGTAAACAGGTATGGGGCGACAGCCTTGTGCCCCAGCAGCCAGGGCACACAGTACGCCCCCTTTTGCTGTACCGTCTAGTTTGGTCACTATTAAGCCCGTCAAATGCAGGGCTGCATCGAAAGCTTTAACTTGCATCAATGCGTTTTGACCGGTGTTGCCGTCAATCACCAGCAAAATTTCATGCGGTGCGCTACCTTCAGCTTTTGAAACTACTCGCTTAATTTTTTTTAGCTCGTCCATTAAGTGCAACTGCGTAGGTAGACGCCCTGCTGTATCTATCATAATTACATCAATGTGGCGCGCCTTACCCGCGTGAACAGCATCAAACGCGACGGCAGCAGGGTCGCCACCCTCTTGCGCAATAACTGAAATATTATTGCGTTGACCCCACTCAATTAACTGCTCGCGTGCGGCAGCCCTGAACGTGTCGCCTGCAGCCAACAAAACTTTGGCGCCTTGTGCTTGCAGGGTATAAGCAAGCTTGCCAATTGAAGTTGTTTTGCCTGCACCGTTAACACCTGCAATCATCACCACCAAAGGTTTGACGACACCCACATCAAACGGTTTTTCAAGTACTTTTAAATGGGCTGTCAACACTTCACACAGCGCCTGTCTCGCACCAGCTGGCGTGTCGATTAATTCACTACGCACCCTTTGCTTCAATATTTTAATAAGCTGTTGACTGGCCTGTGGGCCCGCGTCAGCCATAATTAATGCCGCCTCGAGATCATCATAAAGCGCTTCATCAATTGTGCTGCGACCAAAAATAACGCCAATTTGTTTACCTGTGCGCGACATACTTTTCGTCAGTCGCGCCATCCAAGATGTCGTTTCTTTCTTTTCAGTGCCTAAGTCACTTGGTGTTGTGTC
>JBDNHM010000177.1:0-2284 GCA_041688825.1 Burkholderiaceae bacterium | reverse complement strand
GCTAAAGTAAAACGCGTATCGTCTAAATCTGACAAGGTCGCTGATAAAGCGTCCGAATTGGGTGGTGACGACGCTGAGGGCGCACCAAAAAAAGCGCGTGCTTCAAAATCAACGGGCAGAAAGCCAGGCCGCCCACCTAAAAACCCAGGTAACAACGATCAAGATTTTGATGAAAACGGTGATGTGGTTGAAGCTGAAGTCGTACCTGATTTAAAGCCAATTCCTAAGCGCGGCAGTAAAAAAAGTGGCGGGCGTAGTGAAATTGCCACCCGTGGCCCGATGACGCCTGAAGAATACGAAGCACGTCGTAACCGTCTTAAGCTCTTAATCAAGCTCGGTAAAGACCGTGGCTACCTCACCTACGGTGAAATTAACGACCATCTGCCTGATGACTTAGTTGATGCTGAAGCAATTGACGGCATCATCAGTACCTTTGGTGACATGGGCATTGCCGTTTACGATCAAGCGCCCGATGCTGAAACCTTATTGCTCAATGAAAATGTTCCCGTTGCTTCAAGCGACGACGATGTTGAAGATGAAGCGGAAGCCGCGTTAACGACGGTTGATTCAGACTTTGGTCGCACCACTGACCCCGTTCGCATGTATATGCGCGAAATGGGTACGGTTGAGTTGTTGACACGTGAAGGCGAAATTGAAATCGCCAAACGCATCGAAGATGGTTTGAAACACATGGTGATGGCTATTTCAGCTTGCCCCACTACTATCAATGAAATTTTATTACATGTTCAAAGAGTTAAAGCCGGTACCGCTCAAATCGATGAAATCATCGATGGTTTAGTTGACCCTGAAGACGGCGAAGAATATGCGGGTGCGGGTGTTGCAGATGATACTGAAGAAGACGGCCCAGCGGGTGGCATGAGCAGCAAACAGCTTGAAGATTTACGTGTCAAAGGCCTAGCTAAATTTGAAATTATTAATACTCATTTTGAAAGAATGCGGGCTGCTTACGAGAATTCAGGTTATCGCTCAGAGCCTTACTTAGCTGCGCAAGAAATCATCATGACTGAAATGATGGGCATTCGTTTTACCGCCAAAATGGTTGAACGTTTGGCTGACACCTTGCGTGCACAGGTTGAAGAGGTTCGTCAGCTTGAACGCGCCATATTGCACACGTGTGTAGAACGTGCGGGTATGCCTCGTAGCCACTTTATTAAAACCTTCCCAGGGAATGAAACCAATCTTGATTGGGTCATACAAGAAGTTAAGGCGGGCCATGCTTATTCAACCATTCTTGAGCGTCACATACCTGACGTGCAAGAGTTGCAACAAAAAATGATTGATCTGCAAATTCGTGTTGTGTTGCCACTTAAAGACCTTAAAGAGGTTAATAAGCGCATGGCTACCGGCGAAGCCAAGGCTCGTAAAGCTAAACGCGAAATGACGGAAGCCAACTTACGTTTGGTGATTTCAATTGCTAAAAAATACACCAACCGTGGTTTGCAGTTTCTTGACCTTATTCAAGAAGGCAACATCGGTTTGATGAAAGCAGTTGATAAATTTGAATACCGTCGTGGTTACAAGTTTTCAACCTACGCCACCTGGTGGATCCGTCAGGCCATTACCCGTTCTATTGCAGACCAAGCACGTACCATTCGTATTCCGGTGCACATGATCGAAACCATCAACAAGATGAATCGTATCAGCCGTCAAATCTTGCAAGAAACCGGTAGTGAGCCAGACCCCGCCACCTTGGCAGCCAAGATGGATATGCCGGAAGACAAGATTCGTAAAATTTTAAAAATCGCTAAAGAACCTATTTCAATGGAAACGCCTATCGGTGACGATGACGATTCACATTTAGGTGACTTTATCGAAGATAATGCCACCTTGTCACCTGCAGAGGCAGCGTTGTATGGCTCAATGCGTGATGTCGTGAAAGAAGTGCTTGATTCACTCACCCCGCGCGAGGCAAAGGTTTTGCGTATGCGTTTTGGTGTTGAAATGAGTAGCGACCAAACGTTAGAAGAAGTGGGCAAGCAGTTTGACGTGACGCGTGAGCGTATTCGTCAAATTGAAGCTAAAGCGTTGCGTAAGCTGCGCCACCCAAGTAGAGCTGATAAATTGCGCAGCTTCCTTGAAGGGCAGTAAGGTTTATGTGACAGTAGGGTGACGATTGTTGGTTGCAAAAATTTACTTCATTTGCAACTCTGTAGTCACCCAACTACAATGCTCATCTTGCCCCCCTAGCTCATGCTTGGTTAGAGCAGCGGACTCATAATCCGTTGGTGCCGTGTTCGACTCACGGGGGGGGCACCATTAAAAT
>JBDNHM010000176.1:0-2068 GCA_041688825.1 Burkholderiaceae bacterium | reverse complement strand
CGCGTAGTGAGCGTGAACACGGCTGCTGCCGGGGGTAATGCTAGCTTGATGACTCTCTCTTGAACTATTACAAAGAGTCACCATGCATTAGGTCTTCTCAAAAACCATCACGCTAAGTGATGGGGTTACCGAACGTAACCAAAAAATACGAGTTTTTGAAAACCTGAACTAATGCTGACCTAGTGCTGACCTCACACCAACTTAACGAGCCGCTACAACAATAATTTCTACTAGCAGATGCTCTGCTGCCAACTTGGCCTCGCAGGTAGCCCTTGTGGGTAATGCGTTCATAGGCGCCCATTCGGCCCAAACGGCATTCATACCTTCAAAATCGCGATTGATATCTTTAAGCCAAATTTGTACGCTTAATAGATTTTCTTTACTTGTACCTGCCTCAGCCAACAAGCTATCAATAGTTGCTAAAACATTTTTACTTTGAGCTTGAATATCACCCATTTCAGATGAAGTAACACCCGCTAAATATACGGTATCACCATGTATAACAACACGGCTCAGACGCTTATTGGATATCTTTCTGACAATATTAATCACGCTAAATTCCTATAAGAAAATTTGATATTCTAAGTTCAACACTTGGAAAGGGGCTAAGAGAAACGAGATATATGAAACGGCTTAATCGGCAAATCTGTCTTACCAGACAAAATTAAATCTTTCATGATTTCACCTACTACTGGTCCTAACTGGAACCCGTGTAATGAAAAACCAAATGCATGAAAAAGATTGTCTTCAACACCGCTTGGACCAATGACTGGAATACCATCTGGCATGCTTGCTTCTATTCCAGCCCAACCTCGACTAATCACGGCATGACGCATATGGGGGAAAACCTCACAAACCGTTTGGGCACTGTCTGCAAGCGCATGAAAGTCAAGTTCGGTGATATCACGATTTCGGTCTACCCAAGCTAGATGCCCACCCCCGATCAAAACGGTACCGTTCGCACGCTGCTTAAAAGATAGTGCACGAGATGTACCCAATACGACTGTGTTGAGAAAATGTGGCATTCTAGTTGTAACCAGCATCATGGGGCCAACGGCAGTAAGTGGCACAGATTCACCAAATTGCGCGGCAATCTTATCAGCCCATGCACCCGCACAATTCACAAGCACTCTAGACTGAAACTGGCCTGCATCAGTATCTATCGACCAACTGTGATTGCGCTTAGTAACTTGATTCACAGTCACCCCTTCACGAATATCTGCGCCGTATTGCTGCGCTTTTCTTCGAAAGGCTAATGTTGTGCGATACGGGTCAGCGGCGCCATCATGTCGCGCAATTAAACCACCTTGTATCGTCGGTACGATAGATGGAATCATCTTATGCACATCAGCTGCTTCTACCCATTCCTCATGGGTATAGCCGTTAGACTGCATAAGTGCCATGCGATCTTTAAGAATCTTCTCATCAGATTCGTTTTCAGCAACTCGCATCTGACCACAAATTTCGAAACCGCAATCATCATCAACATAGTCTTGGATATTGCTCCAAATCTGTTGAGAGGCTAAAGAAAGTGGCACCTCAGCCATGTGTCGTGACAATGTTCTAACGCCGCCTGCGTTAACGCCAGACGCATGCCGACCAACATAATTTTTCTCTAAAAGAAGTACTTGTGTACCCGCTTTAGCTAAATTCATTGCAGTTGAACTACCGTGCAAACCCCCGCCTATAACAATAACGTCAGCATTTGTCACATTTCCCATGACATTAAACCGGCTTTTTAAGTCTTACAACTGCATTAATTGACGCATCAGTCTGAGGTAGCGTAGCAAGCTCACCAAGCGTTAATGGTTTTGTTGGAAACCTTAAACGATAGTGACCCACCTCACTTTCAGAAACACCCCTTTCATCAGCAATTAACTCTGTAACAGTCACAGCACAAAATCTACCCTGACAAGGTCCCATGCCACATCGCAGATATGACTTCATCTGATTTGGCCCTGTGCAACCAATCTTTACCGTTTCACGAACCTGTTGGGCCGTGATCTCTTCGCAACGGCACACCACGGTATTGCCAGTAGGTCGCCGAAAAGCTTTAGCGGGTTGAAAT
>JBDNHM010000175.1:0-2126 GCA_041688825.1 Burkholderiaceae bacterium | reverse complement strand
CGAGTCGACATTTCTTGGCGCTTAATGTCAAGCTCCATTTTTTGTGCTTGCAGTTGACTGGTTGCAGCGACTAAACCCCCTAGCTCGGCAGTCATATCAACTATTTTAGATTTAACTCTGAATTGAGTTAGGTTATTTTCAGCTTGGTCTAACTTTTCTCGTAATTCTGGTAATTGCGTATTAATAAACTCGATTGTTCTTTCTGTTTCGAGGCTACTGCGCTCAAGGCTTTGCTTCAGATAAACGTTTGTAATGGTGTTGAGCATCAAGGCCGCAAAGGCCGGGTCTGGGTTTCGGAAGGTCAAATCAATGAGCGACCCGCCTCTAACTTGTGTGACCGTCAAGCCCCCCAGTACACCGCCGACAGCCGACTGATTCGCGACAACTCTAATGACAAACTGAGTATTAGGTCTGGCCGATAAGTCTTTAACTTTAAATGCAAAGCCCGAGTTGTAAATGACATCAATTGAATCGTTGCCTTGGCCTTTAGCCAGTACCTGCCCGGTAGCCTGTTCAGTTAATTGCCATTGGCTGTCTTTTTCGACTGTCAACAATAAAGGCTTGCCAATAAGTGATTGGGGTAGTTTAATTTGATCTATTTCGAGTCGTTCCCCCCCCCAAGCATAAGATAACCAACCAACCGGTGGTTTAACCAAACCCTGCTCATCTGCTTCAAGTGTGCGAGCAAGCCAGTTGCCAAGTAATGGCACACGGTTGGCGACCGTGACATTCACATTAAGTTGCATCGCTTCAATGGCAGCGCCAATCACTGACCTTGACTTGATAATTTCAATTTCATCAATAGTGCCAGCACCTGCCCGACCCGAAGCACCAGCACTGCCGCTCACCTCACTGAGTGCACCAAGTGAAGAAATACCTTGCTGCTTAGGCTGAATTTGAATCATTGAATCAGCAACATAAATAGGTGTTACTGTCATGGCGTAAATAGCTGATAAAACCGTAACGATAATCGTGACGGCAATAAGGTGCCATCGGTAAAACACCATATTGTCAAGCACATTGGCAATCGAGATAACATCAGGGTCTTGAACCAACTGACGTTGATTTGATTGGCTGCTGCTTTGGCTTGACGAACTTTGGCCGTTATAACTTGAACTGCTGTGATCAGAATTTGAGTTGCTCATGCCATACCCTAGTAAACGCCAACATTGCCTGTCGTATTGACAGATGTCAGCAGGGGTATGAATTGGCCAATGAAACGACCCACCATGGTTGGGCCAGTGGGGTTAACAAATACTAAATCTCTTGGTTGCATGGGGAACTGTTCAGCGACCAACAAGGCTTCAGGTTCCCAGGCATCAAGCTTGTATATAACGGGTTGACGCGAGGCTTCGACAGGGTCTTTAATGTTTGGGTTGGCTCGCATGACGTAAATTTCGTTTGCGGCGCCACTAAAGGGGCTCACCCCGCCAGCGTCTGAAATAATTTCAGCGAGCGACATGCGGCCACGCCGCATCACAATGGCGCCTGCTCTGTTTGCACCCACACTATTGCCGACTTCACCCAACATAAACACTTTACGCAAAGCGTTATTGGGTATGGTGATGACGTCGCCGTCAGCCAACAAAACATTAAGCTTTAGATCGCCTGAATAAAACAAACGATCAAGATTTAAGGTGACGATTTCATCGCCACGGGTCAAGACAACGTTGTACAAGTCAGATTTTTCAAGTACACCGCCTGCATTACTGATGGCATCAGTCACCCTAAGGGGCTGATCGGTTATGTAAACGTTACCTGGTTTACCCACTGAACCCGAAATAAATACTTTTTGGCTACGGTAAGACGTTACGCTAACATCAACTTGTGGGTCAGGTATGAACCTTGCAATGCGTTTGGTCAGTTCAGCCCTGAATTCATTTATGGTTTTGCCAGAGGCTTTCACTTGACCGACTAGGGGTAAAAACAGGAACCCTTCAGAATCAACCGTACGGCCACCACCGCTATTAGAGGTGCCAACGGAAGAACCACTGCCTGACGAGCCGCCCCCTGATGAACTGCCCCCGCTACTACCCGCGAAATCGCTATGACCCCACACCGAGATCATTAAACTGTCTTGCGGCCCCAAACGATAAGGGTAGCTGGGCTTGATCGGTGGCAACGTG
>JBDNHM010000024.1:0-1086 GCA_041688825.1 Burkholderiaceae bacterium | reverse complement strand
TCGGCTGCTACGCCCATCAACGATACGGGTCTTTTGTATGGCAAAGTGGGTTACACCGGCGCAACGATAAAAGCATCACTGGCAGGTAGTTCTGACAGCCAAACCTATGGGGGTTACTCATTAGGTTTAGGGTACAAACAATATGTTACGGGTAATTTATATGGTTTTGTTGAAGCCAACTACTTTAACTATGGCAATACAACCAACAGAAATTCAGGCTTAATTTTAGGTGTTCCCTACATTGAGACTGTTACAACCAACGCAAACGTTTACAACGTGTTGGTTGGTGTAGGTTATAAATTCTAATGAAATTGGGGTGGTAACGTCACCCCAATTTAACGCTTTGTAATTTTAAGTTTGAAATGGTATGTTGACCTTTAGCTTCATTGTGATTGCTATCTATCTCATTATTGGTATTGCATTTGCCTTTAAAGGTCGGCTTGCTTTTGGGGTAAAACTTCAAACTGCGCTTTTAGAACATACTCACACCGTACCGCAATAGAAAAAGACAATTTTTACTATTTACCCAACAAACCTAGATACCTAACTCTTGTTATAGGCATTACAGGCATTCCGTCACATGCATATTCCATAAAGGCTTCTTCTATACTGCCCGGCTTAACAGAAGGCCATTCAGCATCATCGGGGCTTTGTTTTTTTAAGTCGTAGCTTTCAATTAACGTGCCTTTGGCCCACGCTAGCTCATAAAACTGCATGGTTAGTATGTTGAAGACCTTTTTTTCACATTCATATAAAGTAAGCGTAACCACTGACCGAAATGCTTGCATTTCGTCTTCTGTTTGTGGCATAACGTAGTTTTTTAAAATGCGTACGACTGCAAACTCTTTTTCTCGCATAATGCTTTTTGTATCAACGTAAGCTGAAAATTTAGAAGTGTATTCAGACTCAACCCAACCTTCATTTGCAAGTAATGGGTTTGAAACAAAGCATAAGCTTGCAATAATTAGCCATCGCTTGCGTTTACTGATGCTTGCAAATGCTTTCATTGAAGCGGCCTGAAATGAATTGATTTTAGGGGTTGACTTAAGGAGTGGTATTAAGAGGTGTTTTAAGGGGTGTTTTAAG
>JBDNHM010000174.1:0-3638 GCA_041688825.1 Burkholderiaceae bacterium | reverse complement strand
CGGAAATTGATAAAGCGCTTGAACTGTGCCCGTTAAATCAGCCTGCATGGTGTGTTGAGCCTTATAAATAGGTGAACGTAACGTGAATGTATTGTTTTTTTCAGGCAACTGATTTTTACAGTGGATGTTAAGTTTGAAGCCGGCTATTTATTATTGTAAAGAGGGTTTAAATTATTTATATCTAACGGGTACGCGTTAAAATACTAAATGACGTATATTTTATATGAGGTTAAAGGCCATGCCTTCATTTGATGTTGTTTCTGAAGTTGACAAGCACGAGCTCACTAATGCGGTTGATCAAGCCAATCGAGAGCTATCTACCCGGTTTGATTTTAAAGGTAGCGATGCCAAGTTTGAACTTGACGAATATGTCGTCACCCAGGTCGCACCCAGCGCCTTTCAATTAAAACAAATGATTGATATTCTTCGTGCCCGTTTAAGTGCACGTCAAATTGACACACGTTGCCTCGACATTGCAGACCCACTTGAAAACGTTAGTGGTGCACGTCAAAAAATAACCGTTAAACAGGGCATTGAACAGGCAATTTCTAAAAAACTGATTGCAGCGATCAAAGAAGGCAAGTTAAAGGTCGAAACGCAAATAAACGGTGACAAATTACGCATCACGGGTAAAAAACGTGACGATCTGCAAACTGCCATGGCCGTACTTAAAAAAGTTGAGGTTGAATTGCCCTTACAGTTTAATAATTTTCGTGATTAGTTCATTTACTTTAAAGTCACATCACTCAAAGCGCGACAGCCAAGTTAATTCGACTCAAAGCTAAACAGCTAAGACAAGTCGACTCAAAGCTAAACAGCCATGACAATTCGACTCAAAGCGCAACAGCCATGATGATAATGTTTACGATCAAATCATCTTGGCTGTTTGCGCATGTTGAACATTACCGCTGATTAATGCGTACCCCATGAAACAAAGTAGATAAACCCGCCGGTTGACAGCGCCAATACTGCTGTGGCGCCTCAACCTGCGCACCAAGTGTTGCTGCAGCATGCCAAGGCCAACGTGGGTCATACAAAATGCCACGTGCGAGAGCCACCAAATCTGCTTTACCTTCTTGCAAAATTGCTTCGGCTTGCAATGCATCGTTTATTAAACCCACCGCAATGATTGGCATACTCTTAACATGCGATTTGATTTCTTGCGCTAAATGTACTTGATAGCCTGGTCCAGCAGGTATTTTTTGCTGGGTTGAGACACCCCCGCTCGAAACGTGTAAAAAATCACAGCCCAACGCTTCTAGTTTTTGAGCCATGACATTACTTTCAGAAATTGTCCAGCCGCCTTCTACCCAATCAGTGGCTGACAAACGCACACCTAAAGCCATGTTTTTAGGCACAACAGTTCGAACCGCCTCAAAAACCGAAAGCGGAAACCGCATACGATTTTCAGAAGAGCCACCGTATTCGTCAGTGCGTTGATTAGAAAGGGGTGACAGAAATTGGTGGAACAAGTAACCGTGTGCGCAATGCAATTCAATACCATCAAGCCCAATGGCTACTGACCGCTTAGCCGCTTCAACAAATGCGTCACGCACATGATTTAAACCTGCCTGATCAAGTGCCAAAGGAGGCCGCTCTTCGGGGGCATGACTCAAGGCGCTGGGGGCGACTGTTTCCCACCCACCCGCATCGAGAGGGATGAGTTTGCCCGATTCCCATGGTTTATAACTCGAACCTTTTCGACCTGCATGAGAAAGCTGAATAAAAAGTTTGGTGGAAGCCATCGGTTTAATGGTGTCAACAATATGCTTGATTGCCTGGGCATGTTGCTCGCTCCATAAGCCAAGGCAACCGTCTGAAATACGACCGACATTCTCAACTGCAGTCGCTTCAATAATCAGTGTGCCAGCCCCCGATAAATTGAGGTTGCCTAAATGTATTAGATGCCATGGGCTTGCCATACCGTCAACTGATGAATATTGGCACATGGGTGCAATGACAATTCGATTGTTAAGCGTGATGGGTCCTAATTTAACTTCTGAAAACAGCATGCTCATATCTAATCCATAGAGTATTTAAGTTGAAATAAAATGGGAGGGGTAAATATATACAAGATACCCTTAAATATCTCAATTTACTCTAAATCAAGTTTATTTATAGACTGTCAATTGGTGTTACTGTTTCATATTGAAAAGTGCATTTATAGATGCACTTAATCATTAAGGAGTTTTAATCTATGAAGATTCGTTCATTTTTTTCTGCCGTTGTTATGGGTATGGTTTTTGCCACAGGCGCCGTGCATGCTGCTGATCCAAAAAAACAAGTCGGTGAGGTTTCTATTAATGAAACTCAATTTGGCTTCATTATTGGTGGTAGCGTAGGCGGTGGCGAACTCAACTTTAAAGGTAAAAAGTACACCTTTAAAATTGGTGGTTTGAGCTTGGGTGCCAACATCGGTATTTCAAAAATGTCAGCGGTGGGCGGTGTTTACGACTTAACCGATATTTCAAAGTTTCCTGGCACGTACGTCAAGCTTGACGGCAGCGTAGCGTTAGGGGGTGGCGTTGGCAACATGACATTGAAAAATGAATATGGCGTCATCATGACCTTAAAAGGCACAACTGAAGGTTTACAGTTAAATGTCGGTGCCAGTGGTGTTCAAGTCACGTTAGAGAAGTAATTTGTTGTAATTATTGCAAGTGTTAGGGTGGGCAATAGGTCAAGCACGTATTTACACCCTGACAACTTGCTTTGAATGATTTTCTGATTGGTAATGTATGACCAAATAATGACCAAGCGAAGATCGAAATTTGGTTATTTAAATAAAATTTCTTTCTGTATTAATGATTGTCTTGCCTTCCGAAAAGCTTACAGTTCATACTGAAATCAGCTTAGTAAGCATCAATAAGTCTTAAAGTAATAGATGCATATTTTCAAGAGGCTGTTATGAATCAAATACGTAAATCAGTTGATCGTGGCTATTTTGACCATGGTTGGCTTAAATCACACCACAGTTTTTCTTTCGGTGAATACCGCGACCCACGTTTCATGGGTTGGGGTAATTTACGCGTTATTAACGAAGACTACATTGCATCAGGTAAGGGTTTTGGTACCCATGGCCATAGCGATATGGAAATTGTCACTTACGTTCTTTCAGGTGCATTAGCGCATCAAGATAGTATGGGCAACGTTGAAAGCATTCCGCCTGGTGATGTTCAAAGAATGAGTGCTGGCAAGGGTGTGCGCCACAGTGAATTTAATCACGCTGAAGGTCAAGAAACCCATTTATTGCAGATTTGGATCGAACCTAACGAGATCGGCGCTGAACCTGGCTATGAACAAATATCAATTGATGCTGTTCGCAAGCGAGGTGCTTTGACATTGGTAGCCGCCCCTTGGGCAACATTACCCTCTGCAGTAACACTTACGACTCAATCTGTGTTGGTTCAGCCAAATGCTCTTATGGCAGATGACCGAGTAGCAGTTAACCCAGCACCGGCCGACGATCATCCAGGGTTTGTGAAAATGCACGCTGATGCATTTATATACGCAGGTTATTTTGATGGTCAAGAAAAAGCACAGCTAGATTTAAACCCTAAACGTAAAGCTTACGTTCACGTTGTAAAAGGCAAAATTCAAGCTAATGGCGCAGAGTTAAATGCAGGAGACGCCTTATT
>JBDNHM010000173.1:0-16979 GCA_041688825.1 Burkholderiaceae bacterium | reverse complement strand
TGGGCGGCTGTAGAAGGTATGCAGTATTTGCGTCAAGGTCGTGGCTTGCAGGTCTATTCTTTGCAGTCTTTACATGACTCATTGGCCAAGCAATAATTTACAAACCACTCGTCAGCCCACCGTATTTATTACGGGTGCAAGCAGTGGTTTGGGTGCTGCCTTAGCCATTCAGTACGCACGAGCAGGTTATGTTTTGGGTTTGGTTGCGCGCCGTCAGCCTGAGCTGTCGGCTGTGGTGGCCAACTTGCCAGGCCAACACTTCACCTACTTGCTTGATGTGCGTGACCGTAACGCCCTGCATGCAGCGGCAGCTGATTTTATGAAGCAAACAGGTGGTGCGGTTGATATTGTGATTGCAAATGCAGGCGTCAGTGCCGGCACATTAACTGAGTCAACTGATGATTTTGCAGTTTTTAAAGAAATATTCGACATCAATGTTTTAGCCACCGTTGCCACATTTGAGCCGTTCATACCCGCCATGGCAGCGTTAGGCGCAGGCAGGCTAGTGGGTATTGCCAGCGTAGCAGGCGTAAGGGGTTTGCCTGGTGCAGGGGCCTACAGTGCGTCTAAATCGGCCGTGGCAACTTATTGCGAGGCTTTGCGTCTTGAAATGGCCCCCAAGGGCATATCAGTTGTGACGATTGCACCGGGTTATGTCAAAAGTGAAATGACCGCAGTAAACACTTACCGTATGCCATTTTTATTGCCAGCCGATGTATTTGCAAGACTGGCAGCAAAAGCCATTGAGCGCCGTCGTCGTTACATTGTGATACCTTGGCAAATGGGTTGGGTGGCCCGTTTGATGCGGCTCATTCCCCCAGCGCTTTACGACCGATTGGCATTGAATGCACCACGAAAAAAACGCCGGTGATTAACGAAAAAAACCAGTGTTGGTATTTCCGAAGCCCTCAAGGTGTGCAACATCGCCCCATTCTATTAATTGCCAATCGGTTTCACCAACAAAAATACGATTAATACTTGCGTTAGCCAGTTTCGCAACGCGCGGCGATTCTAAAGACGACTGGGTGGCATGGCGCCATAACACGTCCATCGTGCCGCCATGGGTAACCAAAGCAATACGACCCCCTTGGTGGCGTCTAGCAATGGTGTTCACGGCCTGTATGGCACGATCATGCAAGGTTTGAAGCGATTCCCCCTGAGGTATGGCCTCGTTGGGTTGGCGTCGATGCCAAATTTCAGCCGCTTCAGGTTGCACTTCAAACATCTCATTAAATTTAACGCCTTCTAGCACACCAAAATTGCGTTCACGAATACCAGCATCTACTAGCACGTCTAAGTCTAATGCTTGCGCCACAGCGTGCGCTGTTTGATGTGCGCGCTTGAGATCACTTGAATAAACTTGGTCAATGGGGCGATTGCCTTGATGGTGTTCATGTGCAAGCCGTTTGGCCAGCGCTTGCGCTTGCCGTTGCCCCATTTCATTTAAGTCAATATCGCGCCAACCTTGCAAACGATGTTCAGTGTTCCAGTGGGTTTCGCCATGGCGAATGATGATAACTTCGGTCATAAAGTAAAGTGCCAAAAAAGTTTTTCAGTGAGATGTTTAATATTTAAGAGCGGCATGAAAGGTTAACAACCTAGAGCGAAATGTTTAATCTATTCATCATAGTTTAAGTAGCGAAATAAAAAAATTTCAACATTAAAGAATAAAAAACTAAAAATAGGGTTAGATCTCTGATATTCAATAGACCCCCCTTGCAAAGTTTCTAAACTTTCCTACAATAGACCTATTCGTTTAAATATCAACCCCGGTTCAAATCTCGGCCGGGGTTTATCTTTTTTTATTTAGGAATCTTGTTATGTCTGCCATACCTATGACCGTTGCCGGTGCCAAGCGTTTAAAAGAAGAATTACATCGTCTTAAACATGTTGAACGCCCTGATGTGATTAACGCTATTGCCGAAGCGCGTGCGCAAGGCGATTTGTCAGAAAATGCTGAGTACGATGCGGCACGTGAACGCCAAGCGTTTGTAGAGGGTCGTATTATCGAGCTAGATGGCACCCTTTCAAATGCACAAGTGATTGACCCTAAAGAGCTTCATGCCGAGGGCAGAGTTGTGTTTGGTGCCACGGTAGACATTGAAGATTTGTCATCAAGTGCGCGTGTTCAGTATCAAATTGTGGGCGATATTGAAGCCGATATTCGTCAAAACCTTATATCTATTTCAAGCCCGGTTGCACGTGCGCTTATTGGTAAGGTTACGGGCGATGTGGTCGAAGTAAATGCGCCATCTGGCGTCATTGAGTATGAAATTTTAGACGTACGCTACATTTAACATTTTCTTCGGGCTAAACCCCGAAGATTCCTTTTGATTGACGGCGATTTCTCGCCGCGAGAATGTTCTTGGTGGCATTCACTTCGCGATCATGATGTGTGCTTTTGAAAAAGCCCCCGACTTGCGGGGGCTTTGCACATCAAAGTTATTTAGTCTGTGCGGCCACGACGTGCGCCTGATTTCAAACTCATGGCACTGCGGGGTTTTGATTGTGTTGCACGTTTTGCTGTTTGGCCTACAGCACGACGGGTGGGTCGTGTGGGTTTTTCACCTGAAAATACCCGTGTTGCGCGACCGCTTAAGGCGTCTGCGTCAGTATCTTTTACAATACGTGAACGTTTGCCTATAGTTTTTCCTTGAGCGGCTAGTTTTTTAGGGGTATGGGGGGCATTGGCCTTGCGTTTTAATATGGCAATGGGCTTAACTATTCTTTCACCTAAAACTTCAGCGTAAGCGCGGCGATCACTTGGGCGATACAAAATGAACGTCTTGCCTAAGTGGTGAATCGCAGCACAATCAAGCTGATCGCAAATTTGTGTCAAGATAGTGTTGCGGTCATTGCGTTCTTGGCTTCCAGCTTTAACCTTAATGAGCTCATGCGAATTGAGGGCTAGGTCAATTTCTTTAAGCACCGGGGCGGTTAAACCTTGGTCACCAATCATAACGACTGGTTTAAGTGGGTGGGCGGCGCCGCGTAGTGCGCTACGTGATTTGCTGGTGAGTTCGAGTGTCGACATAATGGAATTGTACGGTAATGGCTAAAAAGAAATTTTCACAAGAGTGGATCAACCAACATATGTTAGACCCCTATGTGAAATTGGCGCAGCAAAAAGGCTATCGGGCACGGGCCGCATTTAAGCTTATTGAGATTGCCGATACTGAAAAACTGTTACGCCCGGGTGATGTGGTGGTTGATTTAGGTTCAACACCAGGTAGCTGGTCTCAAGTTGCCCGAGAAAGGCTGGTTGGGGCGGGTGGCGTGCTCAATGGTCGTATTATCGCCTTAGATTTGCTTCCAATGGAGCCCATTGCGGGTGTTGAGTTCATTTTGGGCGATTTTAGAGAAGATAGTGTCTCGAGCGCCCTGAATGAAAAGCTCGGTAAAATCAAAGTAGACCTTGTAATTTCAGATATGTCCCCCAACTTATCAGGTGTAAGTAGTGCTGATTCAGCGCGTATTGCCCATGTTTGTGAGTTAGCACAGCATTTTGCAACCCAAAACTTGAAGGCTGACGGGGCATTAATTGTGAAAGCATTTCACGGTACAGGTTTTTCTCAAATTGTGGAATTGCTCAAAAGAGACTTTAAGCGGGTGGTTGAGCGCAAGCCAAAGGCCTCACGTGACCGATCGTCTGAGACGTTTTTGATTGCAAAAGGGCTCAAGACTTAATTGGCCATGCAGCGAAGGGGTGTTGGTCGAAGTTGACTCAACTGGAAGCAAAAAGTTCTAAATAGGCTGGCTTCATGTGGGTAATAGGGTTAACTGTCATAGACCCGTAAAATTACGGGTAGAATGAAATGTCAAATTTTATTTGCAAAGCCTTTGCCGAGGCTAGGTAAATTGTGAAATATATTGCAGGAGATCGGCCGTGAACAACTCGTTCTCAAAAATAGCAGTATGGATGGTCATTGCCTTGGTTCTTTTTACTGTTTTTAAACAGTTTGACGGGCGGCCAGTTGCGCAAGAGTCTGTGAGCTATACCCAGTTTATGGACGATGCCCGTGCTGGAAAAATTCGTAAAGTTGACGTACAAACTGATGTGTTGCACGTCACGCCTGACAACGGCCGCCCATACACCATTACGTCGCCTGGCGACATCTGGATGGTGTCTGACCTAATGAAGTCTGGCGTTCAAGTATCGGGTAAAGCACGTGACGAACCATCATTGTTGATGAGCATTTTCGTTTCATGGTTTCCCATGCTGTTACTGATTGGCGTCTGGGTATTTTTCATGCGTCAAATGCAGGGTGGTGGCAAAGGTGGCGCATTCAGTTTTGGTAAATCAAAAGCGCGCATGCTTGATGAAAGCACTAATTTGACAACTTTCGCAGACGTAGCCGGCTGTGACGAAGCGAAAGAAGACGTTCAAGAATTGGTCGATTTTTTGCGAGACCCCACGAAATTTCAAAAACTCGGCGGTCGTATACCTCGTGGTGTGTTGATGGTGGGTTCACCCGGTACAGGTAAAACGCTTCTGGCGCGAGCCATTGCAGGTGAAGCCAAGGTGCCTTTTTTCAGTATCTCGGGTTCAGACTTCGTTGAAATGTTTGTCGGTGTGGGTGCTGCGCGCGTTCGAGACATGTTTGAAAACGCCAAAAAGCATTCACCTTGCATCATATTTATTGATGAAATTGACGCAGTAGGTCGCCAGCGTGGTGCCGGTGTCGGTGGTGGTAACGATGAACGCGAACAAACACTGAACCAAATGCTCGTCGAAATGGACGGTTTTGAACCCAGCCAAGGTGTGATCGTTATTGCAGCGACAAACCGTCCTGACGTACTTGATCCTGCATTGCTACGCCCAGGTCGTTTTGATCGTCAAGTCATTGTGCCGTTGCCCGATATTCGTGGTCGCGAGCAAATTTTGAAAGTGCACATGCGCAAAGTGCCTATCGCTCCAAATACTGAGGCAGGCATTTTGGCCCGCGGTACCCCCGGTATGTCGGGTGCTGATTTAGCTAACTTAGTTAACGAAGCTGCACTTTTTGCAGCGCGTCGCAACGGTCGCTTAGTTGATATGTCTGACTTTGAAAAAGCCAAAGACAAAATCATTATGGGTGCCGAGCGTCGTTCGCTTGTTATGCCTGAAGAAGAGCGTCGCAACACGGCATATCATGAGTCAGGTCACGCCGTTGTTGCACGTATGATTCCTAAAACTGACCCCGTTCACAAAGTCACGATTATTCCTCGTGGCCGTGCGTTAGGTGTCACCATGCAGTTACCTGTTGCTGATCGTTACAGTATGGACAAAGAGCGTCTGCTCTCAACCATAGCCGTGTTATTTGGCGGTCGTATTGCTGAAGAACTATTCATGCAGCAAATGACAACTGGCGCCTCAAACGATTTTGAACGCGCAACGGCTATTGCCCGTGACATTGTGACGCGTTACGGCATGACATCAGAACTGGGCCCAATGGTCTATGCTGAAAACGAAGGTGAAGTGTTTCTTGGCCGTAGTGTGACTAAAACTACGCACATGTCTGAGTCAACGATGAAAAAAGTCGACGATCAAATTCGAAAAATTATTGACGAGCAATACGCTTTCGCTCGTAATATTTTAGAAAATAATCGTGAAAAAGTTGAGGCGATGACGAAGGCTTTACTTGAATGGGAAACCATTGATGCTGATCAAATTGATGACATCATTGAAGGTCGCCCACCTCGTCAACCTAAAGTACCTGCTACACATATTGATGCTTCAGACATTCCGCCAGCAGGGTCTACACCTTCAGCCAGCAGTGGCAAACCAGCCGAGGTTGTATAACCGGGTTTGACATGATGAGTGATATTTGGCAATGCGGGCGCTTCGCCTTTACGCGCTCGCAACCCATCATTATGGGTATTGTGAATGTCACGCCAGATTCGTTTTCTGATGGCGGTTTAAATTTTGCCACTGAAAATGCTGTGCGCCATGCCCGACAATTAATCGGGCAGGGCGCACAAATTATTGATATTGGCGGTGAGTCTACTCGGCCCGGGGCAGGTACGATCTCGGTTGAGCAAGAAATAGAACGCATTATGCCCGTGCTTGATGCGTTACACCAAGCGGGTGTTGCCATTTCCATTGACACCCGAAAACCTGAAGTGATGCGCGCCGCCCTAGATGCGGGCGCAGACATCATTAATGATGTTGACGGTTTTAGAAACCCAATCTCACGGCAAACGGTCAGCAATCACCCAAGCTGTGGTCTTTGCATCATGCACATGCAAGGCGAGCCCATGACCATGCAACAGGCACCGACCTACACAGATGTCGTAAAAGAAGTCGTTAAAACGTTGGCTGATCATGCGCAGGCTCTGATTGCCCAAGGTGCCAACCCTAATCGTATCGCACTTGACCCAGGCTTTGGCTTTGGTAAAACGACAGACCATAATTATTCAATATTGGCACACCTAGAGCAGCTCGTTGCATTAGGTTTTCCTGTTCTAATTGGGTTGTCACGCAAATCTATGATTGGTTCAATCATTAATAAACCGGTTAATCAGCGGGTTGTGGGTAGCGTGGCAGGCGCATTAATTGCGCTTAATCAAGGTGCAATGATTTTGCGTGTTCATGATGTTGATGCAACACAAGATGCTGTAAAAGTTTGGCAAGCCACACAACAACAAAAATGAGCTTACACAATATGACAAAGAAAGCATATTTTGGTACAGATGGTATTCGAGGTAAAGTAGGTGGCCCAGTCATTAACCCTCAATTTGCACTGCATCTAGGCTATGCCGCCGGGCGCGTGTTTTCTCAAAATGCATCTCGTCGAGGCCGCCCAACGGTATTGATTGGAAAAGACACGCGTATTAGCGGTTACATGCTGGAATCAGCTCTCGAGGCAGGCTTTGCCGCTGCGGGGGTCGACGTCCTACTTGCTGGCCCTATACCCACGCCTGCAGTCGCTTATTTGACTCGCGCATGGCGGTTGGTGGCGGGGATTGTCATTAGTGCATCACATAACCCGTTTGATGATAATGGCATTAAATTTTTCTCATCACAGGGCATGAAGCTGGGTGATGATATTGAAGAAATGATTGAAGCCGAGCTTGCAAAGCCGATGTCTTGCGTGGCTTCCGATCAACTCGGCCGTGCCCGCCGTATTGATGATGCGGCAGGTCGTTATATTGAATTTTGTAAAAGTACTTTTGACTCTGATCTTGATTTGGTGGGCCTCAAGTTGGTGGTCGACGCCGCGCACGGTGCGGCTTACCATATTGCTGCACCTGTTTTTAAAGAGTTGGGTGCTAAGGTGCATAGCATCGGTGCGCAGCCAGACGGTTTCAACATTAATCAAGACGTGGGTGCGATGCATCCAGAGCTACTGGCGCAAACAGTTTTAGAGCAGGGTGCTGATTTAGGTATTGCATTAGATGGCGACGCTGACCGTTTACAAATGGTCGATTCAAACGGTCGCATCTATAACGGTGATGAATTACTATACGCTATTGTGCGCGCCCGCGCGACAATAAGCCCGGTTCAAGGGGTGGTAGGCACACTCATGACCAATTATGCTTTTGAAAAAGCCATGCAACGCATGAACATACCTTTTGTGCGAGCAAAAGTGGGTGACCGCTACGTATTAGAGCAATTAAAAGAAAATCATTGGCTTTTGGGTGGTGAAGGTTCAGGCCATTTATTATGCTTAGATTGCCATTCAACGGGCGATGGCATTATTGCTGCCTTACAAGTTTTGGCAGCCTTAAGACGACACCAGGTGAGCTTGGCGCAGTGGGTTGCTGACCTGCATCTCTTTCCGCAAGTGATGATCAATGTGCAAATTGACCCTATGCTTGATTGGGCCGCACACGAAGGTTTAAAGCGAACACGTCTAGCTGTCGAAAAGCAACTCGGCGATACGGGCCGAGTGTTAATTCGAGCTTCGGGTACTGAGCCCAAACTACGCATAATGGTTGAGTGTCAAGATGCGCAACTTGCGCAGCAAAGTGCTCAAAGCATGGTTGATGCCTTAAAAGCGTAGCAGGTTCATTTAGCGCTTAAGTCGTCACTAAAGAAAACTCAAAACCAACCTTAGCCCATTCTGCTTCTTCTGCATGTAGCGAAAAGTCAGTTAGCGGGTGGTTTACCAACCATTTTTTATCAACCGTAGCGGTAATGTGTTGATCATCTGTTTTAACGCGAAGTGCTAAACGCGATAACTCTTCACGTCGACGGCATAGTAAAACAGCTAACCGCAATGCCAGCAAGGCATACCATTGTGTACGACTTTTAAGGGCGGGTTGAACCCGAGTGAGTTTACTGGTGTGAGCCACCACTAGTGTTGCGAGCAACGACTGGTCTACCTTAGAAAAACCAGGCATATCAGCGTGATTCAAAATATATGCACCATGCTTATGGTACCCAGCTCTTGAAACCGACATGCCTATTTCATGCAAATCTGCAGCCCAACTTAAAGAATGTCTAAGCTCTTGATTTGCTTGGTTTGGCTGAATCAAAGTGTCAAATAGGGTTAAGGCTGTACGCTTGACTCGAGAGGCTTGGCGTGCGTCGACATGGTAGCGCTTCATAAAAGCTTTAACTGACTCGTCACGGCGATCGAGCGACTCTTCACGGCCTGACAAATCGACTAAAACCCCTAAACGTAAGGCACCATCGCCTGTTTGCATCGTTTCAATGCCAAACTCATCAAAAAAAGCCGACATAATAGCTAGACCGCCGAGCAAAACATCAGTTCGATCAGTTTTAATGCCGGGTAAATTTGATGGGAAAACCCGACCATCAGCAATTAACTTTTCTTTTAAGGCTTTAAGACCTTGAGCGGTGATGCCGTGTGAAGAAAAACCACCCTCTTGCAATATCGCAAATAGTGCTTTGGCAGTACCAGATGAGCCATAAGCTTCAGCCCAACCCAGGCGCTTAAACGGTTTGGTAATGACCTCGATTTCACGGCGTGCCGCCATTTCAGCCTGTTTCATGCGCTGCGCATCAACCAACCCATCTGGAAAAAATTTTAGGCTGTAACTAACGCAACCCATATACAAAGACGACAAATTGATCGGTTCGTCGCCTATACCGATGATGACCTCTGTTGAGCCACCGCCAATATCAATAACGAGCCGCTTGTTGGCGCTGGCGGGAAGAGTATGGTTAACACCGGTATAAATTAAACGGGCTTCTTCTTTGCCTGCAATGACTTCAATCGGAAAGCCTAACGCTGTTTCTGCACGAGGCAAAAATTCGCTCGTATTTCGGGCGACACGAAAGGTGTTGGTTGCGACAGCCCGCACACGGCTAGGGTGAAAACTGTCAAGCCTTTCGCCAAAACGATGCAAAACACTGATGGCGCGTTCAATAGAACTTTCGTCAAGTATTTTTTGATCATTCAAACCGGCTGCTAATCGAACCGTTTCTTTTAGTCGATCAATTTGGTAAATATGGCTCACACCATTAATAAGTTCAATGCGCCCAACTGATAAGCGAAAACTGTTAGAGCCCAAGTCTACTGCAGCGAGTAAATGTTCCATATTTCACAAATAGATGAATGAATAAAACCATTATATGGAAGTAAGTGTGACACATTGCCTAGGCAATCAAAAACCGACTTAAATCATGCGAATTGCATGTAAATTTAGATGAATTTCGGTGTAAATCTATTAATCTCAATAAAATCGCAACCTAAAAATGATATAAAAGTACCATTAATGTTGAATTCAACTTAGAGATCGTGCCAATATGTCTGAATCTGTCAAATATAAATCACCGCTTGAAACAGCACATTATTTAAACCGCGAATTATCACTATTGCAGTTTAATAAACGCGTTTTAGCCATGGCAGAAGACGACACGACCCCATTGTTAGAGCGCCTACGTTATTTGTGTATTGTGGGTTCAAATCTAGATGAATTTTTTGAAATACGCGTTTCAAGCTTAAAAGAGCAGATGCGGTTATTTCCGATTTTACGCGGCCCCGACGGTTTGACAGCGGGTCAAGCGTTTGAGCAAGTGCAAGAAGTTGTTCATAAACTCGTTCATAAAATGTACACCCTGCTCAATAGTGATGTTTTGCCCAAGTTGCGGACTGAAGGCATTTATTCGCACCCACCGGCTGAGTGGAATGAGGCACAAACCACGTGGGCGCATGAGTTGTTTGTGCGCGACGTGATGCCTTTACTTACCCCCATTGGTCTAGACCCAGCGCACCCCTTTCCGAGGGTTTTAAACAAAAGTCTTAATTTTATGGTGACCTTGTCAGGCGATGACGCGTTTGGTCGTAAAGCAACCATTGCTGTGGTGCAAGCCCCGCGTGCGTTACCTCGCCTGATTCGCATGCCCTCTGCCGTTTCAGGCTTGCCACATAGCTTTATTTTGCTTACGTCGTTTCTTCGCGCATTCGCGGGTGAATTATTCCCGGGTATGACAGCGCATGGTGTTTTTCAATGGCGAGTGACACGTAATAGCGATTTGTTTGTTGATGAAGAGGAAGTCACCAACCTGCGTTTAGCGTTACAAGGTGAGTTGTCACAACGCAATTTTGGCTCGGCTGTTCGTCTTGAAATCGATCAGCTCACACCACCCAACATAGAAGAACTGTTGCAGCGTGAATTTAATCTATCAAGCGCAGATACCTATCGTGTGCACGGGCCTGCAAATATTGCAAGACTCATGCAGGTATGTAATGAGGTTGATCGACCCGACTTGTTATTTCCAAAATACAAAGGATCAATACCTAAAATATTTGAAAAACAATCGCACAGACCACATCTCATGTTTGAAGAGATCGCAGCAGCTGATCGTTTGGTTCATCACCCCTATCAGTCGTTTCAGCCGATTATTGATTTTTTAACGGCTGCAGCGATTGACCCTGATGTGATGGCTATTAAACAAACCATTTACCGAACAGGTGAAGACTCTGAGTTGATGCGCCTGCTTTTAGCCGCTGCAAAAGCAGGTAAAGAAGTCACGGTTGTGGTTGAGTTGATGGCACGATTCGACGAACAAACCAACATAAATTGGGCTTCGCGTCTAGAGGAAGTCGGCGCCCATGTGATTTACGGTGTGGTGGGTCATAAAACCCACGCCAAAATGTTGCTCGTATTGCGCCGTGAAAATGGCCGTATTCGGCGTTACGCTCACTTGGGCACCGGCAATTACCACCCCCGTACGGCAAGCCTCTACACTGATTTTGGCTTGTTTACCGCCAACCCTGATTTGTGTGAAGACATGGACAAAGTCTTTGCTCAACTTACCGGTTTAGGCGCGCGACGTCAGCTTAAGCTACTGTTGCAGTCACCTTTTAATATGCATGACACCGTTATGTCTTTAATTAGAGCCGAAACCAAAGCCGCTCAAGCAGGAAAAAAATCTCGCATTATGGTGAAAATGAACTCTTTGATTGAATCTGAGGTGATTGAGGCACTATATGAAGCTAGCCGAGCTGGTGTGTCAATTGACTTAATTGTGCGCGGTTTATGCACACTAAGGCCTGGCGTTAAGGGGTTATCAGAAAATATTCGTGTGCGTTCAATTATTGGGCAATTTTTAGAGCATGCGCGCGTACTGTATTTTTATGCTGCAGGTGAAGAGCGCGTCTATTTATCGTCTGCCGACTGGATGGATCGAAACTTTTTTAGACGGGTTGAAGTGGCCTTTCCGGTGCTAGACCCTAAACTTAAAAAACGCGTGATTGACGAATCGTTTACCTTTGCATTGCGCGACAATCAAAGGGCTTGGTTGCAGCAGCCTGATGGTCAATACGAGCGCATTGTGAACCGTCGAAAACCATTTTGTTTGCACGACCATCAAATGACGTTGCTGGGTGATTGATCTGAACACTATTTAAACACCGTAAAACTGAGAAATGATCATAACTGTCACAAAACCGTCATGTTGAGCGCTTAAAGTGACGTCAGTCTCGATTTAATTCGAGCTCACTTTAAATCATTAAAAGAGAGGCTTTAATGCGTAGATCATTTATCAAAACACTGATAGCAGGCGGTATGTTGGCTATTGGTATGAATACAGCCATGGCTGCTGACATTACAGGCGCTGGGGCAACGTTCCCGTACCCTATTTATGCTAAATGGGCTGAAGTTTATAAAAAGCTAACAAATGTTGGCCTAAATTATCAATCGATTGGTTCTTCAGGTGGCAAGCGTCAAATCGCGGCTAAAACCGTAACCTTTGGCGCAACTGATGCACCGTTAAAGGCTGAGGAATTAGATAAAGAAGGTTTGGTACAGTTTCCTGCTGTTTTGGGTGGTGTCGTGACAGTCGTGAACCTTGAGGGTTTTAAACCAAACGAAATTAGAATAACAGGCCCGGTATTGGCTGACGTTTATTTGGGTAATATAACCAAATGGAATGACCCTAAAATTCTTGCACTCAACCCAAACAAAGTCTTGCCAGCACTAGATATTACAGTCGTTCACCGCGCTGACGGTTCAGGTACAACCAATATATTTACTGATTACTTGTCAACTGTTAGCAAGAATTGGGCCGATAAAGTGGGTACAGGGTCAAGTGTTAAGTGGCCCGCTGATTCGTCATTGGGTGGCAAAGGTAACGAAGGTGTTGCAGCCAACGTAACGCGTGTTAAAGGTGCGATTGGTTATGTTGAATATGCTTACGCCAAGAAAAACAAAGTGCCTTACTTGCAAATTCAAAATAAAGACGGCAACTTTGTGAGCCCAAGCGCTGAGTCTTTTGCCGCTGCTGCTGCGGGTGCTGACTGGTTTAAAGTGCCTGGCATGGGTATTTCACTAGTTGATCAACCCGGTGCAATGTCATGGCCCATTACAGCCGGTACATTTATTTTGATGTACAAAAACCCGACGAATATTGCCGATTCAAACCAAGCCCTTAAATTTTTTAAATGGTCGTTTAAAGATGGCAAACAGCTTGCGCTTGACTTAGACTACGTTCCACTGCCAGATGTTTTAACATCAGCCATCGAAAGTAAGGTTTGGTCACAAATTAAACAGAAGTAAATTGAATTGAGTAGCGAAACAGGGTGTTTAAATAACACCCTGTTTGTTTAATAAGCATACGGAGCATTCATGAGTGCAAGCCCCACTGATAACGGCATGATGAAACAAAGCTTGTTAGCCGTTATTCGTAAACAACGGCTACAAGATTTTTTCTTTCATAAAATCACCATGCTTTTTTCATTGGTGGTTTTATTTGCTTTAGTTGGCATCATTATTTCATTACTCATCAATGCATGGCCAGCTTTTCAAAAATTTGGTTTCCCCTTTATTTGGACAATCGAATGGGATGTTCGCGACCAAAATTTTGGTGCACTCATTGCCATTTACGGTACCGTCGTGACCTCAATTATTGCGCTACTGATTGCCGTACCTTTGGCATTCGGTATTGCACTATTTTTAACTGAAACATGCCCCTTAATGTTGCGCCGCCCGTTGGGTACGGCGATAGAACTGTTGGCCGCGGTGCCATCAATAATTTACGGTATGTTTGGCCTATTTATTTTTGCCCCACTTTTTGCTAACTATGGGCAACCTGCATTACAAGCAACACTAGGTCAAATGCCGATCATTGGCCTACTGTTTGGTGGCTCGATGAACGGTATTGGTATTTTGACTGCAGGCATTGTGCTGGCTTTTATGGTTTTGCCCTTTATTGCCGCTGTGATGCGGGACGTCTTTGAAATTGTGCCGCCTATTCTGCGTGAATCAGCTTACGGCATAGGCTGCACCACATGGGAAGTTGTAAGAAACATCGTGTTGCCCTATACCCAAAAAGGCGTCATTGGCGGCATCATGTTGGGTCTTGGTCGTGCATTGGGTGAAACCATGGCGGTTACCTTTGTTATTGGTAATTCGCAGCGCATACGCGAATCACTCTTTGCTCCAGGTAGCTCAATTGCATCAACGTTAGCGAACGAATTTGGCGAGGCTGATGATTTTCAATTAGCCACTTTATTTGCACTGGGTCTTTTACTGTTTGTCATTACCTTCTTTGTATTAGGTGCCGCAAAACTCATGATTATTCGTGGTGAAAAAGCCAAGGGTAGCAAAACCTAAGGGTATGTCTATGAATCAAAATATATATCGCCGTCGAAAAGTCGTAAACCAAATAGGCCTCACACTATCAATGATGGCTATGGTGCTCGGGCTTTTTGTTCTACTCTGGATTTTGCTTGTCTTGTTTAAAAATGGGCTTTCAGCTTTTGACCTTGCGCTCTTTACCCAATCAACGCCGGCACCGGGTTCGGCGGGTGGCGGTTTAGCCAACGCAATTGTCGGTAGCTTAATGATAGTGGGTGTAACGACTTTAATCAGTGCCCCAATAGGCGTTTTTGCAGGTGTTTATTTAGCCGAGTTTGGTGATGACAATAAAGTGGCTGCCACCACTCGTTTTGTAACCGACATTATGTTGTCTGCCCCATCAATTGTTTTAGGCTTATTTATTTATGCCATTTACGTGGCTCAAGTGCGTCACTTTTCAGGGTGGGCCGGCTCGTTTGCTTTGTGCCTTATTGCTATACCCGTTGTGGTGCGCACCACTGAAAACATGTTGCGATTGGTGCCTGGCAGTTTAAGAGAAGCCGCTTTTGCATTGGGCTCACCCCGCTGGAAAGTTTCAACCTTTGTGACGCTACGAGCCGCTAGAGCTGGCGTGATTACGGGTTTAATGTTGGCTTTAGCACGCATCAGCGGTGAAACGGCCCCCTTATTATTTACCGCTTTAAACAACCAATTTTTCTCGACCAATATGAATGAACCGATGGCAAACCTGCCGGTTGTTATTTTTCAATTTGCGATGAGCCCATACGATAACTGGATAGGGCTTGCTTGGGCCGGCGCATTACTGATAACGTTAACGGTTTTAGTCTTAAATATTATTGCGCGGGTTTTATTTCGCGATAAACTTTCTTCTTAATAGTTTTGGCCACACAAAATTGGGTTTTTAATTTTAGGAAGTATTATTTTAGGAAGTATGCATGAATAACCTTAAAACAACCCCTATTGCAGCACCTCAGTCTGCATTTGAGCCTTCATCTGATCTAGCAACTAAAACGGCATTCGAACAATCTTATGAACCCACCTCTGTGCCCACATCTGAACAAGCATCTAAATCTTCAATGTCAAATTCGATCGCTTCAAATGCGTTTGCCCGTTCTGCCGTTAAAAATACAATGTCAACACCCCTGGCTAACGCAATAGAAGTGCGTAATTTAAATTTTTATTATGGTAAATTTCAAGGCTTAAAAAATATTCATCTTGATATTGCTGAAAATAAAGTCACGGCATTTATTGGCCCTTCAGGTTGTGGCAAATCAACTTTATTACGAACGTTAAACCGCATGTAT
This sequence comes from Burkholderiaceae bacterium, assembly GCA_041688825.1. Lineage (GTDB taxonomy): Bacteria > Pseudomonadota > Gammaproteobacteria > Burkholderiales > Burkholderiaceae_B > Algicoccus. The sequence goes on along the minus strand of JBDNHM010000173.1, from coordinate 1,683 downwards.
AGTTTGTACCCCGGCCAGCGTGCTGAAGGTGAAATTAACTTTTACGGTCAAAATATTCTTGACGCGAAGCAAGACCTTAATTTGTTGCGCGCCCGTATTGGTATGGTGTTTCAAAAGCCAACACCGTTTCCGATGTCTATTTATGACAACATTGCGTTTGGCGTTAAGCTTTATGAAAATCTAAATAAAGCCGATATGGACGAACGTGTTGAGTGGGCTTTAACCAAAGCAGCGCTCTGGCAAGAAGCAAAAGATAAGCTGGGTCAAAGTGGTTTGTCGTTGTCGGGTGGGCAGCAGCAGCGGCTGTGCATTGCGCGTTCTGTAGCAGTAAAGCCGTCGGTTATCTTGCTAGACGAACCTACCTCAGCGCTTGACCCCATATCAACGGCTAAGGTTGAGCAATTGGTGCATGAACTTAAATCAGATTACACCGTAGCCATCGTGACCCACAATATGCAGCAAGCGGCACGCTGTTCAGACTTTACAGCGTATATGTATTTGGGAGAATTAATGGAATTTGGCAAAACTGACCAAATCTTTGTTAAACCCAAACGTAAAGAAACAGAAGACTACATTACGGGGCGGTTTGGTTAAGTTCAAATAATCTGCTATATTACTGAGCTTCGGGGCTTAGCGCAGCCTGGTAGCGCATCTGCTTTGGGAGCAGAGGGTCGAAGGTTCGAATCCTTCAGTCCCGACCAAATATTTAAAAGGCCTATTTAAACCATGTCCCAAGACACACACTGTTGTTTAGCGTCTGTCAGTGGTTTAAATAGGTACTTTTATTTCATTTATTCACTATTCCATTCGTTTGTTAAACCGTTTACCCATTCGGTTATCTTTTTCATCATTTCTATATTAATCACCTGCTTGGCCATACTGTTGTCATGAAGCGCGTACTTGTTGTACGTAATGACAGGCTAGGTGACTTCATGTTGATTTGGCCTGCTTTGGCCTTACTCAAACAAGTTTCAAAAGCGCACATCAGCGTTTTGGTGCCGGCTTACACTGCACCGATGGCACAACTTTGCGCTTCAATTGATGCTGTCATCATTGACCCAGGGCCGCAGGCAGAGCGGGGCGCCCAGCGTGCTTTGTTACAGCAAATTAAAGACCAACAGTTCGACTGTGCCATTGCTGTGTTTTCTAACGGTCGCAATGCCCGTATGCTGTGGCAAGCCAATATTCCCAATCGTTTTGCCCCCGCAACCAAGTGGGCACAGCTTTTATACAATCACCGTTTGCGGCAGCGTCGTTCACGATCAGCACAACCTGAGTGGCGTTACAACGTTGACTTAATTCGGTTTGCATTAAAGCAGCAGGGTTACAACCTACCTGTCAGCTCGGCACAGCAACAGATTAAGCATCATGTTTACCCGCTAATGAGTAGACTTGAAGGTGATCAAATAAATGGTCAGCCTGTTTCACCATTAGGTGAGCATGATGACAACACGTATAACGCACCTTACTTAACGTTTGAGCCACAGGTTTTAAGCGATATGCGTCATCAAGTGGCGTCCGGTTTGGGCCTTAATGTGGCTCATCGTTGGTTAGTTGTGCACCCGGGTACAGGGGGTTCAGCAGGCATTCTTGCAACAGCTCAATATGTGCAGTTTATATGTGCATTTATTCAAAATAGATCACAGCCAGCTGACTCATCACATCCAGCTGACTCATCACATC
>JBDNHM010000172.1:0-16399 GCA_041688825.1 Burkholderiaceae bacterium | reverse complement strand
TGCGGTGGATGTGGCTGCGGTGGATGCGGCTGCGGTGGATGTGGTGAATTCAATTGACACATCAATTTCCATCAATAAATACAAACCCCAGCATTTTCACGTTTTAATTCCTGAAGGGGTGAGCTTGCCTGACAACTTGATCACCCCACCAAACGTAACATGGCAACGCATACCTTTTTTAACGCAACCTGACTATGATCGATTGCTCTGGTCGATGCATTTAAATATTGTTCGCGGTGAAGACTCATTTGTGCGGGCTCTCTGGGCGGGCAAACCAATGATTTGGCATATTTATCGTCAAGCGGAAAACACTCACCTCACAAAACTTGCAGCTTGGCTGGCACACACCACCCTTTCAAAGCCCGTTCAAGATGCCATAATGGCTTGGTCAGTGCCCAACGACGGGAATTCCCTTGAAACTGAACTAAACAGTGCGCTTCAAGCACCCCTTTGGGCTTCGTGGCAACAAAACGCCACCCTACACACAGAGAAACTAGCACTTTTGCCTGATTTAGCTTCAAATCTAGCTCTTTTTTGCCTAGGCAAGGCGAAAAATACCGAGTCAGGCTAGAATGACAGGCTTTACACCGTATAAGCTCCGGCTATTGAAGCACGGGGCACCCCCTAACGGAGCTTTTTAGTATGAAAAACGCACAAGAGTTACGCGTCGGTAACGTCATTATGGTGGGCAACGACCCCCTCGTTATTCAGCGCACTGAGTTCAACAAGTCTGGTCGTAACTCGGCTGTTGTGAAGCTCAAATTTAAAAATTTACTGACCGGTTCGGGCAGCGAGTCAGTTTACAAAGCTGACGAAAAATTTGCTTTAGTAGTGCTTGATCGAAAAGAATGCACCTACTCATATTTTGCTGACCCCATGTATGTATTTATGGACACAGAATATAACCAATACGAGATCGAAGCTGACAGCATGGGCGACGCCATGTTTTACCTTGAAGAAGGTATGGCTGTTGAAGTTGTCTTTTATGACGGGCGCGCCATTTCACTTGAGTTACCCAATATGTTGGTTCGTGAAATCATATACACAGAACCCGCTGTGCGTGGCGACACTTCAGGTAAAGTCATGAAACCTGCAAAGCTTGCTACCGGTCACCAACTGCCCGTACCCTTGTTTTGCGACATTGGCGACAAAATTGAAATTGACACCCGCACCGGTGAATACCGTAGCCGTGTCATGTAAACCGATTTGTTTATTGAAGTTTAGACGTGTCTAAAAAATCGGGAATGGCAACAACCATAATGCCATCTTCGGCTAATGCTTGTCGTTCATCGGGGGTTGTTACACCACGTATCGCCCTTTCAGGTGAATAGCCCTCGTGTATTGCACGGGCTTCTTCGGCGAAGCGAACGCCCACGTTTTCAGTGGCTAACACCATTTCACGCATGCGCATCATCATTTGAGCCTGAATTTTCATCATTTCAGGCGTGGTCATCGCTGACTGAAAGTCGGCTTTTGTGGCGAACTGGCGACTTGAATTTTCTTGTGCCGAATCTGGCAGGCGTGCGGGATAAGACGAGTGGCGAGGGGGTTGATGCGAGTCATGCTGAGTCGTGAGGTCAGCCCCTGTGTGAGGCACAACCGCTGGCCCAGAACCCATGGGGTGGGCCAAGTTTAAACGTGGTGCAGACAACATTTTTTGAATATGCGCGCTATGACACACCGGGCAGGTAAGTAACCCACGCGCCTGCTGGTTATCATAATCATCATGCGAGCCGAACCACCCTTCAAACAGATGGCCATGTTCACACTGCAGGTCAAATACTTTTAAGCTCATGCTTTGTTATGTGAGGGCAAATGATTAAACTTCAAGTCTGGGTACGGCGCTCAGTAGGCTGCGTGTGACCTCATGGGTGGGGTTCATCAGCACTGCCTCAGCACTGCCCATCTCAACTATTTTACCCTCATGCATAACCGCCACTCGATCAGCGAAGTATTCAACCACACTAAAGTTGTGTGTAATAAACAAATAGGCCAACCCGGTTTCACGCTGCACATCTGCCAACAGATCTAAAATTTGCGCTTGCACCGACACATCAAGTGCTGACGTTGGTTCATCAAGTATTAACATACGCGGCGAAACAGCCAATGCACGGGCAATAGCGATACGTTGGCGTTGCCCCCCAGAAAACTCATGTGGGTAACGCGCAGCAGCATCATGCGGCAAGCCGACCTGTTGCAATAAGCGCATAACTCGATCTTGGCGCTCATCAGCTGCATATTGAGGCAGTAGCGCAGCTACGCCTTCTTTTAAGATGTCTCCAACTCGCATGCGGGGGTCTAGCGAAGCAAAGGGGTCTTGAAAAACGATCTGTACATGTTGCCGTAAAGAGCGTAACGCGTGACCTGATGCGCTGAGTAAAGGCTGGCCCAATAAATTAACCTGACCCGATACCTGCGTGACGTCATCTATGAGTCGCATGATACTTTTAGCGATCGTGGTTTTACCACAACCCGAACCACCCAATAAAGCCAAGGTTTGGCCCGCATACAATTCAAAGTCAACCCCTGTTACCACTGGGTTGCCTACTTTTTTACGTTGGAATAAACCGCCCTGACCCCGATAAGTAATGTGCAAATCTTTCACCGACAACACGACTTGAGACGCATCAAAATTGGGCTGCTGTAAGTGCGGAATTAACTGCTGCTCAGATAAATTATCTTGTAATGAACTGACGGCGGGCGCAGCTGACAATCGACGGCCGCGTTTGGCGAAAGTGGGTATAGCATCAAACAACTCACGGGCATAAGGGTGTTTGGGCTGGTTAAAAAAATCATTTGCTGAAGCCAACTCAACAATTTCACCATGACGCATTAACGCCACGGTGTCAGCCACGCGCCGCACCACGGCTAAGTCATGGGTAATGAGCAAAACAGCCATACCCAATTGCTTTTGAATGTTAGCCAGCAGGTCAAGAATTTGGGCTTGTACCGTCACGTCAAGCGCCGTGGTGGGCTCATCAGCAATCAGTAAGGCCGGCTCAGCTGCCAACGCAATGGCAATCATGATGCGTTGCTTTTGCCCGCCAGAAAACTGAAACGGATAATCATCGACACGTTGTGCGGGGTCTGGAAGCCCCACACGATCTAACCAATTTATAGCTCGATCACGGGCAGCTTGGCCCCGTAAAGCCGTATGCGTCACAATCACTTCAAGCAATTGCTCGCTTATGCGCATGACCGGGTTAAGGCTTGTGCTAGGCTCTTGAAAAATCATGCCCATACGCCGACCTCTAATCGACTGCATAGCCTTTTCAGGCAACATGTTAATGTCACACCCTTCAAAATCAATTGAACCCGCCGCCACATGCAACGCATCGGGTAATAAACGCATTAACGCAAAAGCGGTCATGCTTTTACCCGAGCCCGACTCACCCACTAAAGCAAAGGTTTCGCCTCGCTGAATCGTAAGCGCTAACGATTTAACGGCATGATCCCATTGATCGCCGCGATCAATTACCACTTCTAACCCTTTAACCGTAATAACTGGCGCAACCATTACACGCCCCCTTTTAAGCGTTGCGCCCAAGCGGCTCGGCGCTTGGGAAAGTGAGTGAGGCCACCCCGTGGGTCAAATGCATCACGTACACCATCAGCAAACAGATTGGCCGGCAACACCAACGCCAGCATAAACATAAACGCGGCGAGTAAGGTCCACCACACCATTGGGTCGCGCGACATATCTAGACGTGAGGCGTCAATCATGGTGCCAAACGAATTCATACTTGGGTCAACACCAATACCTAAATACGACAGCACGGCTTCATATAAAACCAAACCTGAAAATTCAAGCACCAGCGTAATGAGAATAATGTGCATGACATTCGGTAAAACATGACGATACAAAATAGACCACGGTGGCAAACCAAATGCCCTTGCAGCCTGCACATATTCCAACTCTCGCAACTTCAAGACTTCGGCCCTTAAAAGTCGGCACAACCCTGCCCAGCCGGTCAAACCCAAGATTAAACATAATAAAAACAAACGAATATCAGCACGTTGGGCTGAAGTTGGAAACAAGTCAGGGTGTGTGTCGATATAAACCTGCATCATCAACACGCATGCTGCAATCAGCAAAACACCTGGCACAGACGTCAGTGTGGTGTAAATATATTGAATGACATCATCAACCCAGCCTTTAAAGTAGCCTGCAGTCAGACCAAAGATAATTGCAGGTGGCAACATCGCGACGGTGGTTAACGTGCCAATCACCCATGCGGTACGTATGCTTTTCAGTGCCTGCCACAACACATCGTTACCGGTTCGGTCGGTGCCTAAAACGTGATAACCCGACGCCAGACCTATTGTGATGCCAAGCACAACACTTATGATGCCAAAGGTAATGAGCATGGCGCGCCAGGGCACGCCCGACCCACTGATGTGCGGCACTTGAGATGATGGCGTTTGGTGAGACGAAGCGAGCGCATGGGCAGCGCGCAATGCTGACCCGTGTTGTTCAAGTTGAATGCTTTGCTTGAGACGCGTTGTTTGCCTTACACGTCTACATACTAAAACCGAACACAGCACAAAGACCGTTAACAACAAACCCGCCAACGCCCCCATGCTGGCTCGATAGGTCACGTCTGATAACCACTGCACTTGCGGGTTTTCTAAATGCTTACCGCCAAAACGTAAACGCGGAAAATCACGAATCGGTTCACCGCCTTCTTGCAGAATCGACTCTTTGGTGAACTGCTTCCAAGCCAGTGGGGCTGAATAGGTTTTTTCTGTTGAAACCAACGCAGTATCAGCTAACAACACGTCAAGCAAAGAAACAACCTTGGGCGCATAAACCACTTGCGCGCTGGGCAGCGCGCCCGGTGCGGGTGGCAGTCTGGGCTGAAAATGTACTGAGTCAAGTAAACCAATCACAATAAACAAACTCAACACCACCGCAGAACACATGGCAGGGGTATGTTTAGCCACGCGCGCCCAAGTAGCTCGTGATGTGGGTGTGCGGCTGACATGCCAAGCGTAAAGCACACACAATGCAACTAGGGCAAAGAGCGCAGCGTCTGTCCAAAGCAGTATAAATTTAGGCATGGTGATCACTCAAAGCGCACACGGGGGTCAGCCCATGTGTAAGATAAATCAGCCAAAATCAGCCCGACAATATAAAGCGCTGAACCCAAAAAAACCATGGCACGTACCACTGCAAAATCTTGCGCGTTTATCGCATCAATGGTGTAGCTACCCAAACCGGGTATACCGAAGAAAGACTCTGCGATTAAACTACCCATGAACAGCAAAGGCAGGGCTGAAACCGTACCCGTCAAAATGGGTAACATGGCGTTTCGCAGCACATGCCTAAACAACACAATGCGCTCAGCCAACCCTTTTGCGCGGGCGGTACGCACGTAATCTTTACCCATCTCTTCAAGAAATAAGCTACGGTAAAAACGTGCCTCAGGGCCCACTCTTGAAATCACGGCGACAAACACTGGCAAAGCCATAAACTTTATCAAATCGAGCCCCCCCGCAAAGCCTGAATACGGCACCCAGCGCAAGACTTTTGCGAATAGCCATTGACCCGCAATAATGTAGAACAGACCTGAAATAGATAGTAGCAACACGCACAACACCACCCCCCAGAAATCAAGCGGTGTAGTTCTAAAAAATACTAACACCAGGGCGAAGGCAACGCTGGCCATTAAGCCCAATATAAAACTGGGAATAGCCAAGGCCAAACTGGGGCCCATACGGTTTTTAATTTCCCAACCAATCTGCCGACCACCATCAGACTCACCAAAATCGAAACGCAATAAGGGAACAGAGCGCTGATAGAAGATCGTGTCAGTCACTTGACCTAAGCCCTGCGCCTGCTCATTAAAAAACAGAGGCTTGTTGTAACCCCGCTCAACTTTCCATTTATCAATCGCGTCAACACTGACGCGTTGGCCACCAATTGCCAAGCGAGCCATGTCGTCAGGTGTGTTGACTGCAAAAAATAAAACAAAGGTCAATAGATTGACCCCAATCAGTATCATGAAACCGTACAATAATCGACGCAAAACGTAACGGGCCATTTTATGTGTCTCGCGATTTTTTAGGTTGGGTTGAGCCCATAATAGGCAAGTCAACAGTTGAAGCATCACGAGCCGGTTCAACAGCACGCGTCGCAACCTGTGTCGACGCGGCATCACCCAGTGCCGTACGAACTTGCTGTTGCCTCAGCATTCGCCATGCGGGCCATACCAACAAGCTGATAAACGCAAGTAAGGCGATTACGGGCCACCAAATGGGCTGATTCCATTCAGTAATTTTTTGATGGCGTAAAGTTGCATCAATTGATAAAAACTGCAACGTGTTGCGCACCATTTGTGTCGGTTTAGCATTACCCACCCACTGTTGGTAAGCCCCTGCAGATTTGGGGAATATGCCGAACATCCAGGGGGCATCAATTTGTAGAATTTCAATCATGCGGGCAATGATGACACCCTTTTCTGGGCCATCGGGTAGGTCTCGCATGCTTAAAAATAATTTGTCGTATTCCGCGTTTTGATAGTTTGACGCGTTTTCACCGCCGTTTTGGGCTTTAGCTTGTTTGCCGTAAAGTAAAAATAAAAAGTTTTCAGCATCGGGGTAATCGGCCACCCAACCCCACATGAACATCTGGGCAACACCGCGTGACATTTTTTCTTGAAACCGATTGTAGTCAGTTGCTCGAATGTCGAGTTGCACGCCAATTTGGGCGAACTGTCGCCGCATCCATTCAAGCGTGGGGTTGGTACCCCCACCCGAGGCTGAATCAAAATATAGAACCAATGGTGCACCGGTTTGAGCGTGTCGGCCATTTGGGTAACCTGCCTCGGTTAGAAGCTGGCGCGCGACATCAAGCGATTTACGAACGGGTGCGTTGTCGACCACGTCATACACCACCCGATTAATACCTTGGGGCGCAGGTTGGTAGCCTAAAATACCAGGCGGCACGGGACCAAAGGCAACTTGTGCCTGATCGTTTTGAAAAATAGATACATAGGCTTCCCAATTAAAAGCAATACTCAAAGCTTGCCTAAGTTTTCGATTTTTAAGTTGCTGCTCTGGCGTGTCACCCTGCCCCACGACTGGGTCTAACCAGTTAAAACCTAAATACTGCATCTGAGCTTCAACAGTTGAGGGTAGTTGAATACCTCTTTGCGCATACAAAGCCGCTTTTTCTTTTGAGTCGCCGGCCGCTACGATCATGGCCACACCGTAATCACCCCGATCAACTTGTGGCATGTCGTAATAGCCCTGCATAAACTTTCCCTGCAAGGGAATTGTCTCTTTTTCAAGGTCAAAAACAATACGGTCAATAAAGGGGGTTGGCTTTCCACAGTCAGCGAGTAACCCTTTTGCTTTGTCTTCTGGTTCACCCTCGCAAGGGTAGGGTTCACCTCTAAAGTTTGGGTTCTTGGCTAAAACATGACGGCGATTTTGAATCGACTCGACCATCATGTAGGGGCCGGTCCCTGCAGGCCACGTGTTAATCGAAAGATTATGTTTAGCCATATCGGGCTGTGCATAAAAACGGTCAACTTCCCACGCAATGGGGGCGGTGAAAGTCATCGCTAACCAGTATTGAAATTGGGGGTAAGGGCCTTTAACACGAATGCGTAGGGTGTAGTCGTCAAGTGCCGTGACCCCTTCAAAACCACTTTCTCTTAAATCAAGCCAATCGTCTTTTAATGCGCCTGCATTGGGCTGGTTTGATGGTGATTGGACCGATTGAGGCTGGGTTGATTGAGGCTGGGCTTGTTGCTTCACCCTGTCGCGCAAACGATCACCGTATTCAGAGAAATCAACCACATGTTGCGCTAATGTTGAATAAATGGGCGAGGCCACTTTAGGGCTGGCCAACCGACGAAATGCGTACACATAATCGTGCGCGGTTAATTCGCGTGTACCCGTTTGCGTAAAATCAGTAAGCGAATATTTGTCTTGTAAAAACTCAGCAGGTAATGGCCAGTATGTATAAGCGCCGTTGGCCTCACGCGCAAAAGCGGGGTGGGGGGCAAATAATACCCCCCGGCGTATGGGAATGTCATACACACTAAAAGCGATGTCTTCGGGTGCGGCAGTGGCCTCTAATATATGGCCCTGCGCAGAAAAATAAACCGGTGCAACCACCTGCGCTGCGGCTCGTGCAATCAGCTCGTAAGGGCGTTTAAGGTAATGATAGCCATACAACGGCTCATAAATATTGTAAGTAAAAGGCGTTTCATCAGTTGAATATGACCGTGCTGGGTCAAGGTACTTTGGCGACCGTTGGGTGAACGCTGTGAACAAGCTATTGGTTTGTTCAGCCCCTTCAGCGTGGGGGCTATTAATAGGGGTAGCGTTGACTGTCTCAGCCAAAAGCCAATGCATTGCCATGCCAAGCACAAGTGCAGCGGCAAAACGCAACATTGATTTGAACCCACGACCCCGCTGAAAACACACCATTAACATTGCCCTTGTTGCCAACACCTTGTTCGCCAAACCCATGGCGACACGGGGTTGGGCTCAACCCATAAACCCCGTTTAGCCGCACGGGCCTGCTGCTCTAACACCAACAACTCTTTATCGCGTAAATACTTGCCACCCGCTTGCTGATTTGCCCATGCCAGCCCCGCTTCAACCAGCAGCCGATTAGCCGTTGTTTGGTTCACCGGTACATCACAAATATGTCGATCATATCGGTCTTTTTCAAAACATAGTACCGTTATCGTTTGACCAGCAACAAGTTTGGCTAAATATTCGCGAGAAGGTTCACTATATGGCTGAGCTGGCCGATTTGAGCCACTTTTTTTCTCAGGCGCGTCGATGCTGGCGAGCCTTATTTTTTGGTTTTCTGTACCGCGAATAGTGAGTGTGTCACCATCTGACACACGAATGACTTTACCCGTAAGCGTATAAGAAGAATGGGGCTTAGTTTGGGCAGATACACGCTGCGTTACGCTTAAGATGACACACCCCATCACCACGAATACCATCGTCGCATTAACCAGCGGTCGCGCAAAACGAATGCCCAACTTTTGCTGAACGACCATGGCAATGAGCGCCTTATAGATCTTTAGAGCCTGCAAAGCAGGTTTAAGCATGAAGTGCCTCACTAAATGGGGTGGGTGCGTGATTTAATACCAATGACTGGTCAGCTCAAATAATACATAGTGTTTATACACAAATTTCAACAGATAGGTTTAAACCGCATGAAAATCGTTTTTTTAGACAGTGACACATTACCCTACCCCATCGAGCAACCCTCATGGGTCACCGAATGGGTACAAAGGCCTGCAACAGAACAAAGCACTGAAGCGGTTGTGCAAGCCCTACAAGATACTGAAATTTGTATTACTAACAAAATTAAAATAACCCCTGCAATTTTGGCGCAGTGCCCCAAATTAAAGTTTATTTGTGTTGCGGCCACGGGTTATGACTGCATTGACTTACGCGCCGCTCGTGAACACGGGGTGACCGTTTCAAACATACCGGGCTATTCGGCCCAAAGCGTGGCAGAACATGTCATTGCCTGCCTGTTTGCCTTAATTAGATCGTTGCCACTCTATACAAAACTCGGCCGCACAGCATGGCCTGAATCTAAACATTTTTGTGTGCACAGCCAGTCTATTTTAAATGTAGCAGGTGCCACATTAGGTATATTTGGAAATGGCGCCATCGGTCAAGCCGTTGCTATGCGGGCCAACGCCTCAGGTATGCAGGTATTGTTTGCTGAACATCGAAACCGACCTACTGTGCGCGAGGGCTACACACGGTTTGAAACCGTTATTGCACAAAGTGACGTCATTACCCTGCACTGCCCTTTGAATGAAACCACTCGTCACATGATCAGCCAAGCAGAAATTGCAAACATGAAGCCCGGCTCGTTCATTATTAATTCAGCACGTGGCCCGTTGATAAATGAAACAGCCCTACTTGACGGTTTACAAACGGGGCATTTAGGGGGCGCAGCGCTTGATGTTTTAACCGAAGAACCACCCGTTGCTGATAACCCGCTGCTTACCCTTGACCACCCCAATCTTTTAATTACCCCCCATATTGCATGGGCTGCTCAAGCTGGGCAAGCCAATTTGGCTCGGGGCGTGCATATTAATTTAGAAGCTTTTTATCAAGGTCAACCGGTTCATGTTGTCTGCTAATTTAGTACCTCAATCTCGCACCAAAACCCTTTTTTTAAATGCACTGCCTCAATTAAAGTTAATTGGGGTCGCCGCATTTTGGGGGGGTACGTTCATATCTGGCCGAGTATTGGCACAAGCCATGCCACATCTCACCATTTCAGCACTTCGTTTTGTGATTGCGTTTGCAATTTTAATGGTTGTTGCTTGGCGCATTGAAGGGGGGCTACCCAAACTAAACCGTAGCCAGTTCTTGGCCACTTTAGGGCTTGGGTTAACGGGTGTATTTGCTTACAACATCTTTTTTTTAGCTGCGCTTGAACGTATTCCTGCAGGCAAAACAGCCTTAATCGTTTCTTTAAGCCCGATTTTGACAGCACTGATTGTTGCTTTTATTTTGCATGAAAAACTCGGTCCAAAGCGCTGGTTGGGTATCATCATGGCTTTAGTGGGGGTCAGCATTGTTGTCACGCAAGGGCAACTTTTAAACGGTTGGCAAGCCATTAGTCAAACCTTTGAATTGGGCGAAGGGTTCATGCTTTTAGCGGTTTGTAGCTGGGTTGCATACACCATCACCAGCCGATTTGCCTTAAAGGGCTTAAGCGCAATTGCAGCCACAACCTATGCAACACTGTTTGGTGCATTGTTTCTATCGGTAGGGGCACTATTTGAAATACCGCAACTCACTCAATCAATGTTTAGCCTAACCAATATCGGGGCCATTCTCTATTTAGGTGTGTTTGGCACGGCAGTTGCCTTCATTTGGTATAGCGAAGGTGTAAAAACAATTGGCGCTGCCCGCACAGTTGTGTTTACTAACCTTGTACCGGTATTTGGGCTGATCTTTGGCGCATTAATTTTATCTGAACCAATTTTGCCATCGATGTTGTTGGGTGGCGCTATCGTGATTACTGGTGTATTTTTAACGAACCACACGCGCAAGGTCGTTATACAATAAAACATAATAATTTAATGGTTGAGACAATATGAAAACGACATATTTTGGGGCTCATAAAAGTATTCAATGTTGGGTAAAATTTTTGCTTGTTATGTTTATCGCTCTCGGCGCGATGTCAGTCAAAGCAATCGAAGTGGGCGACTCATTAATTATTGATCGAGTCACCACAGTTGATGGTCGCGTGATTACAGCACAAGATTTAAAAGGCAAGCATGTCATCATTGAAGTGTGGGCCACCTGGTGCCCCTTTTGTCATCGACAAAATCAACATTTAGTTAAGCTCGTTGACATGACTAAAAATATGCCACTGCAAATCATTGGCATTTCAATCGATAAAAAGCAAGAAGATGTAGTGGCCTATATTGATAAAAATAAAATCAATTTTCCTAATGCAATGATGACCCCTGAGTTATCAAAAGCCATTGGCAAGCGTCGCGGCATACCAGAGCTATATGTTATTGACCCTGCTGGTAAAATCGTACAAAAAGATTATGGCGAAATGATTGATTTAGACATATTTGATTTAGCGGCTTACGCGAAACGTTAAAGCGTTAAAACGTTAAAACGCCAACTTAATCACGCCACTTGAATCAGTTTAATCACCGATTCAGTGGCGTTAGCAAGGCCAAACCTATACCCAAACCCAATCACAATCACAATAAATATAAAAAAGGCGTACGACTGTGACCTACTGAAAACCAGGGTTACCGGCAGCACCCTTAATTACGGGTGTGTTCGGTGCTTTTGCTGGAATGGTTTTGACATCTCGTAAATAAGCTGACATGACGTCCCAAATGGCTTCGCCACCCGCCTCTTTAGCTTGTTCTGAAACAGGAGCCCAGCCTGCTACTTTATAAGTTTTGCTGGCTTCAATTTGCTTGCCGTTAAGCATCATGTTCGATATGCGGTTGCCTGCAGAAGCAGATGGGTCAATGGCATATTGCATGCCGCCCACACGAACCATGTCACCGCCCTGTTGATAGTAAGGGTCAGGGTTAAACAGGTTGTCAGCCACGTCTTCCAATACAACCTTAATCGTCTCACCGGTCATGGGGGTCACGGTTGTGTAAGGGTAAGTGATGGCAGTTTGATCGAGTAAGTGTTCCATCGTGATGGCTTGGCCTGGCAACAAAGAAGTGCCCCAACGAAAGCCAGGTGAAAAAGCAATTTCAGCATTTTTCATTTTCATTAAACCGTCAACAATCACTTGGTCGAAGGTACCGTTAAAGTTGCCACGGCGATACAAAGTACCTTCAGTAGTGGCTAACTTTTCTGCTAACTTAGCTTCGTATGGTGCACGTATTTTTGTAATGAGTGATGCCATGCCTGCATCCGCTTTTAACAAGTCAGAAAATATGGGTAAAAGTTTATAGCGAAAGTCTGACACCTTGCCATCTTTCACATCGAAATCAAGTACAGCTAAAAATTTACCATTTGAACCGGCATTGGTAACCAAGGTCACGCCACCGGCATTTTTAACCTTAACGGGGGCAGGTACACCATCATGCGTATGACCACCCAAAATAGCATCAATGCCCGTGACGCGTGTTGCCATTTTTAAATCAACGTCCATACCATTGTGTGACAACAGGACAACGACTTTAGCCCCTGCTGCGCGTGCAGCATCAACGGTCACTTGCATGTTTTCATCGTCAATGCCGAAAGTCCAGTTTGGAACCAAGTAGCGCGGGTTGGCAATGGGTGTGTAAGGAAAGGCTTGACCAATGACTGCCACTTTTACACCGTTCATTTCACGCATGGTGTAGGCTTCAAAGACCGGATCACCAAAATCAGCTGTTTTAATGTTTTGTGCAAGAAAGGTGACTTTACCTTTAAAGTCTTTCTCAACAATTTCTTTGACACGGTCTTCACCTAACGTCATTTCCCAGTGAGCCGTCATGATGTCAACACCTAACGCTAAACAGGCGTCAACCATGTCTTGGCCGTTTGTCCATAACGCGGTACCTGAACCTTGCCATGTGTCGCCACCATCAAGCAACAAAGCGCCGGGGCGTGAAGCACGAACTTGCTTAACCAATGTTGCCAAATGCGCAAAGCCACCAACCTTGCCATAGGTTTGTGCTGCCTTATCAAAATCTAGGTAAGTCATGGCGTGCGCTTCACGCGTATTAGGCGCAATGCCATAAAACTTAAGCAAATATTCACCCACCAAATGTGGGGGTTGACCTTTCATGGTGCCGAAGCCTAAATTGACACTTGGCTCACGAAAGTAAATGGGGTTTAGTTGCGCATGGCAGTCAGTGAAATGCATAAAATGCACATTTCCAAACTTAGGCACATCGTACATGGCATTAGCCGCCGTTTGGGCTTGCGCAAAACCTGGCTTGAGTACCATGCCTGCGGCAGAAGCGATGCTTAACAGTTGAACGAACTCACGACGATTCATGCTCATACTTAACACCTAAAATTTAATTTGAATTTGAATGTATAGAAAATAAACCCGCCATATATTAATAATGGCGGGTTTGTCAGGAACACCACTTAAAACAAAAACGAAATATGTTATTGATTAACGGGCGACTGAGGGTCTAACAATAGTGCCATGACGTCTTGAATTTGCTTTTCGCTTAATAAGTCGAAATGCGCGAAACGGGGCATGTTGCTGCAGGCGTTGTAAGCCTTAGAGTTATTCAGACGATTCCAGGTGTAGACCGTGATTTCTTCACTGTTACCGCGTAATTTGCCATAGCCTAGAAGTGATGGGCCAATGGTGCCATGTGACACTTCAGCTTTAGTGACTTGATGACAGTTGTAGCAACTACCGCCGTTCACTGTTTTTTCATTGTCAGACCACGTTGCACCGCGACCGCTTTGTGCTACTTTTTCACCTGCCTTCCAGTCACCTAAATACTTGCCATCAGAGGGTGGTTTAATTTCTTTGAGCGCAATGGCTTGCAACTCAACCGCTCTTTTTTGACCGGCAGGGCTTTGTAAAAAGACTTTGTCTGAACATAAGATCTGAATATCATCAGGTTTGACACGGTCTTTATTAGCAATGCCTTTTGAGACGAAGCTATTGTTCAATGTTTCAGTGACCTGGGGGTCAGTTGTTTGAGCCTGCGAAACCGTTGCCACGGCGAATGAAACCAAACCCATCGCCACTAAACGGTTCATTAATTTAAATTGCGTTTTCATATGTAGAGTCTCCGATGAACAGGGCGATTAACGCTTTAAACCTGGGGTCATAATTTCACCACCATTTGCTTCATGTGCCATGTAAATAGACAAGGCAATGGTTGCATCTGAACCGTAAATTGGGTAAGGCATACGTTGCTGACGATAGCAATCATTTAAACGATGTTGCATGGTCCAGAACTGGCCGTTTGAAACGCGGTAAGCGGGCCAACTACCCCAACCGGCTTGCGCACCAGCTGGCTTTGTTAAGTTAGGCAAGTCTTGCATGCGAATACGCTGATTGTCGACCGAGTGACATGATGCGCATGAAAAGTCCATTGGGCCGCCCTGTTGATAAAACAGTTTTTCACCCAGAGCTAACATTTTCTTTTCTTGTGGCAAATTGGCAGGCACATTGACTTTCATACCTTTTGATTGCGTCACAACGTAAGCCACGACAGCGTCCATGACTTTTTTCTGCCCTTTACCCCATGGGGCATCAATCGTTTCTGATTGCGGAATGCCCTGCAATGTTTCCATACAGGTCATTAAACGAGACTCAAGATCTTGCACCCGATTGGTATCTTTAAAGTATCGCGGCAATTGAGCTGAAGCATCCTTTACAACGCCGTCACCCAAACCTAAGTTACATTTTTGTAAGGTAGCATTCTTCGGGCCCATGGGTTTTTTCCAAAGCTCCTCGCCCTCCATCTCGTAAAGCTCTGCGGGGTTGCCATCTGCCAGTGCGTCACGGTATGCCTTAAGTTGATCGCTAGCTGTTTGAGCCCATACCTGTGGGGCAACCATGCTACTTAAGGCGACTATAAACGTACCTAATATTGCGTATCGTTTCATTTTTTTGCTCCTCCGTGGGGCATACTTTTTTATAATTAAATTGAACGAAATTTAATTTTTAGTTGACCCGAATTATTATTCGTTAAAAACACTTTATTGCATTTAAATTTACTTTACTTCGACTGTGTCAGTTTGGGTTTCACCTTTGTTATCGACCCACGTAACAGCTAGGGTGTCGCCTTTTTTAGCACTACCCTTTAACTTAAAGTTTAAATAGGGGTCTTTCGAAACGGCGGGACCAAACTCGGCTGTAAACACAACCTTGTCGTTCACTTTTGCATCAAGTACCGTAATAAAGTGGCCTGGAATAACTTTACCCTCAGCGTCTTTACGCTGGCCGGTTTCCATCACGTGTCTCATTAAAACTTTGACATCAACCACGCCGTCTTGATCGGTTGCACGAATTCTCATTGGACTGGCCATAATTTTCTCACTATATCTTGTTGGCTTAACGCCTATTAACCCAAATGGGTAATCATAATTTTTAAATGGTTGGGTAACACATTAACCGCCACAACCACCTAATGTGACTTTGACTTCTTTTGAAGACATAAACCACTTACCGTCAGATTTAACCAAAGCAATGACATTCGATGTTTGACTCATTTTGACGCGAGTTGCCGCCCAAGCTTCAGCGCCAGCTGGCAAGATAAATATAGCTGCTAAGGCACTCGGGTTTTTCTCGACCAAAATAGCCATTTGCGTGGCGTTCAGTGAGCTTTCAACACCCACCGGAACCACCGCACCATTTTCAGCGATATCTGGTGCACGTAAGGTTACTTTGTCAGACACGGTAGGGGCTGAGCCACCTAACGCTTTGACCACATCATCAACTGACTTGGCTTCAAATGCAGCTTTTTCCCATTGAGCCGCTTCGGCCTGAGTCATGAGGCCAGCACTCGCCATTAAGCCAACAAGTGCCGTCATTTGCATAAGCGTGCGACGTTGCAGATTCATAATAAATTCCCCAATAAATTCAAAAAATTAGAACTTCAAACGATAGAAATAGAAAACATAAAAATTAAAAAACGTGGACTTGAACTTGAACTTGATCTTGATCTTGAACTTGAACTTGAACTTGATCTTGATCTTGATCTTGATCTTGATCTTGATCTTGATCTTGATCTTGTACTTTTACTTTTACTTGTAATAGAACTTGTACTGGAACTTGGCCTTGGCCTTGAACTTGAACTAAAACTAAAACTAAACCCTTAACGTTTTAAAATTTAATTATTAGGTGCCGCTAACATCCATGTGACCATTGTTGTTGTGTCAGCTTCAGAAACTTGTGGGTGGGCTGGCATCGGTATGGAACCCCAATTACCTGCACCTCCAT
>JBDNHM010000171.1:0-15644 GCA_041688825.1 Burkholderiaceae bacterium | reverse complement strand
TGGTGTTGTGTCACTTGGTGCTGTGTCACTTGGTGCTGTGTGGCTAGAACCCACATCGCTAGACAATGCACCAATAACTGTGGCCGACACTTTTGCGTCTAGGTCTGGTGAAATGTCAACAGCAATCAATGCACCCGTTTCGTCAGGTACATTAGAGGTTGGTAGGGTAGCCGTTTGAGGCTTTCTTTTAAAGAATCTAAACATAATGAAGAAGTATATTCGTATCGTAGGGGGTCAGTATCGCCGAACCCCCATTTCTGTTGTTGATGCACCCGGCCTTAGGCCTACGCCCGACCGTGTTCGCGAAACCTTGTTTAACTGGTTAACTTTTTTTTGGCACAACGATTTTTCAAATAAAAGCATTTTAGATTTATTTGCAGGGTCAGGCGCTTTGGGCTTTGAAGCTGCTTCGCGGGGAGTGGCGAATGTGCAAATGGTTGAATTACACCCTGAAACAATTGTTGCACTGCGTCAATTGCGTGATAAGCTTAAGGCTGATCACGTCAGTATTCACCCTGGCAATGCCAAATCTTTCATATCAAGACAGGGTCAAGCGCGTTTCGATTTAATTTTACTTGACCCACCTTTTGGTCAAAACTGGTTTCCGTCCTTGCTTACGCAAGTATTTCCGTTGTTAATTCAGGGCGGTCTCGTGTATGTTGAAACCGAGACTTTGTTTGAACCACCGGAATCATTTGAAGCACTTAGAACCGGGCACGCAGGTGCCGTACATTATCAACTTCTGCAAAAAAAACTGTTAAAAACATGATTACTGCAATTTACCCTGGCACATTTGACCCCCTAACACGCGGCCACGAAGATTTGGTGAGACGTGCATCAAGCCTGTTTGACTTTGTCGTCGTGGGCGTCGCACAAAGCCAAGCCAAAAAACCATTTTTTTCGATTACCGAAAGGGTTGAAATTGCGCGCGAAGTACTTGAGCACTATACAAACGTTAAAGTGGCTAGCTTTTCTGGTCTTTTGAAAGATTTTGTTCGCGAACAAGAAGGTCGCGTCATCATTCGTGGGTTAAGGGCTGTTTCAGACTTTGAATATGAATTTCAAATGGCTGGCATGAATCGCCATTTACTACCTGAAGTTGAAACATTGTTCTTAACACCTTCAGAACAATACCAATTTATATCAGGCACTATTGTGCGGGAAATCGCCTTTTTAGGGGGCGATGTGAGTAAATTTGTATTTCCGTCAGTAGATCGATGGTTACAAGAAAAATCTAAAGAGCGTCGTGAACAAACGTGGGCTCACGGCTCAACAAACGGCTAAGTTTTGGGCCGTTTTATGAAGGTAGGTTATGGCTTTACGTATTACCGATGAATGCATTAACTGCGACGTTTGCGAGCCTGAGTGCCCTAACGACGCCATTTTTATGGGCGAAATCATATACGTTATTAACCCTGACGCATGCACTGAATGTGTTGGGCACCATGAAGAACCCCAGTGCAAGGTGGTTTGCCCGGTTGATTGTATTGAAATTCACCCTGAATTTAAAGAGTCAGAAGAAGCACTTATGAGTAAGTACCGCGCACTAACGGCACAAGTTAAATCCTAATTGCCTAAAATTCGAACAGATTAAAGCTTCTCTTTGTTCACTCAGCCCACTCGAGTACCGAGCGAGTCTTGGGTATAAGATTTAAATCAATCCAACTTTATGTCCGCACCCCCGCGGTCGCGCTCTTTTAGCTGGGTATAACTTGTCAGCGATATAGGGCCAAGACTGGTATCGATGAGGCGAAGTATTGAGTCTATGCCAGGGCTGTATTGAATGCGAATACTGAAGTCCTCATCACCCTTCTTTAGGCGCGCCACATCACCATAGCGCCAAGGTCAGTCAAAAAATACGATACTAAAATTAGCAAAACCCGGTTATATTTATTTACCTACAAAGCCTCAATCTAAGAACCGAGCCAGCACTTATTTACAATAATTTAAAGGGTTGAGATGATGACTGAACATAAAAACATTCATAACATCGCATCGGTTCAAAACCGTACCGATGCAGTCGAAGCAGCATTTGAAAAGCATGGCTTTAAGCCCGCTGAATTTATTGAAGATTTTAAGCATTTAGCCGAAGAAAAATGGATACCTGAGAACGGCGCGCGCGTGGTTGCCAAAGCTTGGGTTGACCCATCATTTAGAAAAAGCCTTTTAACAAATGGTCGCCAAGCGATTCTTGATATGGGTTTAACCATGCCTGCGCACCATAGGCATCTTGTTGCATTAGAAAACACAAGCACTCAACATAACGTCATTTGTTGCACCCTTTGCTCATGCACTGCTTTTTCGATTATTGGTTTACCGCCAGACTGGTATAAAGACTTAGAGTATCGCGCACGCATCGTACGAGAATCACGAACCGTGCTCAAAGAAATGGGGCTTGACTTACCAAACGACGTTGAGATTCGAGTTTGGGACACCACGACAGACACCCGTTACATGGTCATTCCTGAAAGGCCAGCACACACATCAGGTTGGTCTGAAGAACGGCTGGCCTCCATCGTATCTAAAGACGCCATGATTGGCGTGGCACGTTTATAAGGGGTAAACATGGACGGCATGCATGATATGGGTGGCAAACAAGGTTTTGGTCGGGTACGCTATTCACCTGAAGCCAAAGTGTTTCATGAGCCTTGGGAAGTTCGTGCCAATGCACTTTACTCTTTAGCTGTTAAGTTAGGTATCGTTAATATGGACGAATATCGATACGCCATTGAGCGTATGGAACCCCGTCACTATTTATCGGCAAGCTATTATGAGCGCTCACTCACAAGCGTGGCTACCCTTTTCGTTGAAAAAGAAATCTTTACACTTCACGAACTAGAGCAAATGGCTCAGGGTGCTTTTCCATTATCTGCGCCTGGTGTGCCGGGTCGCAAAAATTTAGCCATGCGTGAGGAAATAAATTTACACGATCGTGTGCGTGTTAGCTCAGATTTTGTTGCTGGTCATGTTCGTATGCCCGCATATATTCGTGGCAAGTGTGGCGTAGTGGTCGGTAAATCGCCAGCGTACCCATTCCCTGATGCGCACGCACATGGCGTAGAAGCAGAAAATGAACCCACATTTGACGTGCAATTTCGATCTGAAGACCTTTGGCCCCATTCAACTGACTCGGCACTCGTGCATGTTGGGGTGTTTCACAGTTACTTGGAAAAAGTAAATGTGCAGTTTTAGGCATACATATAGTGGGTAACGAAAATAGCACTTTTGTATATATCTATGTTTATTTAGGTCGGTTTAATGAACCAATTTGTCAGCCCCAACGCCCGTCACTGTGGCTAAAATCTCTACCGACTAGTTTATAGGCAATATTGATCAATTCGACAGTAAATCAATATATGCCTGATAACTGTAACGTCGATTTTTTTTCAAACCAGTTGACTCTTTTACGATACCTAATGTTTCAAGCTCATTTATGGCAGCAGTGGCTGTAGGAACACTCGTATCAAGTTGCCTACGAACACTTTCAATCGTAAATGTAGGCATCATCGGTAGCATTTCAAACAATCGATAGCTATTCACACCCGATTTGGACGATTGCATCAGTCGCTTGCGATCAGCATCTACAAGACTCGCAACAGAAATAATGTTGCGCTCTGCGTCTTGAGCGGCACTGATAACGCCCTCTAAAAAGAAATTTACCCAAGACTGCCAATCACCCTCAGTACGAATGGCAGATAGTCGACTGTAATATTCAGATTGGTGCTGCTTCAAATAACTACTCAGGTACATTATTGGCTCTGGTAATAGACCCCAATGCTCAAATAGTGCAGCGATCAGCAACCGACCTATTCGCCCGTTGCCATCTAGATAAGGGTGTATCGTTTCAAACTGTGCGTGAATAAGAGCGACCTTCACGATGGCAGGTAAATCGACTTCAGAGTCATGAATGAACCGCTCTAAGTTGCTTAACAATTCAGAGACATGCTCGGGCGGTGGTGGCACAAACACGGCATTACCCGGCCGAGTACCGCCTATCCAATTTTGTGATCTTCGCAACTCACCGGGTTGTTTACCCGCGCCTCGCACACCGTCAAGCAGTAAACGGTGAGCACCGCACAACAAACGAACGCTTATAGGCAAACCATTGGGGTCACGTAGTTGATTTTGTACCCAACGAAAGGCACTTAAATAATTGGTGACTTCTTCAACATCGTCTACATTACCAACATTAAAACCAGCTTCAACATTGAATAAATCAGTAAGCGTGGCTTGCGTACCCTCAATTTGAGATGTCAGCAAAGCCTCTTTACGAATAGTGCTATAAATTAACCAATCAACTGACGGCACCATACCTGACACACCAGCCAAACGCGCCAGTGCAATTTCAGCCTGTCGATTCAGCTCTTGAAATTCAGAAGCAACTAAAACTGGGTTTTTGGGCGGCAACGCGTGTGGCACAAAAGCATTCACTGACTCGCCTAAGGTCGTTGACACCACATAGAAACCTGACGCGCGATTCATTTAAAACATTCTTTAATTTAGAAAATTATATTAAAGCATTCTTTAATTTGAAAATCAATCACAAAAATAATGGGAGATATTTAGCGCCTACCCGCCTCACCCGTTAACACCATGGCAAAATTTTGGGTGTTGTGAAGAAGCTGTATGCTAGTTAACTAACCACAAGCCTTTTTCAACCAATTAATCAGTTGGGTGGCGTTGCGGGCTTGAAAGACTGCACATTCGTTTAGAAAAAACTGATACTAAGCGTAATGAGCATCATGATGGTCAACAATAATTGGAGCTGTGATGACAGACAAACTGAATACTCGCTTAAAGGCCTGCTATTTTTGTTTTTTTTAGTACCTGTTATTTTCGGTTCTCGAACGTCCAGCTGGTGGTGCGATCTGGAATAACCCGTGAATCGGCCAGACCACAGAACCGGCAAATAAATCAGGCTTGATGGCGGTAGTTGGTGCAGCCATCGGTGATGAGGGTAATCGAGTGCGTGAGGTTATAGATGATTAAAGGTTTATAGACGTTCATCTTTTAGTAACCACTGGCACCGCAAAGCCTGCTCTGATGTCTGTTTTCCTTAAAAAGATAGAAGCGATACCTTAGCTTGCTAATCAAGCGAGGACTTAAAACAGTTTTTCTGCAATAAAAATCCACATCGCCATTGTCAATATGGCTGCAACATTACTGGCTAGAATTTGGGCGGGAATTTTGTCTTGAGCCACATTAAATTGCGAGCTCAGCATTGCACCCATCGTAGCGGCCGGGCAAGCAGCAATGATGACAATACCTTTGGCCAAATCACCATCTAACTTAAACACTAGCGCTAACGCAACCGCAAGCGCAGGCATGACTAGGTTCTTAATAAAAACAACCAAGACAACTGGCTTGTCGATCTTAGGGGTGAGAAATGACAGCAACACGCCGAGCGTGAAAAGCGCGAGGCCACCAGAAATATTACCCAGAAGCTTTAACGAGCCAGTGGCTAATTCGGGTAGCTTTACGCCGAGCAAGACCAAAACCAGTCCAGTGAGGGGAGCCCAAACCACCGGTTGCTTAAGGGTGCTCAAAACAATGCTCAGCACGTTCGATTGGCTACCGCTGGCTTGGCCTTTGTGCAACATGGCCATAACAACAGGAATGACAATAATGCTCGTCACGATATTGCCCACGATGATGGGCAACATACCTTGCTGCCCAATGACCGTCAATACCACTGGCAAACCAAAATATGCCATGTCTGGAAAGCCGCTGTTACTGCCAAATAGCGCCGCCTCACCCGTTGGCTTTTTCCAAACCAGCAGCGATAAGAAGAATGCTGCAAAAAAAGGTAGCGTGATGCTGACCAACAAAGTCACGACATAAGGGATGTTTTCAAACTGACTCGGGCTGAACCCAAAAATAGCCACAAACAACGCGCAAGGCAAGGCAAAATTCACCACCACCGTTGACAGGCTTTTGGCGCCATCTTGGTTAACCAGTTTGCTGCGACCAGCAAGGTATCCAAGAAGCACCACGAAAGCCACAGGCACAAGAGCACTTAGAATGAGATTGAACATAAATCAGCCCTTCAATTTTTAATATCTGTGGGTTTCAACACAAACAGAGAAATAAACATTAACAGAGTAAGTTATAACAGCCATGTCATATTGTTGGAAATCTTAACCGGTCTGTATAGCCCCGTACCAACCCACTTGATTCTAAAAAGCAAGGTTGTGTCGAGAGCATTTAATTTAATTTCGTTTGTATTTAAACACAACCAAATCATCCGTGAAAAAAAGTTTGAGAAATTAAAAAAACGTGATGGGAGTTCACGCCACTAGCGACCCGGCTTCACCCCTGAGCCAGAATAGGCGAGTTGCCTAAATTCGAGAATTAACTCAGCCTTCTCTCCAAGTCCAGTGTCTGGCAATGCCGGCAAAGTCACTAACCCATGGGAAAATATGATCCCGCCCGCGAATCCACCACACATAGTTGAAATAATTCAGGGTATTTTTTGTTGCGACCCAGCCCAGCGCAAACCGTCTATGCGGGTTTGGTGCGCATGCATTTAACGCTCACGCGTTTAAAACAAGTGCCGCAATCCGACGCCCACCTCAACGGCATGGTTGCCTTCAAACATTTGGAAATTTTTACCTGCTGATGCCCAAGTGTACAGATTGGTTCTCTGCGAGAAATTATAAGTGTAGGCCAAGCTGACGGTTTGTGCAGTGGCCAGTGGCGTCACGGTGGCGATATTTGTGTTGGGCTGCATGGCTTGCCATGAGCCGAAGAGTCTTTGCACTGAGTCTATTTTCCAAGAAAATCCCAGCATATACGAGTTGGTGTTAAAGCCCGAGGCAAATAAGATTTGGGCGCCAAGCGTGTCTGTGAGCAGATTGGTACCTGCAAAGTTATTGCCCGGTGCTTGACCAGAAAAAGCCCCGTTAAAAGTTTGCCCAATGGCAGCGGACCAAGTCACTGCGGCCCCGGGGTGGGTCTTAAAGCTGGCACCAAGGATCCATTCCTTGAGTATCGGGCTGCTGTTGGGGGTTAGCGGATAGGGCAGTTCGCCCGCCGGAATATTTTTAGGCGCTTGAGCGGCATCAAAGCTTGCCACCAGTGTTAGCAAAGGATGACTGTACTTGGCGCCAAGCGTTAATCCGCGAAGATTGTCGCTATTGGATAAGTAGCTGCTTGCTGGCAAGATGCTGGGATTGGTGCTGTCAAGATAGACCGCCGACACACTGAGATTGTTCGAATAGCCAATCCCGAAACGCCAAGGCTGATTGTCTGGCGTTTGAAATAACAGCAAATTGCTGTATCGAAAAGTATCGGCTGAGCCGAAAGACGCGCCCATGTTGGCCTGACCGAAGCCCAGCACAAACGGATCGACTGCCAAAAAGTAATTTGATGCTAGGTTGGTTTGTAAACCAAAGTCTACACGGCCTAGCGATCGGTTTTCTAGGCCAAGGGTGGACTGCCGCCCAAAA
The DNA here is from genome assembly GCA_041688825.1 of Burkholderiaceae bacterium. GTDB lineage: Bacteria > Pseudomonadota > Gammaproteobacteria > Burkholderiales > Burkholderiaceae_B > Algicoccus. Next base: position 8,196 of record JBDNHM010000171.1, on the reverse strand, counting down.
TAAATCCCGTTTTGAGCCAGCTCGCCAGTGTTACTGAAAATCCCCGACTCAAGAATAGCTATCACAGCAGTATCTCTGTTAAAAGACTCCTCGATACGTAACCCCCAGCGAGACCCGCTTTGCGCGCCACTGCTCATGCCAATTCTGCTTTCAGTTTTAGATTGGCCCAGGGTGGGCTCATTAAATTTGGTCTTTGTGTAACCCACGCCGGTGTCGACAATGCCGTACAACGTCAATTCAGTGCTGGCCTGAGCGCGGGTCACTTGCCAAGGCGCCATGACGACGTACCCCAAAAAAGTTAATACCATGACGCGAATTTGCCAACGCGACTCTTGTAGCAACTTGCGCATCATCTCGAAGCCGAATAATGATAAATCATGAGCGCCGAGCATGATAAATTTCCGTTGATATACATATCTTCGAGCTCAAGCTGATCGATTTGGTGCTCTAGTTTCTCTGACTTCTGACCAAACAACATGTTATACCCATTCGGATTCCAATCTTTTAGGTATAACCCTCTAAAGTCCATCTCAATCAGGCCCGTAGATATGAAATTTATAGACATATGATTGTTGGGGCTCTTGGCGTTGCGTTTGGGTTGGCAAGTGAAACCACTAAGAATCTAAAAGGTTTTATTGGGTACGCAATTTATTTCTATGTATTTATTTAGAAATTTTTTCAGCATCAACAAATAGAGATTGTATGTCTCGACACCAACCTTGCCATCCAGATGATATACAAAAATATTCAGTGGACGACTTGTTATCACCTAGACCCTTAATTTCAATTAGAGCAAACAAATTTTGTCCGAATACCAATGATTGTATCCAAACCCTACCTTCTTGACGATCTGAGTACAAAGCTGACTTTCCCTCTGCAGTAGGCAACTTCCCTGACTCAACAATCGTTTTAAAAACAACTTGATAGTTTTGATTGGTAACAAAGGAGTCCCTTTGTAGACCATCAGCCGTTTTCAAGTCATCAACCTTTGGAACACCAACGCTACAAGCTCTCGCTATCAGCCTGACGAAAGTTGCTGCAATGGAATACGCCAAGGGCGGAGTGCGTGTGAATTCGGTCGGGCCGGGCTTCATCGCCACGCCACTTTTGGAAAAAAATCTAGACAAAGCCGCGCTGGATGGCATCGCGGAGAGCGGGTAGAATGCGGGCCCTTTTCAATCTCGTGGCAGTTCCGATTGACGGCTTACGCGCTCGGCCAGCCACGCCACCGTCAGCCCCTGCACGATGATAGAGAAGACAACGACCATGTAGGTGGCGGTAAGGATCGTAGGCTTCCATTCTCCGCTGGGCAGCGACAGCGCCAGCGCGATCGAAATCCCGCCCTTGAGTCCGCCCCAAGTCATGATCGGGATCACGCCTTTGCTGAAGGTCCGAAACGGTTTCAAGATCAGCACCGGGACCGCAACCGATGAAAGCCGGGCCAGCAGGGCAAGGCCGATTGCCAAAGCGCCAGAGATCAACAAACCGACGTCGAACGCCACTGCGAAGACCTCGAACCCAATCATGAGGAACAAGACCGCGTTCAGGATCTCATCGATCATTTTCCAGAAGGCCTCGACATAGCGTCGGGTTTCCTCGGACATACCGTGTTTGGTGCCGATGTCGCCGATCAAAAGCCCTGCGCAGACGGCCATGATCGGTGCCGACACATGAAGCCATACAGCAAGTTCGTAGCCCCCGAACGCAAGGCCAAGGGTGATCAGGACTTCGAGCGAATAGTCGTCGATCCGGCGCATCACCCGGAAGGTCAGCCACCCGAGAGTAAGCCCCAGTATTGCCCCGCCGAATGCCTCCTGCACAAAAAGCATCGTGGTATCCGCAACGCTTGTGTCATGTTGATCGCCTGCAGGAAAGGCGATGCCGATAAGCACCAGAAAAACGACGTAACCAACACCATCGTTGAAAAGACTCTCCCCGGCGATCTTGGTTTCCAGCGTCTTTGGCAAATCCGCATTGCGTAGCACGCCCAAAACCGCCACCGGGTCAGTCGGTGAAATCAGGGCACCGAACACCAGCGCGGTCATCAAGGGCATGCCTGTGATCCAGCTGAAACCGACACCGACGATTGCGGTCGAAAGACCGATCCCGATCGTGGCCATCAGGAAGATCACGACCCAGTCTCGGCGCAGGTCGGACAATTTGACGTGCAATGCACCGGCAAATAGCAAAAGGCCCAGCATCCCTTTCAACAACGCGTCGGAAAAATCGACTTCCAACACCTGCGCGCGGATTTGTTCCTCAAGTGTCAACGACGGGAATACCGCGTCAGTGGTTATCACTGCAATCGAGGCGAGAAGCGCCACAATAAGGATACCGATCGCAGACGGCAATCGCAGGAAAAGGTAGTTTATGGCCCCGAAAGCCCCGGCAAGCACAATCAGCAATGATGCGATTTGAAGAAGTGACATTTCTGTCCTGTCCAATTTGAAAGTGTTGATAGCAGTGTCGGCGCCAACACATAGTAATCAGGGTCCATTAAGCAACACATCAGCTATTTCATCTTTAACGGCTTGTGCTGTTTTTGGGTTAGTTGCGGCGTGGTGTAAATTGGCTTCGCTCATCCATTAAAAAACCTCAGACAATTCACACATCTCGCCCGTTAACGCCATGCCAAGGTTTTTAGGGGAATGAAATTGTGACCCATTGCGGTCAGTTGCAAACTTTTTAAATGCAGTCGCTACTTTCAGATTCGAAAGGCTGGTAGCAGGCAAGATTGTTTCGGTCATCACGACCAAGGTGCCTTAAACAGTAACATCAAGAACGGGTGCGGCGTCTCGCAGCCCCACCAGGAACCTTTTCCTTTACGAATGGTTGAATGGTAGGTTGCGAGCCCAGATGCTCAAGCATAACGGGTGAACGGTTCGGAAATTGCGACACAAGATTTAGCTGACCACCCATACTCTCAATATATTGTCGCAAAGTTAATAGCAACATATCATTGCGCTTTTCTAGCCGCGAAATCGTGTCTTGCCCAACACCTATGGTTAAAGCCAACTGTTTCTGTGTCTGATGTGAATCTTGGCGCAAGTCTTTCAGCGTTGAAAGCTGAACCGCCCGCGCCTCTATTCGCTGACGCCTTTGTGTAGGTAGCGCAGACATGATGTCGTCGAGTTTTTTTGTCATTTCTTTATTACCTTGCTCTCTAATGTGGCTAAGTGCTCATCGAATCGGTCATCAGCACCAGCAATCAACCGCCACCCATACGCCCCTTAAAGTGCTCTGCAGTCTCAGGGTCTGTGCAATACACATAACAGCCTTTCATGCCTCGGGTCATTAGGGTTCGGTAGGTGTTTTTAATGATTAAGTCGATTTCTTGGGCAATGGTTGCGTCTTTATTTTTAGTACGATTTTTAAACCCACGAATGGTTTTATCAAAGGTGTCACGCTTGAAACCGTCGGTTTGTATGATGCCATTTCTAACGATAAAGTCTGGCCCAACAATGACACCAATGTAATCAACATCAAGCCCCTGGCAAGTGTGAATACAGCCGACTTGTTCTATTGAGTTGGGTGAAATGATCCAAAGGCTGGCATCTTGTGTCAAGTTCCATTGGCGTTTGTAGTGTTCACCTATAACTATGTCGTATGCTTTTGAATCTTTTTTACTGCGCCACGGCCAGCAATAACCCGCAACCACTCGGGCGCGATTATTGCTATTTTTATCTTCTATTGCTTGGTGCAGGGTTTCAGGTGAATCAAAAACTTTAAAGTCATAGCTATCACGATCAAGATCAGTATTTGCAGTGGGGCGAACACCTAAAGTATTGTCTAACCAAGCCAAATAACCGTCTGAACCCCCACACCGAAACTGTGACTCTAATAAATGCTTTTCAACATTAGAAGCCTTTGCCTTTGCAAAATTTGTAATGGTGTCAAGGGTGCCAACATCTTGTAATGCAATGCGCTGGTCTTCATCAATGAAAAAAATCGTACACTTTGAAGCCTGAATAAGTTCGCCCACCTGGTGTTCACCGAGGTTACCGTAGAGGCCGCTTTTTTTATTTAATCGATGGGCTTCATCGACCACTAAAAAGTCAAAACTATTTGGTTCAATATCAATGAACGAACCCGAACCACTGAACATATGCGAAAACTTGGTTTTGGTAATGGTGCCCGTTAGTTTGGCTTGATACACATCTCGTGGGGCTGCATTTTTTGAAACATATTTACCTACTAGCTTCATTGATGTCAAGCGAATCAAAAGATTAATAGCCAAAACTGTTTTGCCTGTACCGGGGCCACCCTCAATAATCACAACCTTAGGTTTGTCAACAGTTGCCGTTTGTGCGGCTAAAAGAATCGATTCAAAAACCTGTTTTTGATCATCAATTAAAACAAATTCTGGTTTGTTGTTTAGCAGACCTTTAAGTGAATCAGCCAGTGCTTTTGAAGGCCTGATCTTTCCGTTATTTAACTCATAAAGTATGTCATGCGTGTCGCCTACTTTTATAAATTTTTTCAGGAAATGCTGCAGCCGTTCACGCTCTGCTTTACCCTTTAAGAAAAGCGGCGACTTGTTTAAATACTCTTGGTAATGCGGTGAATCAATTGCCCCATCTTTTTCATAATTATGCAAATATGCGCAGGGCTTAATATTGATACCGCCCTCATAAACAGAAACATTAAAACCTTCAAGCAGCGATGCATAAGACCAAGCTTGATAAGACGGGTGAACGACCTCACGCAAGCCTTTGCCTAAAAACGTCGTCACAATCGCGTCTTTTTTTGAAACGGTTGCATGCTCCCATTGCTTCAGTTCAACCACCACAGCATTTTTTTGACCCTGGTCGTCTCGACCTGTCAGCATGATGTCAATGCGCTTTGATGTTTGTGGAATATGCAGTTCAATCGCCACACCCATGTCAAAAGGTAAATCAGGGTCACGCAGCACCTTAGCCATATCCGCTAATGATGACTTCCAAGAGCGAAGCTCTGCTTGAGGCACCCGTCGCCCCGTTGTCGATGTATATTTCTCACGAACGATATTTTCAATGTCATCAAAATCGCTGTGGTGCAAGAACTCAGTTTTGTTGGCTTGGTAAACAATCATAATATTGAATACTCGCTTAAAGGCCTGCTATTTTTTGTTGTATTTCGTACTGACACCCAGCGAGTTTGCTACGGGGTATTTAAGCGCGTTAGTCTCTAACTTTTGTATGACTGCTTCGTTCAGATCAACGTTCAACACATCTGCTAGACGCACCAGGTAAAGCAACACATCGGCTATTTCATCTTTAACGGCTTGTGATGTTTCTGGGTTGGTTGCGGCATGCCGTGAGTCGGCTTCCCTCATCCATTGAAAAACCTCAGACAATTCACCCACCTCACCCGTTAACGCCATAACAAGGTTTTTAGGGGAATGAAATTGTGACCAATTGCGCTCGGCTGCAAACTGTTCTAACGCAGCCGCTAGTTGGGTTGTATCAATTAAAGGCTTGGTTGTGGCTAAGTCGTTGTCACGCATGCTGAATGTTCTTAATATTTAAGCAAGTGTTGTAATCAAGCGATGCTTGCAAGTTATGTTGGTTAACTGATTGTAGCGATGTTCAATGGCTGCGTCTTTATGTAGGAAGGTTGCTAAACAATTGATAGTCACGTTGCAGCTTTAGACTATTTAGAACGACTTGGTTACTACCGGCTTAGCGGTTATTGGTATTCAATGCGGGAAATAGATCAAAAAGCTTCTCTAGTTCACGGCAAGCCCATTCGACGAGACACATTTATTTCTGGAAGCCGGTTTGAACACATCGTTCAGCTTTACGTATTTGATAAAAAGCTACGAATTTTGGCTTTAGATGCGTTAGAACGTATTGAAATGGCAGTTCGTATAGACATTGCACATTTACTAGGTCAACGTGAACCAAGAGCCCATGAAATCAAGGAATGCTTTCATGGCAACTTTACAAAAAAATTAATCAATACTGTGCCAAATAAAGGAAAAAACTGAACATGTGGTTTGGCTAGGAAAATACCAATCACTTTTAAATCGTGCCCGCAAAGAGCCTTCTATCGATCAAAGACATGGGCACAGTAGCGAACTGGAAAAACAATGCGCCATGGAAGAACCAGAAGCAAAAATGAGAACCGACGCGTACACGATGTGAAGAGGCGTCGGGCATATTGAATATAACTTTACGGCACCGACAAAGTACAGTCGAGCACGCTGCAGGACACAAAGCGAGTTTGCTATGGGGTATTTTAGCGCGTTCGTTTTTAACTTTCGAGTGACGGCTTCGTTTAAATCAACTTTCAATACATCTGCCAAACGCACCAGGTACAACAACACATCAGCAATTTCATCTTCAACGGCTTGTGCTGTTTCTGGGTTGGTTGCGGCATGCTGTGAATCGGCTTCGCTCATCCATTGAAAAACCTCAGACAATTCACCCACCTCACCCGTTAACGCCATATTTCCGGGGGTTTGGTCGTCTTTAAAACTTCGATCTGCATGCAATTCAAATAAAGTATTCCAGACTTGGTGATACAAACCTGCACGTTGATGGCTTTGCTTTTTTGCCACTTCTGACCTGGGTGCAACCGCCCTGAATTGATCGTCTGAATCAAAGCTTTCGACAACAGGGCCGTGACAAACAAACCCGTGATTGAAATGTGGAAAAGTCCCATCTTTAGTTGCTGTACCGATTAGGCCAACCATTTAGAGCAAAACGGGTTTATTGTAAAAGCCTATACAGTCGGGCACGATATCGTGCGTAAAAACCTGCCTATGCCAGCCTTAATGACCTCATGTCACACCGCATGAATTGGTGGTTACACCATTGAAGGGCATGTGCCTGCTAAATAAATAAAAAGATTGTTAGTGGAAAAACCAATGGCCATTGGGCTCGCGGTGCCCGCAATGCCCATAGGTAGCCCAGGTATGAATGGCCCGGAATACGGCGGTCAAAAAGGCCCCTACGATGTTTTATTGATCAGCATGAACGGCAAGCCGAGCATTTATCAACCTTACCGTTAAACAACAGGTCAACTTACGCATGTGCACCTGATGTTTGACCAAAATGCCGCATGATATCAAATAATTGAGCGGGTGCCGTGGCCAGTTGCCGGTAACGACTAACTGAAGAGGAGCCAAACGCGTTGCTGATGACATCAATCGCTCTAGAGTAACTAAAGTGCACCAGATCTCCATTTTGGAAAAAACCCGTCAAATCTAGCAGGTTTCCATGAATGAACTGCTGAACCAACAGCGGATATGTCAGTGCTTTTCGCTTATGCACATTCAACGGATTACTGTTTAGCAAGTCATTGTTCAGTGCGCGATTCACCGATTTTGTATCGCTATTAGATGCCAGTGCATTTTGGGAAGCGGATACCGCCTTCGGTGAGTATGTTTAGATGCCCGAACCACCGCCTGAACGATCGATTTTAAGAATTAAGGGGTAAGCCGTTCGGTCAAGCATTGACTGCAACTCTTGGGCGTTATTTGTGACCTGAAAGGCAGGAGTGCAAACACCCATCTATTCAAATACGTGCGGTCAAGCGGATGGTTAATTTTAGAGGTTGACCCTGTTAATTATAGATTTCGGGCCACGTGATGCAACCTTGACATTCTCTTCGGTCTATACCCCGAAGAGAATGTCAACGCACAGAAAGCTGAATGTTTTTACCCGTTCGCGACAACATGTCGATCAATGCATCAATGTTAAATTTGACTGATTTCTTGTGAATCACGTCTGATACGCGTGGCCGCGTGACACCGAGAATCAAAGCGGCATCAGCCTGCTTGAGTTTTCGATCATTGATCCATACAGCAATCTCTTCCATCAACTGCAACTTAAGTGCCAGCTTTTCAGCGATGATTCGGCGTGATTCTGCTTGTAGCTTCACCGCTTCATCTGGATCGAACCCAAGATCTGCAAATACATTGCCACCCTTTCGGGTGATGTGGGCAGACTTTATATCAATGGTCATTTTGCTTCCTTTCTTGAGCGACAGCCTTATAACGTGTAGTGGCAATTTCCTTGTCTTGCTTGGACGTCACATACAAACCACAAGTCTTTTTCAACCAATTAATCAGGGGGGGTGCGGACATAAAGTTGGATTGATTTAAATCTTATACCCAAGGCTCGCTCGGTACTCGAGCGGGCTGAGTGATCCAAGAGAAATTTTAATCCTCTTTTCGTTGTACCAACAAATGTAAGAATCTATAGCCTGTAT
>JBDNHM010000170.1:0-5298 GCA_041688825.1 Burkholderiaceae bacterium | reverse complement strand
TCGGCTTTGCGCGTAGAGAGCAGGGGAAGAGGCGCGTCACATACGGGGGCACGTAGGGTAGCTTCTGGCACTCCGTACCGACCGGAGCTAAAGTGGCCCCAATCGAATCTGCTATTACGGGGGCGTTGCGGTGTTCATTCACAAAGCGAGCCTCATGATTCAAAGTTTGTTAGCACACCAATGCCCTTAACAATAAAGAAAATTTTATGGCACATCAACACCCGCACCATGTGCTCGTTTCGGATAAAATTAATCACTACCTTTGCAACCTAACCACATCGGTCACGCTTTTTTAAAATCGCCGGTCACGTTCAGTGAAATACGCAGACGGTCGATTAGCCTCCAGCCTGCTCAACTTTAAACTCTTTGTTAGGCAACCCAAAAACTTTATCAAGTACTTCAGTTGGAGGCATTCGCTTGGACAAAATGGGAAACACTCGTATTAGTTCCTCGACATCTTCAGGAAGAGCTGTATTGCAATTTTGAATTATCTTCTCGAGATCTTCGCTCCATGCCAAGTCTGGTCTGCCAAGAGTTTTTAGGATTACCCTATTTCTAAGTTCCATCATGTCCTTGGCAGGGTTTTCTAAAGCCTCGACTAAGAATTGATTTCTTACTTTTTGCGGTAATCCGTCGATGCTAGTAAGTGCAAATTTGACGTTCTCGTCGTAATCGAGAAGAATCTGGGAGGCTTCTATTTGTGAAGCCGACATTTGAGTCTCAGTACTGTTATTGACCGACGGGTTTTTGTTTACAGTTGTAATGTAGGTTACAGATTGGTCTAAGGCCGTTACGTTCAAGTCTGCTTCATGGGGCTTGAGTGATTCTGTACTTTCACTATCTTCCATATTATTGGTGCTACCTCGTATCAAGGGCTCTTGATGTGGCGTCGCCTTGGGGAGGTGCTTAATCAGTTCGGGCTGATCTTCTATTGGAGCATTTGGAGTGTTTACCAATGTTGGTTCGCTGTCAGGGTAATAGGTGTTTCTGACACGTTTGGACTTGTCTAGATATGTGGTCCAAGCGATAGCGGTGAAAAAATAAATTGCAACATTTGTACCGTTTAATAAATCGCTAATGTCAATATTTAAGTATCTTACTGGAAGGTGAAGTACTTTAACTAATAAGATTGTTGGCAAAACAAACCATATTATTATGACCGTATGAGAAACTGCAGATGGGTCACGACGACGTGCCAAGATGTACCCCGCATAAATGGTAATGGCGGTTTCTAAGGCAGTAGTTATCCAAACAGATGTCTTGAAGTCGATCCAGTTTGTATGGTTTAGCAGATTTGGGTATTTTTTTTCGGTCTGATTGAAGTCTGTCGCAATCTGCGCAAAATTTAATAATGGGCCAAAGAAAATAAGCCCAACAATCAAAATAAGAAGCCACCCAGCAATGCCTTTCGGACCGATAGCATTAGGGTTTGCGGCTGGTATCTGGTTTGAAAGTTTGTAAACGGATACGTACACCAGACATACCGCAACTATAGCAACGAATATATACAAAACCCCGAGTTCGATCACAGTAGGACTCTCCAGAGCTCTCGTATCAGACGCCAATACGAGAATTATTGCTGATGTCTAGCCCATAAGACAGGGGTGGGGCTTGCTGTTCTATCCGTATTGAATTCAAGCAAATAAAGTTATTGCAACTACAGCAACTTAAAGTATCGAATTTGACCTGAACTAGGGTTGAGCTTGCCCGTGAATTCACTGTAACTGATAAAAACTTTTTCTTCTGGTATCTTATCCCTCAGTTTTATGTTCGTCAAACTTCAAATCTTTTAATTCATTACTACAAGATATGACCCTTTGTGCCAGATCTTGTCGGTGCGTAGTATGTTTGTGACCTTGCTTGGAGTGTGCTCTGGGCAAATGTTTTAACACTTTCAAAACAGATTCTTGCTAGGCACTTGCTTTATGCAATTGCCGGTGTATCTGACAGTCTGACCCCAACTTAGTTCGTTTAGTGGGTGAATTCCAAAAATGTATGTGTGAGCTTCTAAAAACCCTGTTTTCCTGTCGATACGAAGTTCTTGTAGCCTATTTTTACCATCTTTATACTGAAATTCGAGAACATCCAAATTAGATTTGTTTTCGAAGGAATGGCCATTTAGGATTTTGGTGACTGAGTTCTCTGGCGCGAACATTGTCATCATTAAAGGAGGGGAACCTCTAACTATAATTTTGTAGGATAAGAACGACAAGTCCGGTCTCTCGGAAGATGCTAGAAAAGGTTCGATATCAATTTGGATTCGTTCAGATAAAAATTCATCATTATTCGGGTGAAGAAGTGAAACCTTAGTGCCCTCAATATTACAAATCAAGGTTAATTTTTCAAACGCAAAAGTGGTTGTACATAACAGCGTTGAAATTAGCAGGCACAAACATTTTCTCATTGCTTGACTCGATTGTTTTAAATACACCCTATCAAAAACACTTAAGTTTTGGGTATATTAACCCGTGGTCTTATATCCGTCAAACTGGCAACCTTCTAGGATGGCAAAACCGTCCCCATCATATGCTGGTGCTGATACGCTCGTTGCATTGGGTGGTGCTATCCGACGCGAGCGTAAGAAGAAGGGCATATCACAGGAGCAATTAGCGCTGTCTGCTGATTTAGATCGTTCTTATGTTGGGGGCGTTGAAAGAGGCGAGCATAACCTGACGATAATGACCATCGTAAAATTAGCTGATGCGCTCAAGGTTAATCCTCGAGAGTTGTTATGAAATTTGTGGTCAATATCTTTGTCCTTAATTTGATTGTGAGGCTTTTGGTCCCGGCCTTGTATCTGAAATATTGATCGTAAATTCTCACCTCATGTCATACAATGTTATTTGCATTAAGAGTTGGGCTGACGCTCACGCCAACCTGTCTAATCGGACAAGGTGGCCCGTTTAGACGGATGTGGCTTTTTTTTTAGAGCAAACCATCGGTTAGCGTCGCCCTCCCTTGGTGGAGGGTTTTTTTTGTCCTAGCGTTTTGTTTTCAGGATTGGTCCACCAGATAAAGGACCGGGGAGATTTGATCCAGATTGCCACCCCCGACATGTTGTCAATTGTGGCTAAACAGGAGATGAGCATGACTAAGACACTCGTTCAATTATCAACCGAAGTAACTCCCGAAATCCCAAAAACTACGCTAGAAGTTGATCCCGCAACGGGTCTGAATGAGCCTAGCAGTAAGGTCGAAAATCCTAAAACCAGAAAGCACTCAAAGGTACTTCGTAAAGGTGATTTGGCAATAGTTGTGAAAGACGATAGTGATCAATTGAATTTGGGGGTTGTAGTTCAAATTTTGCATGTCGTTGGCCAACAGTCTTGGTGGCCTTGGGATAGTACTAATAAAAGGTGGGCTGATAGGTCAAGGTTGATGAAAACGGTCTATGTAGAAGCGTTGTCAGCCAGAGGGCTTAGTTATCACTCATACCAATGCAATGGAGACCTAGTGTTACAGCGCTTTGGTTCAATCCCTGCGGCCCATTTAAAAAAGATTCGTTCTTGAGCAGACTGCTGATGCTCACCTCTCATTAGAGGTAGTTCAACGAATGAGTAAGTTTGGTTTCAATAGAGATGGTAGAAGTTTCTATATGTTGAGGTAAATTGAGATTGCCATACTGATTAAGCTACTTGCTCCCCCGACATTCCGTTTTTTTCAATTCTATATTGCCAATGAATAGCCCATCCTGCAGATAGTAGCGGTAATTGACATCAAACACTTCCAGTGTGCGCCTCATACTAGGATCCGAACACCATGTATTCAATATGGCAGGTTTTAATGCACGAAGGTCAATTGCAGATAAGTAGTCTTTTGTGAGGTTTACCTCAGCGATGTACACAAGCACTACTTTGTTAGACAAGCTTACACATGTCACGTTAGTCATCTCGGTTAATTTATCAACTCGAATTGGAAGTGACTTACGGGCATTATCTGCAACGAACTTACACAAACCAAAAGTATCAGAGCTAGCGTGCGCTGGCCATATAGGTGTGACCACCAGTAAAAGCAGTATCATCAAACTTATCAACGCTTGCATATAAATACCTCATTAAAGTTTTCGTCATGGTTGAGTCTTTCACGAATCGAACACATAATGTTATTAACCAATGGCGACTAATTTTTTTAATTCTGGTTAATCTTTTTTTTTAATTCTAACTTTTCACTTCCAATTTGCCACTGCCGGCCATATTTAGTTGGAATACCTTTCATGGAAGCGTTAAAGACACCCCTAGACTTTGACGCTGGGAACGATTTGAGAACACGGCACAAGAGGTTAAATGGGTTATGCGAAGAACCCACCTCGGGACTGCAGACCTAGAGGTTTTCTTCCCGGCGTTCGGGGTGCTTTCATCCCTAATTTATGCAAGCATTGTTCCAACCTTGCAAGTTCTATATTATCTTTTCTGTATTGTTCCCTGAGCAGTTTGGTTTGAAGACCATGCACAGTATTAGCATCAATAACCCGCTGTTTGCCTTCAGCAGTTCTGGGCCCAGTGCTTTTACCGCCATGAAACCGACATTTCGTCTTGCCCTCTACAGCAGGCCCTTGGCATTGCCTCTTTGTTCTTTTGGAAAACGCTTGACAGCGACGGCAGACAATTCTTCCACCGCAGGTTTGCATAACTAACTCGAATTGGTCTCGTGATTTCATATGCTTATCTTATCTGCTATTGATAGTGTTCGAAAGAGAACGTTCTGATGGATAATTGCGATCATATAAAAAAGAGAAGAGGTGTCAGTGAAGAGGTATTTTTGAGTCCGTTCGAGACTACGTATTGTGTTGCCAGAACACCTTTGCGAAGCATCAGAGGACCCTCTAGGAACTAAATTCACCAAAGTTAAACTCTGCTTTGCCGAAAAAGCTTTCTTATCGAATGTGCGTATTCAAGTGTAAGTGATTCGTATAGAAGCATAGCTGTATTAAGGGGGTGGCAGTGGGGTAGGGTGTAGATCTTATAAATTTTGATGCCCCCCCTTGGCTTATTGCGGATGGGAAGCTTTGATCAACTTTTTGCGGCGAACACTTGCTCTTCGTCAATTAGTTAACGGTAAAGCCAAAACATACGCATTAAACACGGAAAGTATCTATTGGTATGTTCTTAGGTATGTAAATAAAAAAAAAGCCTCGAAAGGCGCTTAATCATTGACCGTTTGGCGGAGAGGGTGGGATTCGAACCCACGGTGGATTCGCACCCACGCCTGATTTCGAGTCAGGTACATTCGACCACTCTGCCACCTCTCCGACTCAAGTTGAGTATGTTAGCAGAAAGCCACATTGCTTAGAAAGCACTT
>JBDNHM010000169.1:0-2607 GCA_041688825.1 Burkholderiaceae bacterium | reverse complement strand
ATTTCTGCACTATTACTGATCGCCAGCGAACTGTTGTAGGCTAAATCGCGTTCAACTTGAGTGGTTGGGGTGGTTAGCATATTAGTCATTTAGGTATACAAAAATACATCATTAAGGTAAATAGCCTTAAACCGTGGCCAAGCGCTCAACTGTATCTGGAAACTTTGCAACAAGTTTAATAAGTAATGCCGCCTGTGCATTCGGTTTTGCACGCCCCTGTTCCCAGTTTTCAAGGGTTCTAGGGTTGGTTCTTAAAAAACTGGCAAAAACGGGTCGAGAAAACTGTAGGCGCTCTCGTAATGAGATAAGCTCAGCGGCGCTGATGTTAACAGCAGGTTGAACTACAAGTTTATGCGTACGCAATGTAAGCTTACCTGAACGACTTTGCGCCAACGCTTCAAAGCCCTCAGTTAATTCTTCAAAAACATCTCTTTTTTTCATTTTCTTGCCTCTAGTTCAGACTTCATAATAGACTTGAGTTGCTTTTTTTGAGAAGCGCTCAAATTTTCAAGTTCGTCTTTATCGTAAATAGTAAAGAGCCAAAACTGATGGCCGGCTAACCACCAATAATAAATCACCCGTAGCCCGCCTCGCTTACCCTTCCCACGCTTGGGATCACCATGACGTAACTTTCGTAACCCCCCAGTTCCCTCGATTACATCACCCGCTTCAGGATGCTTAAGTAAAAAGTTTTGTAGTGTTAAAAATTCCTCATCGTTTAAATAATCGCTTAGGAATCGCTCGAAGGGTGGCAGTTCTATGAAAAGCGCCTTCATAGACTTATTGTACGCAAATTACGGATGTTTATACAAATTTTCAATTTAATTTTGCCAAGTCATTACATTTTAAATAAGCTGTTTTTATACTCAGTAAATTATGTCATTTTTTTAACATCAAATCTGTAACCAAATGCAACGTTTATGTCGTCATACGCTATACGTTGTATCGTGACCATCACAAAATCAACAACGTGGCGAGCGCCTCACGGGTTGAGTCAGGTATTGGTACCGACACCCCCAAAGCGCGATCAACATACACATGCACAAAGTGGCCAGCGGCTGAGGGTAATTCTGCGCCCTCTTTGTATATTGCAATTTCATAGCGAACACTGCTGCGACCTAATTTAGTCACGCATACACCAACCTGAATGTTGTCTGGAAAGGCAATGGGGCTGAAGTACTGGCATTGCGTTTCAACCACCAAGCCAATGATAGTTGAGTGGGCAATGTCGAGTACATTTTTTTCGATCAAAAACTGATTCACGGCTGTATCAAAAAAACTGTAGTAATTCACATTATTAATGTGCCCATAAACATCGTTGTCTTTCCATCGAGTCGTGATTTTTAAGTGGTGGGGAAAGGTTTCAAGTTTAAGATTACGCATAATTTTGTCTTTTAAAGTGAGGGGGTGTTCAATTAAATTCCTGAGGTTCAATGCCAAAATAACAGTACCCTCATCAATGCCTTTCCCTCTGGTGTTTCTAAAATAGCATTGACGATGGGGGTTGCGACCCAACCAGTAGCCAAGCAATATTAATTCAACAACGAACAACTGATGCGGCCCAAGAAAAGCCTAAACCGCTGGTTGCGATAATGGCTAACTCACCTTCGGGCAACAGCCCTTTTCGGTGAGCGAGAGCCATTGAAAAGAACGCATCAGCAGGCCCAATGTGGCCAAACTCAGTTAATGAAATATAGGTGTGGTCATGCGGCAATTGAATGGCATCTAAAATATCATTGCGTAATGTTTTTTTAATTTGATTCATCACAATGTAGTTCATGTCAGACACTTTGTGACGCGAGCGCTTAACGGCTAATTCAATGACAGAAATATATTCTTTTAAGTAAACTTTATTGATCAATGCTGCAAACTGAACTGGGTCAACCTGAGAGTAATTTTTGTTCCAGTCTTCAATATTGGGCCCTGCAGGAAAACGCGTGCCACCGATATCAACTCTCAGCAAATCAGACAGCTCACCATCAGTATGCTCGGCAAAACTTAAGAATTGATATCTGGGGTGGTTTTTCTTGAGCACCACTGCAGCCGCACCGTCACCAAAATATAAAAGTGGGTGACAGCCTTCTACTTTTGTTGAAACCACTTTGCTTAACGTATCTGAGCAAATAACCAATGCAGTTTGTATTGACGGGTCACGGTCCATCAAGCCACCGACAATGTTGCACGCTAAGTTGCCGCCTGCACAGCCGTTACGCACCTCAAACGAATAGGCATGATGACAACCAAGGGCTCGAACGATAGCACTTGATGGGCACCAAAACCGATAGTCATAATCACCTGCAGAAACAAAAATAACTAAATCAATATCTTCACCTTTAATGCCCGCATCATCTAAGGCTTCTTTGGCAGCATGTAAGCCCATATCGAATGGGTGCTCAGTTTCGTCAGCAACGTGAATTTGATCAAACCCAATACCCAGCGTTAATCGTTCAACCGGAATGTTGGCTTCTTTAGCCAGTTGTTCCGCAGAAACTGTTTTTTTGGGTGCATACGTACCAAAGCCTGCGATACCTAATGCAACATGCCCACGATGATAATCTAGATGTGTTTTTGTATTCATGCTGGCTATTTTAGGCTGTTGTCATTCGT
>JBDNHM010000168.1:0-37209 GCA_041688825.1 Burkholderiaceae bacterium | reverse complement strand
GCAGGCAGCTGGGTTGCATTCATCAATTGATTGTCATCATTGATAACCAACCAGCGATGATGATATGGCGCTGCTAGCTCAGATGTGACGGCCGAACACCCTAAGATTGGTTGAAAAGAAATGATTTTATTCATGGGGCTAGTCGTTAAAGTTAAATGAAAGCGGGCGGTTAATTGGCAATGTTACCTGACGACACATCGTTAACCGCAACCGGGGCTATAGGTATTGCGAAAATATCAACATGACCAATTTCACAACCTTGTGCGCGAGTGCGCGCAGCAAGCCAATCGTTGATGTCACCCTGATCAACCTGACCGGTCTCAACAACAGCCTGAGCGATACCTTTAGCCAACAAGCGAACTAACGTCTGGTGATCGGGTTGGCTTAAAGCCCAATTACTCAGACCCTGCGAAACGGTAAACGACTGCGATTGCAAAGCACTTATTAAAGCCTGTGCAGCATGCGGTCCGGCGGCCGAACCGAAGCCTTTGTCAGTTTGTTGGTGCGCAACAAAAGCCTTCAGCACAGATTTATCAGTGGAATGCGGCGGCAACCATTTCTCAATACCGTTGTAGGTCAAAACCGTATAAAGAGGCGACTTAAGTGCTTGAGCAAACTGTATGAGCCAGTCAACAGAAACTAAATCAAAAAATGCAGCTGCCGTAATTAAGTCTGGTTTCATGTCTAGTACGTCGGCGTAAGATTGCATTAAATCAGTTTGCAAAAATTTAACGCTAATGGTGTGATCGCTGTGCTTAATTTCAAAGTTTTGATCGTCATCAATCAACACTTCGTCAGCCCAATCGAGTAAAGCTTGACGGGCTGCACTCAATAATAGCGGGTCGTAATCGACCAATGTCCAGCTTTGTTGACGACCTAAAAATGGGGCTAATCCGCGTAAATTTGAACCGGTGCCACAACCCAAATCAATCACCCTTAAGTTGGGTATTGTTTTGCCGTGCGTGACTTTTAAATAGTCAAGCACGGTGCGCTTAACCATGTTGTTACATGATGCATGGTCAACGGGTTCGCGCACACTTAGCCATTCTGCTGAAAAACCACTCATAACGATTAAGCTCCGTATCTTAATGTGTTGCCGTGCGACCAAACTGATGCGACACGAGTTTAGTGAAAATGCCACCGGCTTGCGCCAATTGTGTAAATGTACCTGATTCAACGATGCGCCCGTCATCAAATACTAAAACTTTATCTGCGTGCCGAATAGTCGACAAACGGTGAGCAATGATGAGCGTGGTTCGGTTTTGGGCTGCCGCTTCAAGCGCAGCTTGAACGCGAACTTCTGTGTCGGCATCTAAAGCGCTTGTGGCCTCGTCAAGAATAAGTATGGGGGGGTCTTTAAGCAGCACACGAGCAACTGACAAGCGTTGACGTTCGCCGCCTGACAATGCACGGCCTCGCTCGCCTATTCGGGCATCAAAACCTTCGTGTTGCCGCTGTATAAAATCTAACGCTTGCGCCTGTATGGCGGCTTGCGTTAATTCCTCTATCGTTGCGTCGGGTTTGCCCACACGTAAATTGTCAGCGATTGAACGGTTAAACAGTAAAGCTTCTTGAAATACAACACCAATATTTTGACGGAGCCCTTCTAGTGTCATCGTTTTAATGTCTTGACCATCAATTAAAATTTGTCCTTGATCGGGGTCAAATACGCGGTGTAACAAAGCCAGCGCAGTAGACTTACCTGCACCTGAAGCACCTACTAAGGCTACCGTTTGGCCCGGCTCAACAACAAAATTTAGGTTTTCTACAGCACTACTTTTGCCGTTATAAGAAAACGCAACATCTTTAAACTCAACCCTTCCCTGCAAACGACCAGGATGTTCTGCTTGGGGTAAATCTCGCACTTGGGGGTGGGTATCAAGCACATCGAAAAACTCAACTAAACGAGGGGCTTCCATCGCTAAGCGATTGGTGAAACTCACCACTTGTTCAAGTCGACCAATAATCATGCCGGAAAAAACAATAAAAGTAACAATTTCACCCACAGTAATGAGGTCGCGGGTAAACAACCAAAGCCCAAGAAGCAATATTGATAAAACGGTCAATGTTGTGGCTGATCTTACCAACACTGTCACAACAGCCCACCAAGATAGAACCGGAAATTGAGCCCTCACAACGAGATCGCTTAAGCCTCTTAATGTTTGTACTTCATGTTGTATGCGAGCAAAACTTTGAACTAAGGCGACATTACCCAGAGTGTCTGACACGTGTTCAGCCAAGTCAGAATGGTGCCCCTCAACTTGACCTTGCAGCGTGTGCGTTTTTTTTAATACAATATTTGTGACAATAACAAATACGATACACAGCACAATAAGCAACGAAGCCAATTGCCAATTCATATAAAGCGCAATTGGAATCAAAACGATGATAGAAACAAACGCCGACAAATGATCACGAAAAAAACCAAGCCACAAAGCCCACATGGCATCGGCACCTTGCAGCATAATTTTCATCAGGCGACCAGAATGCATGCCATGGCGCTGGTGCGAAGGGAGTTGCAAAATATGTTCGAAGTAATGACGCAGCACAACATGACGACGTTTATGCGCCAAGCGATCAGCGAATAAAGCAATGATGGTGCCACAAACAATCGTGAATAACCCGAAGATGATCCAGGCCGCTAGAAACGGGACAAGGTCAGACCAAAGCGCGTCGTGCGACATTGACGTGGCACGCGTCAAGGTATCAATAATTTTGCCAAATAAAATAGGCTCGGCAAACAATGCCATGACGAGCAAAACGTTGGCAAAAGATAGCCAACCTGCCACACGCCCGTCTTTCCCGAGTTGCTTAAGAACTCGGGTGTATAGACGAACGTAGTGCATTAGCCACCGCTCGACAAGGGTGGTGCGTCAGGTGACCGCAAATCTTGGTTGCTTAAAGCCGGTAAAGAAAGCTCTTTTAGCACTGCCGGGGTGTTAAATTCTTCGGGTATGCCGAACCAGCGAATACGTTTTAAAAATAAGCCAACTGAGGGCCAAGACGTGATGACAGCTAAAGGTATGGCGACCAATAACCCGCCGATAAAGACCAGCGCATAAGGAATTGTTTCGGGGTGTAGGTGAGCAAGTGGCCAAATGAGTAATGCCCCCACCACAAAATGCAGGCTGTAACGACGCACAGCTTGCCAAACCGGCACCACGTGATCGTCGCGCGCCTGACCTGACCAAGTAATGTTTTTACCAAACAACAAACCTGCCAAGAACACGGTTTGTGAAACCCACATAATTGATGTCAATAAAAGCGAAAAAATTGAATCAATTACCAAGGCGCTGCTAAACCGAAGCAACCCGCCGAAACTGCGCCGCGTTGATGCACGCAACATTACCTCGGCCGCGCTAGAGAGCTTAGGTAGAAATATGATTAAAAGTAAACTTATGAAAAGAATGGAACCTGGGCCTAAATCAACAACACGATTGATGTTGTAGGTTGTGCCGATCAGCACTGAAAAAGCCGTAAGCATGACGATCCATGCGGGTGAGCCCGCAAACATCATGACTGCCAAAATAAGTTGCATACGGCTGGTGGGCTTAATTTTAGGTAAATTAAGTAGCCGTGTGTATTGCATATTACCGGCACACCAACGTAAATCACGGCCTAAAAATTCGTTTAATGTTGGTGGGTTTTCTTCCCAACTACCGTCTTCAAAGGGGTAAACGCGCACTTCGAAACCTGCACGACGCATTAAAACGGCTTCAAGTTGGTCGTGACTGAGAATATGTTTTTCTTGCCCGTCACGCCCTTTTAATATCGGCATTTCGCAAGACTGCATAAAGGGTGCTAAACGAATAACCGCGTTATGCCCCCAGTAAGGACCACAATCGCCCTGCCACCAAGCGCTGCCCATGGTGTACGAGCGCATACCCAGACGCATACCGAATTGAAAGACACGGGTAAAGGCGCTGGTTGAAGGCAACCCCACCACCAAACTTTGCAAAATTCCCATTGTTGGGCTAGCTTGCATGATGCGAACTAAGCGCAACATGGCAGTCGCACTCATGAAGCTATCAGCATCAAGCACCAATGCAAAATCGTGTTGCACGCCCCAACGATCGCAAAAGTCTTTAATGTTGCCAGCCTTGTAACCCGTATTTATTTCGCGACGACGGTAAGTCAAGGCGATTTGCTCTTGCCATGTGATGGCTAGTTGCTCAAAAGCCATATGCTCTTGTTCAGCAATTTGTTGATCAGTGGTGTCACTTAAAACATAGACATAAAATTTTTGCCCTTCACCACTTTGAGCTAACCCACGCATCATTGCTTCAAGATTACGCACCAATCGGGCTGGCATTTCATTGCGAATACACAGCAGCAAAGCCGTGCTCGTGCTAATGGGTAGATCTGGCGCAACCACGGCTGCAGCAGGGTTCACGACTGCCAACGGATCGCGCGCAAAAACGCTAATTAAAAAACCAATGATTGCATTCCAAAAACCGATTGAAAGCCACGGCAAAATTAAAACGAATGAAACAAGAATAACGGTGTCAATGCCAGTAATACCGCCAACTGAAAGCGTTAAAAACATTAAATAAAACAGAGCTGCGGCGCTGGCAGCTACTAACGTTGCAAACAATATACGCCGTTGCGTCATCATTTATAAGCCTAGAACATAAAAGTTAAATTAAGGGTTAAATCACGGGCTGATTTATATGCCATCATGGCGACTTTAAGGCCGCCCTAAATACCCGGGCATACCCTATAATTTCGCTAAGTTGCCAAGTATAGGGCAAACCCTGCATTTTCCAAAAAATATTTTTTAATTCAGTTGTTTATGCACACTCAAATCGATTTAATTCGCGCACTTTGGTATGTTGCCCCCCATCAGGTTGAAATACGACCTGAAATATTACCCCCTTTAGCTTCTGATCAAGCCCAAATTCGCTCGCTTTTTGGGGCAATTAGTCGGGGTACTGAGTCACTTATTTTTAAAGGCGCCGTACCCGAGTCTGAATATGGTCGTATGCAATCACCCTTTATGGGTGGGCAATTTCCCTTCCCGGTGAAATATGGTTATTGCAACGTCGGTGTCGTAACAAGCGGGCCTAATGAACTTATAGGCCAAAATGTCTTTTCGCTTTCACCCCATCAAACCGTTTTTAATGCGCCCATCAGTGCCTTATCAGTCATACCCAGCCATATTCCCCCTGCACGGGGTGTTTTGGCTGCCAATATGGAAACCGCTCTTAATGGTGTATGGGTAGGTCGCCCAGCACCCGCTGACCGCTTAGCGATCGTAGGGGGCGGGGTCATTGGGTTGTTAATTGCCTACTTGTGTCGCCATTTACCTGGGGCTGAAGTCACGTTAGTTGATACCAACCCTGAACGTGCAACCATTTGCCGCGATCTAGGCATTAATTTTGCCACACCAGACCACGCCCCTACCGAATGTGATGTCGTGTTTCATGCCAGTGGTCACCCCGCGGGTTTGAGCACTGCATTGGGTTTAGCTGGTGAAGAAGCAACTGTCGTTGAGCTCAGTTGGTTTGGGTCTCAAGCCGTCAGCGTGCCATTGGGGGGGGCTTTTCACAGCCGCCAGTTACGTTTATTGTCTTGCCAAGTGGGGCATATTGAATCGTCTCACAAAGCCCGTTGGCATTATGCGCGGCGTTTGCAAGCCGCTATCAACCTGCTCGCTGACCCCTGCTTAGACGCTTTATTGGCCCCAGCTACACCCTTTGACGAATTAACTCGTACACTACCCGACCTATTCAGCCCGCAATCTAGCGTGCTGTGTCAAGTTATTAAATACCCTTAAAGGAACAACCATGTTTTCAGTCGAAGTTCGTGATCATGTTATGGTGGCACACTCATTTCGTGGTGAAATTTTTGGGCCTGCGCAAGCCCTGCACGGTGCAACTTTTGTTATTGATGCCGCATTTTTTTCTGAACAACTTGACGCAAATAGTATTGTGATCGACATCGGTCGTGCCCATGATGTTTTAAAAGAAATTTTGGTACCTTTAAATTACAAGAATTTAGATGCTGTACCTGAGTTTGCAGGTTTAAATACAACGACTGAATTTTTAACTAAACATATTTTTGACAAGCTGGCTGATGCTGCTCGTCACGACCGTTTAGGTCGTGACGGTAAAGCGCTACATTCAATTCGTATCAATATTTCTGAGTCGCATGTTGCACGCGCATGGTACGAAGCCAAAATTTGGTAACGTTTTGTCTAACAAAACTTGCCCTATTTGTTTCGCATACCCAGGTGACCTCAATACGGCCACCGGGGGCTATGCCTATGCGCGCCGCATCATGCGATCGCTTACTGAGCAAGGTTGGTCGGTATACCCGTTGGCGTTAGGTGATGGCTTTCCTTCACCCACACCTCTTACCTGCGACCAAGCGCTTGACAGGCTAAAAAACGTACCCAGCGAGCACCTGCTGGTTATAGACGGCTTAGCCCTCGGGGTGTTACCCCAAGCCGCCCAGCATTTACGTCAATTAGGTCGGCCCTTTACAGCGCTAGTACACCACCCTTTGGCGCGCGAAGCTGGCATTTCTATTGAGCGAGCTCAAGTACTGCATCAAAGTGAATGCGATGCCCTTAAATGCGCGTCGGGTGTTATCGTGACAAGTGCAGAAACAGCGCGTACTGTTTCAAAAGATTTTGATATTTTTATGCATGAAATCGTCGTGGCTTACCCCGGTACAGACCGCCCATCGCATATCGAACAAGCGGTATCCAATAAACCCAATCTACGCCATGCCGCAGCAACCAATGGCCCCATGCGATTGCTCTCTGTTGGGTCGTTAGTTCCCCGCAAAGGTTTTGACGTACTTATTCAAGCACTGGCCTCACTGACGGCTCTAGATTGGCACCTAAACATCGTGGGTGACGACACGCGTGATGTGGCCACAACACATCATATTAAACAATTGATTCAACAACATAACTTATTTGATCGCATTCATTGCGCAGGCGCGGTTGATCAAGAGACGTTACTGAATGACTTTGCTAATGCTGACGTGTTTGTTTTAGCATCGCACTATGAGGGTTACGGCATGGCTTTCGCTGAAGCGTTAGCTGCGGGTTTGCCGATTATTGGAACAACTGGTGGGGCCATACCTGACACCGTACCAAGGTCTGCTGGCATTTTAGTTGCGCCTGGCAACGTGGCCGCCCTTACACAAGCTTTACAGTCAATCATGACTGATGATGAGCTTTACAAACAACTTAAGCTTGGGGCTCAAACATGTGCCCTTGATTTACCTACTTGGGCGCAAAGCGCTAAGATTTTTGCTGATGCGTTGGCCGCAAATCACAATCAAACAACACGTCAGGTTCAAGCGCATAAGCTTGAACATTAAAACGCTCAACATTTTGCATATGTTTTAAAGCGTTCAAATTTAAACCGGCTTTGCCTGCACCTAAAATCAAAGGGGCCACAATCAGGTGCAAGTGATCAATACACCCTGCATTTATAAATTGGCTTAAAGTGTGAGCGCCCCCTTCAATCAAAATACGCTTCATGCCCTGTTGAGCGAGTAAATTAAGCACATCGATCGGGTTGACTAGTAAGCTTGTTGAGTTTTTTTGTTCAGGAAGCATTAGCACCTCTACCCCCGCAGGCAGATTAAGCTTTTCTTTATGTCGAGACAACACAATACGCCTAACCCCGTCATTTTGAAACATTTTGGCTTGAGATGGCACACGGCCCTGTGGGTCAAGCACAATTCGGGCCGGAGACTGACCCGAGCACAACCTGACAGTTAACATAGGGTCGTCGGCCACGACTGTGCCAACGCCCACCAGAACAGCGTCAACACTCGCTCTTAATTGATGTAAGTGTGCTAAACCACCCGAACCGTTGATATATTTTGAATGGCCGGTTGAGGTGGCGATAAAGCCGTCAAGTGACTGGCCAAGCTGACCAACAACCATTCGACCATTATGGTCATTTGTCAGTTTGTTGTCAGCCCAAAGGCGTAATTGTTGCAAAGCAGCCATAATTAAGGGTAGTCCCTAATAAAATTCAATAATATTTACAAATTAGCAGTAACATTGCGATCTTAGTAAATTTCCTTACTAAATGTTTGTCTTAATTATCCACGCTCCATTTTTCGGTGCTTTAATGAAATCATCCGCTGCTAAGATTATGCCTGCACACAACGGCGGTGTGCATTCTGTTTTAACCTCTGTAGATCGCGTTACCAGTGATTTGCGACGAGGCGAACCTGTTGTGGTTACTTTGGGTAGTCAAGCAATATGGATGATGGCTGCTGAAGCTGTCGATTTACATCATATTGAAGCGTTCACAGCGCTTTCAAATGATTTAGTTAAGGTTTTACTTACCGGTCAACGTGCCCTTCGCTTGGGCATGGTTACAACTTTAGAAGCCGGTTGGGTTGCAGAGTCAAAGAGCCCACTTGATGCACACTTAGTTGGTTTAGCCGCTGACCCAACATTAGCTGACGTTGATCATGATGCTTCGGCTCAAATTTTGGCCAGCTGGAAAGTTAAGCCTGCTAGTCGGCTCGAAATGGCATGCGTCAAACTGACTAAACTATCTCGCCTTTTACCTGCTGCACTGATTAGCAACGTTACGGGCCCAATTCCAGAAAATACACTCGTTGTAACGGCTGACGACGTTGAAGCTTACAACGTTGAGTCTGCAATGGCATTAAAAATTGTCAGCCAAGCGCATGTTCCACTTGAAGACGCAGATCTCGCTAAAATTGTTGCATTCCGCCCTCACGATGGGGGTACCGAGCACTTAGCAATCGTGGTGGGTAAGCCTGATTTTAATAAGCCAGTCATGATTCGCATTCATTCTGAGTGCTTCACAGGTGACTTGTTGGGTTCAATGCGTTGCGATTGTGGCAATCAGCTTCGCGGCGCTATTGCTTTAATGGCTTCAACTGGTGGTGGCATTTTGTTGTACATGCAACAAGAAGGTCGTGGCATTGGTCTGATTAACAAGTTACGTGCTTATCAACTTCAAGATTCAGGTCTTGATACCGTTGATGCTAACCTAGCTATTGGTTACGACGAAGATGAACGCGAATATTTGCCTGCTGCGCAAATGCTTGAGCGCTTAGGGGTTCAAGCGGTACGTTTGCTAACTAACAACCCTCGTAAAGTTGATTCATTGACGCGATTTGGTATTGAAGTGGTTGAGCGTGTTGCACACGTTTTCCCCGCAAACAATCATAATCGCGGCTATTTATATACTAAAGCAACCAAGGGTGGGCATCTGTTTAACTACCCTGATCCAGAGGCTGTTGCTGACAAGTAATGAAGGGTTTGCCTATAGCTGCAAACTTTAAACTACACATTGTTAAAAATAAGCCGCTGGCATGCATGAAGCTCTAATTATCTCAGCGGCTTTTTTTGCAGGCGTACTCAATGCGATTGCTGGCGGGGGCAGTTTTTTAACGCTGCCTGCGCTGGTGTTTATTGGGGTGCCGCCCGTGACTGCAAACGCCACGGGCACCGTTGCACTGCTACCAGGCTATATAGCCGGCGCATGGGGCTTTAAAAACGATTTAAAAGCACCCCCCGGTCTTTCGTTACTATCTTTAAGTGGCTTAAGCATATTTGGCGGCGCTGTTGGGGCTTACTTACTGCTGCTAACTGACCCCACACTATTTAAAGTGATTGTGCCTTGGTTGTTGCTGGCCGCCACACTTATGTTTGCATTTGGGCCCGCTTTAATCGCACGCATCAAAAAAAAGGCCACAGTTGCAACAATTGACGCGCCACTGAAACTTTCAGGCTTAACCTTGCTGCCATTGATTGGGGTTCTTGCCACCACGATTTATGGTGGCTACTTTAACGGTGGCTTGGGCATTTTGTTGTTGGCGTTATTTACTGCGCTGGGTCAAACCAATTTAAATGCTATGAATGGCGCAAAAAACGTCGTGTCAACGTTACTGACCTCGATCGCTGTGTTGCTCTACGCATGGGGTAATTTGGTACTTTGGCCACAGGCATTAATGATGATGGTAGGCGCGACGCTAGGGGGTTATTTTGGGGCCCGCATGGCACACCACATACCTGCAAAAATATTGCGTGCAGGTATCGTGGTGATTGGTTTAATCATGACTACCGTGTTTTTTGTAAACAAATAAATCAAATGCTTAATTTTGTTTTTACATTAAAACTTAAATGTTAAGTGTTAAGTGTTTAATGTTAAATGTTAAATTAAACATTAAACAAGAAATTCAAAACATCACCGTCTTGCACAATGTACTCTTTGCCTTCAGCCCGCATCTTGCCAACCTCTTTCGAACCTTGCTCACCTTTGAAGGCAACGTAATCTTCGTAGGCAATGGTCTGTGCACGAATAAAACCACGTTCAAAATCAGTATGAATGACTCCTGCAGCTTGTGGCGCGGTTGCGCCAATGGGCACTGTCCAGGCGCGAACTTCTTTAACACCAGCCGTAAAGTAGGTCTGTAAACCCAGCAACTTGAAGGCTGCACGAATAAGGCGATCTAAGCCGGGCTCTTGCATGCCGATGTCTTGCAAAAAAATTGCTTTGTCTTCGTCTGCTAAGTCAGCAATTTCAGCTTCAATTGCCGCACAAATAGCCACCACGGGCGCATTACGTTTTGCAGCGTAATCTTCAAGCTGTTGAAGCAGTGGGTTATTGATAAAACCTTTTTCTCCGACATTACCCACGTACATAGCCGGTTTAGATGTAATAAAACAAAGTGGTGCAATGAGCAATTGATCATCGCTAGACAAGCCTAGCGATCTGATTGGTTGAGCCTGATTTAAGTGAACCAGACATTTTTCAATAATGCCCACAACCCGTTGCGCGTCTTTATCACCTGAGCGGGCTGTTTTTTGATAACGATGCAATGCTTTTTCAGCCGTTTGCATATCTGCGAGCGCTAATTCAGTTTCAATGACTTCAATATCTGCAATGGGGTCAACCCGATTCGAGACATGAATAACGTTGTCGTCTTCAAAGCAACGCACAACGTTAACGATTGCATTGGTTTCACGAATATGTGACAAAAATTGGTTGCCCAACCCTTCGCCTTTACTGGCCCCAGCGACTAAGCCGGCAATGTCAACAAACTCAACCGTAGCAGACAAAATGCGTTCGGGGTTAACGATTTCAGCGAGCTTTTGTAGCCGTGCGTCTGGCACTTCAACCACACCCACATTGGGCTCAATCGTACAAAAGGGGTAGTTTTCTGCAGCAATGCCTGCCTTAGTCAACGCGTTAAAAAGGGTAGATTTGCCAACGTTGGGTAGACCGACGATGCCGCATTGCAGAGCCATATGATTTCCTGAACAAAAAAAATTACAAGTTAACTGATAGTTTAACCGTTTGACCCGCCCATCGAGATCACAACCCAAGCTGCAAGTAAAGGGCCAAAGTTATAAAGCGCATGAAGACAAATCGCGTCGGCCAAGCTTCGTGTGACCCTTACCCAAGACATCACTAAACCGGCTAACCATTGTGGCATGACCAGAAGTGGCAACAAAAGCCAGTTTATGTCTGTGAACTTAAAATTCAATAAATGCAGGCCCGCAAAGCCTATTAAGCTTAAGTGCATAACCCAGGGGAAATAATGTCGATATTGGCGCAACAGACGAAACCTACGTGCTGACAAATGCCGCACTTGTCG
This sequence comes from Burkholderiaceae bacterium, assembly GCA_041688825.1. Taxonomy (GTDB): domain Bacteria; phylum Pseudomonadota; class Gammaproteobacteria; order Burkholderiales; family Burkholderiaceae_B; genus Algicoccus. The sequence continues at coordinate 25,596 of JBDNHM010000168.1, read as the reverse complement.
AGTTGACTGCATGGCGAGCAAAATAGTTAACGCAATCATGATTGACTGCACCCACCCTAAGCCGTGCCATATCGCCAAACATATCAAGGGTAAAACCCACAGCGCTTGTGCTGGGCGCCTCAAACCGAAGCGAAAAAGTATTTCTTCAACAATTGGAGCCCAAACAATTGCCAATAACCAGGGCAGTTTTTTTGGGTCAAGTAACGAATCAGCACCCATATCTTTAACGATGCTAACCACAATAGGGCCTAAGATAAACAAATTTATCACCCACAACGCCAACGCCCAAGCAAACAAGCGACCCACTGAAAAAGTCGGCAACCAATCTTGTAACCAACCTGACGTTTTTGACTGCCGATAAGGGTAGCGAGCCAAACGGGGTCGCAAACAAAAGGCTAAGCACAGGCGCCATTCAGCTGACCAAGGCATTTTTCTCGTGGGTTTAGTCGGGGTCACGGTGAAGGCCATTCATAGCAGTGGTCATGTCACCATCAAGCATCTGTGAATAATAATTTTTACAACGCCAGATGGCATCTTCAATGCGCACAGACTCATCATGTCGGGGTTGATGCAAAACAAAGTCGACAACCTGCTGATTCAAATCAAGCGTTCGGGGGTGACCAATACCGATGCGTAAGCGCCAAAAATTTGGGTCGCCTAAAGCCGCTTGAATATCTTTTAAGCCGTTGTGGCCAGCATGACCGCCGCCTTGTTTAAGACGAAGCTGGCCCGGTGACAAATCAAGTTCGTCATGCAAAACTAAAATAGATGCTGGGTCTATTTTGTAAAAACGCGCTAACGCACCCACGCATTGGCCTGAACGGTTCATGAAGGTTGCAGGCTTAGCAACCCAAACCTGTCGGCCTTGGTATCGCGCTTTAGCGACTTCCCCAAAAAAAGCCTTTTCTGGGTTGAAGGTTGCCCCTAAAGACGACGCCCACTCTTGCGCCAACCAAAAACCCGCGTTATGCCGCGTTTTGACATACTCTGAGCCAGGGTTGCCCAGGCCAACAATTAGCGAAATAGGTTCAGACATGATGCAGTCATTATTATCGATTTAAAGCCGTTCAGTGCTTAATCAAATTGATCAAAAGGGTTGAACAGTCATGAAAAAAATAAAACCCCTCGCACCAGATAAAAGGCATGCGAGGGGTTCAGTGCAAACTAAATTTAGCGCATTTACATCAATCAATATAAACCCAACAGCCATTAGGTTAGTTGATGATGTGGCAATGATCAATAAGTCATTGTAATCATCATCGATTAATCATTACATTAAAAAGAACGTTACGCTTTGGGTGCTGCTGCGGCAGCTGGTGCAGCGGCTGCGTCATCGTCACCTTTTCTAGCAGCGGGTACAGTAACGGTTGCGATCAAGGGGTTAGTATCGCCACCGTGTGGAACGTAAGTTACGCCAACAGGTAATTTGATGTCTGCCAAATGAACGATCGAACCTACAATGACGTTTGCCAAATCAACTTCAATGAACTGAGGCAAATTTGCAGGTAAACATGCAATATCGAGTTCGGTCAAAATATGGGAAATAACGGCTGCACTCAATTTTACGGCGGGTGAGGTGTCAGCATTAACAAAGTGTAAAGGCACTTTGGTATTCAAGATTTTACTTGCATCAACACGCTGGAAGTCAACGTGTAAGACCAACTGCTTGTAGGCGTGCCACTGCACGTCACGTAAAAGCACTTGTTGTGATTCTTCGCCAATCATCATGTCTAAAATTGATGCGTGAAATGATTCTTTACGTAAAGCGTGAAAAATTTCGTTGTGATCGAGCTCGATATTTAAGCTGGGCTGTGCACTGCCGTAAACGATGGCGGGTACACGACCCGCTAGGCGCAGGCGGCGGCTCGCACTCGATCCCTGGACGCTTCTAAGGGTTGCATTAAATTTCATGAAAAAAACTCCGTGATGGGCGATTAGGCCCTGTCTAAATTGAACACGTCAACATTGCCGTGTTTTTGACTATTTCACCGCGACCAGTGAAACATTCAATCTGGCTAAGGTTCAAGGCTGTTTATAAGGGCCCGAACCTAATAAATACAGGTCAGGCTTCAATTTTACGCTGCCTGAACCTAATCATTTTTAATCTACAAACAACGAGCTCACTGATTCAGCATGTGAGATTCGTAAAATCGTTTCGCCTAACAATGCGGCGCAAGACAGCTGACGAATTCTGCCGCTTGACTTGGCTGCTTCTGAAAGAGGTATAGAGTCGGTAACAACCAGCTCATCAAGTTCTGATTCGGCAATACGATCGACTGCACCGCCCGACAGTACCGCATGGGTACAGTAGGCATACACCTGCCCTGCCCCGCGCTCTTTAAGCGCCTGTGCGGCCTTACAGAGGGTGCCAGCGGTATCTACCATGTCGTCCATAATCAAACAGGTGCGGCCATCGACATCACCTATAATGTTCATGACCTCAGACACGTTAGCGCGCGGACGGCGTTTATCAATGATGGCTAAATCAGCTTCAAGTTGTTTGGCTAACGCACGCGCACGCACAACACCACCAATATCAGGTGACACGACCACCAAGTTTGACAAGTTGCGGCGCCAGATATCGCCAAGCAATATGGGGCCAGCATAAATGTTGTCAACGGGTATGTCGAAAAAGCCTTGAATTTGATCTGCGTGGAGATCCATTGTGAGAACACGATTGACGCCAACCACTTGCAGCATATTGGCAACCACTTTGGCTGTGATGGCTACTCGTGCAGAGCGCGAGCGGCGGTCTTGTCGTGCGTACCCAAAATATGGAATGGCAGCGGTAATGCGACCCGCAGAGGCACGCCTAAGGGCGTCAACCATTACCATGATTTCCATCAAGTTATCGTTGGTGGGCGCACAGGTGGGTTGCAACACAAAAACGTCTTTACCGCGTACGTTTTCGTTAATTTCAACCATGACTTCGCCGTCTGAAAAACGCCCAACAGTCATTTTACCGATCGACATATCGAGATGATTTGCAACGTCAACCGCCAAACGCGTGTTGGCGGTGCCAGTGAAAATCATGAAACCTTCTTGGGCCATATCGTCAATCATGCGCAGGGTAAACAGAGAATCGTTGTGTTTAGCGCTAAAAAAACACTTTACAAAACGGTTGGCAAAAAAAAAGGGGCTGGGGAAGAAGGATTCGAACCTTCGCATGCCGGAATCAAAATCCGGTGCCTTAACCAGCTTGGCGATTCCCCATCTAACTAATCGTTCACCCAATGCCTTAATGGGTGTTCGGCGTAACCATCACAGGCAAATACATTGCTTATGGGGCTAGCCATACCACTTTCGGCATGAGCTTTATTACCAGACATCATCGCTAACAGAACGTGACGAGCCTTGAGTGCTTCATTTGGGGTGACATATTCAGAGAACAAACAACCACCTGACCCAGTTAACCTCGTTTCAAACCCAGACTGGTTAAGCCAATTAAAGGCAGCTAAAACGACGGGGTACTGACGAAAAACAACAGGTTGAAGGTCGTTTTTACCAAACCCATAAGGGGTTTTACGTACTAAACTTCCAACACCGGAAAAGTCCGTAATTTTGACGCGTTCTGACTGTCGTGTCAAATCAGGGTCACTAAACGCGCTTTGAGTGGTCACGCTTTGCCGCGGTTCAATCACTAAATAACTTTGTGATGTAAGCGCAACGGGGGTTAACACTTCACCAACCCCTTGGGCAAAAGCTGACTGGCCAAACAAGAAAAAAGGCACATCAGCCCCGAGACTAATTCCAATTTGCATCAATTGGGTACGATTTAGGTTGCATCGCCACAACCGGTTTAAGCCAATTAATACCGTGGCTGCGTCACTTGAACCCCCACCAAGGCCGCCACCAACAGGAATGCGCTTATTTACTGAAATATGCGCCCCCAAGCGACTACCCGTTACTTTTTGTAAGGCGCGCGCGGCACGCACCACCAAATCATCTTGCTCATCTAGTAACTCATTTAGGTTCGTTTCGCGCGAAATACTTGGGCCTGTGGCCAAATCAATTGAAATGCTGTCAGACAAAGAAATCATACGAAAGAGGGTTTCAAGCAGATGGTAGCCATCGTCTCGCCTGCCCACAACATGTAAAAACAAATTGAGTTTAGCGGGCGCAGGCAAGTCGTAGAGCATCATGGCTGGGCATCAACAATCAATTTTAAAGTGACTACTCGTTGATTTATGTTTTGTGTCATCGACAAAAAAGTAGGCCCTTGCTCATCGTACCGACTTAAACTGACAGACCACTGACCTGCTTTAAAAGAGGTTAAGCGCTGGTCACTATCGCGCTGTATTTGATAGGCCTGTAGCGTTGAAGATAGACGCCCTTGCATCCAGTAGCGAAGGGCTTGTATGGGAACGGGTTCAGCCAACACGTTAACTAGCAACTCGTCTGCAGTGCTCGCTGAAACAGGGGGTTCGCCTGGAACCTTTAACACCGACTGTTTTGGTTGAACTTCAATACGGGCGAGTGTGACACCAACGGGCGAGCTTAGATCAAGTGTCAACCCCTGTTGCAGATCTTGCCAAAAAAAACGCCCTTGAAGAAATACATCAGGCTTTTGAGGGTCTTGCACCAGCATTGAAAATCGACCGCTGCGCACCCATTCGCCAAGCTGCAAATTTTGCGGCGCGTAAACACTGGCACAACCTGACAAAACCAGCACAGAAAAACCAAGCGTCCAGCTAAGTAGCGCTCGAATCAAGGCTTGACCCCGAAACGTTTTATGGTGCTATTTAACGCTGCATTTTTTGAATCGCGTGATACGGCTTTTAACCACAACTCGCGGGCGGCGTCTTTTTTGCCTTGCACCCAAAATACTTCGCCTAAATGAGCCGCAATTTCAGCGTCAGGTCGCATATCGTAGGCCTGTTGCAGATACTTGACGGCTTCTGGCAAATTACCCATTCTAAAATTCACCCAACCTAAACTGTCAAGAATAAAAGGGTCTTGAGGCAATAACTCGTGTGCTCGCGTAATGAGCTTTAAGGCTTCGGGTAAGCGTTTATCGCGATCAGCCAGGGCATAACCCAAAGCGTTGTAAGCCTGCGCATAGTTTGCATCGAGTGCAATGACCTGACGCAGGTAGGTTTCCATTTTGTCGATCTGCCCTTGGCGCTCTAGCAACATGGCAAGTTCGTATTTAATTTCAATTGAGTTTTGTATTTTTTTGTCGGCTTCAATTAACCGCAAGATTGCCTCGTCGTTACGATTGGCTTCACGTAAAATTTGCGTAACAGTCAGCAACCCGACTAATCGTTCGTCATCGTCAATTGGGCTGGCTGCATCGATCATGCGTAGCGCTTCATCAACACGACCTTGCGAGGCCCGAATTGAAGCTTGACGTAAACGCGCAGGGTAGCGTGCGGCAGGCTCTTCAATTTTGCCAAGATATGCAATAGCTTCGTCGTAACGCTGCTGGTCTTCTGCAATGCGAGACAACATGGTGTAGGCGTCAGCCAGCGCGTTACTGGCATCTGTTGCACCTACCTCGTTTGCACTACCACGTTGCGTTTGAACGGCCACGTATTGTTCAAGAAAGCGTTGCGATTGGTCAAGCCGTTTTGCACGATATGCAACTTGCGACTGTAAGTAAAGTAAGTCAAAGTCTTCAGGTGACGCCTTTGCCATGTCTGCTAACTCTGCAAGTGCTCCGTCAAAATCACCTTGCTCTGTGAGCCTGCCCGTTAACATCATGCGCAGTTGACGCGCATTGGGGTTGTATTTTGCAAATAGACGCGCCGCTGCAATGGCCTGATCAGCGTTCACTCGCAAGCCATAATCAAGCACACGCATCGCAGCGTCTTGTGAACGGGGTGCAAGCGCCTGAGCTTTTTGAGCCTCACTGTAAGCACGCTTAAAGTCTTGCCCTGACTCAGCCACGTCAGCCAAAGCCATGTGACCTATAAGGGAATTTTGCTGTTTTGTTTCAGCGAGAACTTGTTCAAGAATTTTCAAGGCCTCGGCCCGATCATTCATGCGATTTAGAACACCCATCACGCGAGCAAAACCCGTGGCTTTATCAGGGGTTGAGTTAACTTGTTTAACTAGCTCTTGAACCAACCCTTCGGTTTGACCGGCGGAAGCCGACAAGGCCAACTTCGTGGCTGAAGCCTCAGGGTCTCTGGGGTCTAAAAAAGCCCAATACGTTGTTGCCTCAAGCGCCCCTTGTAAATTTCCTGCAGCAACATAAAGTTCGAGCGCACGTTTAGCTAAACGCGGGTCACTGGTTTCTCGTGCCAACTTGATTGTGGTGTTCGCAGCTGGCAAAAAACTGCCGCGTTGTGCAGCCATTTCAGCAGCTAAGATTCTGTATACCAAACTCGAAGTCAGTGCGACATGCGGCAATTGACCTTGACGAAAGGTAATACTTAAAACCTCTTCAGAAGGTTGAACAATCTTAGGCGGTGCATTTTGAGCAGTTTTACTTTGCGACCAACCCGGCGTTGCCCAAAGCAAGCATGCACAAAGCAAGACACCCAAAATAAATGTGGGTGGCGAAAAATATCGGTTAAACAACGGACAAATCACGTTTGAGCGTCCTGAATAATGGCAAAATGAATTGCCTAAATGAAAATATGTTTGATGTTAGCACCCACTGATGCCTGAATTACCTGAAGTTGAAACAACCCGTCAGGGTATTGATGCAGTCGCCGTCGGTCAAACGCTCTTACGCATGACTGTCAGAGAGCGTCGCATGCGTTGGCCTATTTCAGCCGAGTTGCCTGATATGGTAAGCCATGCACTTCTTTTAGCGTGCGAAAGAAGGGGTAAGTACCTGCTTATGCGCTTTGAAAAAGGCGTGGTTATTGTTCATCTAGGCATGTCAGGCTCTGTTCGAGCTGTTGAACCCGACGCATTATGGCGCACCCACGACCACGTTGGTTGGTTATTTGCAAACAAAATAGAGCTTCGTTTGCATGACCCCAGACGTTTTGGGGCGGTGTTGTGGCATGACAACCAAATGGGCCCAGCCATTGATCATCCCCTTTTAAAAAAGCTTGGCATTGAGCCTTTTGACCCAGGTTTTACGGGTACATTTTTAAAGAAAGGCCTAGGTTCACGTCAAACGACCATCAAACAAGCTTTGCTAGCGGGTGATGTAGTGGTTGGGGTCGGTAATATTTATGCCTCAGAGAGCCTATTTCGTGCCCGCATACACCCTGAAACACCTTCGGGTACCCTGACCCCAAAAAAATGTGACGCACTCGTAAAATCGATTATTCAAACGTTGACCGACGCACTCAGTAGCGGCGGTAGCACTTTGCGCGATTATGTCAATGCAACCGGCGAACCGGGCGCCTATTTTTCTTTGCACGCGGCCGTCTATGACCGGGCTGGCCAGCCATGCAAAGTCTGCGGCAGCTTGATTGAACGCATGGTACAAAACCAGCGCGCAACCTACTTTTGTAAACGCTGCCAAAAGCGTTCAAAAACCAAAGTTATTAAAGGTTAAGTACTTTACCCGGGTTTAAAAGATGATCGGGGTCTAGTGCCTTTTTAATGCGTTTCATTAAGTCAAGTTCAACACTACTTTTGTAGCGCGTTAGCTCGTCACGCTTGAGCTGCCCAACGCCATGTTCAGCACTGATTGAACCGTTAAAAGCATGAACGCTATCGTGAACTAAGGTATAAATTTGCGCTTGCTTCGCTAACAGATCAGCTTCGGTCATCTCAGGTTTACGAGAAACGTTGTAATGCAAGTTGCCATCGCCTAAATGACCAAAAACAATATTTTGAAGACCTGAAAAATTTGTTTGTAATGCTGCATTGGTTACCCGCACAAACTCTGCAATCGAAGAAATCGGTATAGATACGTCATGTTTAATACTTTTACCTAGTGCTGCCTCGACTAAGGGAATGCTTTCTCGTAAATGCCACATATCGTAAGATTGTTTTTCATTTTCTGCGATAGCGACATCGATCGCCAAACCTTTTTCAAGTGCGTCGCCCAATACCTCTTCAAACATTTGGCGCGCGTGCGCAGCGCTCTCACTGTCTGACAACTCAAGCAAAGCAAACCAGTTTGATGCTTCAGCACCACCCTGAAAAGGAATACGTTGACGTTCATTCACTTTCACGACGCTTCGCAGAACGTCACCCGCCATGACTTCAAAAGCCGTTAATGCGGCCCCAAAACCTGACTTTGCATGAGACAGCAGCGTTACGGCGTCTTCTAGGCTATTAAGTGCCAGCATCGCGGTGTATTGCGCGACGGGCCTCGGAAATAGTTTTAAAGTCGCAGCTGTAATAATGCCAAGCGTGCCTTCGCTACCGATATATAAATCGCGCAAATCGTAGCCCGTGTTGTCTTTACGAAGCCCTCGTAAGCCATGCCAAATTTCACCTTGGGGTGTGACCACTTCTAGCCCCAGCGTTAATTCACGGGCATTGCCATAACGTAAAACTTGCGTGCCACCCGCATTGGTTGCTAAATTTCCACCAATGGTGCAAGTGCCTTCAGCGGCTAAGCTTAGGGGGAATAAGCGATCGGCCTTTGCTGCAGCCTCTTGTATCGTTTGTAAAATTACACCTGCCTCGACGGTCATGGTGTCGTTCTCAGTGTCAATTGAACGAATGCGGTTGAGTCGAGCCGTTGAAATCATAACGGCGCGCCCTGATTCGTCGGGCGTAGCCCCCCCACACAAACCGGTGTTGCCACCGATGGTCACTATTGGGGCTTGGTGCTCAATGCAACAACGCACGACTGCAGCTAAAGCTTCAACGTCAGCAGGTCGAACGACGGCCTGTGTGACGCCACGGTAACGACCTCGCCAGTCAGTCACGTAAGCGTCGGTGTCGGTGCCTGTTAAGACGTGCTCTGGCCCGACAAGGGCCCGCAATGCGTCAAGAATCATAGTTTTAGGCCTTTAGCGTTTTTTTGAATCAATCGAGTGCAGCTTAAAAAGAAAATTGATTTTTAAATCTTCGTTGCAATCTATCTATTCTAAGGGTGGCATACAAATTTATCGCTATTTCAATAGATAAAGGTAGGGATACAGGTAGGGTCGTTTTGCTTTAATCGTTTTGCTTTAAATTAAGCCACCAATTTAGCAAAATGATGCCCCTATTCCATATGAAGGCCGCCATTGATGTGAATGGTTTCACCCGTCACAAAGCTGGCTTCTTCACTGCACAAAAACGAAATAACAGAGGCAACCTCACTAGGTTGACCCACACGTTTGAGAGGCGTTTGAGAAATTGAAAGCTCACCGCGAGTACGAATCAGATCTGATGCCATCGGGGTATCAATCAAACCCGGAGACACGGCGTTAACGCGTGTTTCAGGACCGAGCTCACGAGCAAGTGAACGCATCAAGCTCAGTATGGCCCCTTTTGAAGCACTGTAATGGGCATTGTAAAACGCACCACGGTGTGCGGCCAGTGAGCTAAGGAACACAATTGAACTATTAGTTTTTAATGCCGATATGACACGACGTGTTAGAAAAAACACGCCATCTAAATTGATTGCAATGGTCTGACGCCATTGCTCGTCAGTCATGTCACGCACAGGTTGAGCAAGATAAATACCTGCTGAGGGCACAAAAAAATCAATGCCCCCGAATTGCTCCTGAGCTAACTTAACAACCGCATCCGCATCTTGAGTCTCATTTGAGTCTAGGCGCTGACAAATCACTTTTCCGTTACCGTGCGTTAACGAGTTGGCAAAAGTTTTGAGGCCTTCAATATCAATATCAGTCAACAACAGATTGGCGCCCGCCTCATAAAACTGTTTTGCCACCTCTCGACCAATGCCCCCGTTGGCGCCTGTTAATAGCAAAAGCTGATCTTTAAAATTTTTCATATGTCTTGCTCAGTTTTATGTGGGTTACATCTCGGTTTTTATATTTATCACTGCAGGGTGAGCTTAATAACCGTTTGCAGTCCAGCCGCCATCAATCACCATGGCATGCCCGGTTATAAAACCTGCTAAATCAGAAGCCAGATAAAGCGCAGTATGGGCTACTTCGTCTGGTGTGCCCATTCGACCCAGTGGGGTGCGTGCATGCAATGCCTGTTCGTCAAGCACGCCACGGCTTAATAAATCACTTACTAATGCCGTTTCAATATAACCAGGGCAAATGGCATTTACACGTATATGATGCTCTGCCCACTCAACTGCAAGTGACTTGCAAAGCGAAACGACACCCGCTTTGGCTGCACAATAAGCAGAGCGACGGGCTGAAGACACCAAACCCCACATTGATGCAGTCGCTAAAATCACGCCACCACCGTTGTGAACCATGCGTCGCGCAGCGGCTTGGCAACAAAAGAATATGCCCGATAAATCAATATCAATTGCGCGATGCCATTCTTCAGGGGTTATCTCTAGCGCCGGTTTGTTCATCGAGACACCTGCGTTGTTAAGCAATACATCAAGTCTGCCAAACGTTTTAATGGTGTAGTCTGCGGCGGCATCTAAAGCTTTAGGGTCAGTTATTGACGCGACAAATGTTTCAATACGCACGGCCGGGTAAGCCGCTTCAAGTGCAGCCTTAGCCCTCAATAGGCTTGCTTCATCAATATCTAACAACATCAAGCTGGCACCTTGACTTGCAAAGGCATGGGCCATCGCCAAGCCAATACCACTTGCTGCACCGGTATTAAAAACAATTTTTCCAGCTAAGCCTGGGTACTGCATTATTGCTGTTGTCATGCTCGAGCGTCCTCAAGAATAAAATCTGCACCCCGTTCTGCCACCATCATGACTGCAGCCTGAGTATTACCAGATACCATTGCAGGCATCACTGACGCGTCAACAACCCGCAACCCTTTTATTCCCTTGAAACGCAGTCTGACATCAACCACAGCCTCGTTGTCTGTGCCCATTTTGCACGTGCCGATTGGGTGATAAATAGTTTGTCCGTTTTCTCGAGCAAAATGTAACCATTCATCATTTGACTGAACAGACTTTCCTGGATTCATTTCATGATCGATATAGTGCGCCATAGCTGGACGATCAACAATGCGTCTAGCAAGCTTCATTGCATCGATAAGCGTATTTTGGTCTTCAGCTGTTGCCAAAAAGTTTGGCAAAATAGCAGGTGCTTGCATCGGGTCACGTGACTCGATGTGAATACTGCCTCGAGACGTGGGTCTTAAACCTGTTACACCTATCGTCATGCCTGGCGCACTATCTAATTTTCGAACGGCCGCATTGGCATAACTGGCAGGCATAATAAAATACTGTGCATCAGGGGTCGCGAACTCGGGTCGAGTTTTAACAAAACCATGTACAAGGCCCGTGCCCAGTGCCAAGATACCTTTGTGAGTCATGAAATACTTCAGTGCTGCCAAACCAACGCGCCAACCTTGAGCTGTTTCATTCAACGTTTGGGTGTTACGCACTCTCCAGTTCATGCGGGTAGCAAAGTGATCAATATAGTTTTCGCCCACTTGTAGCGCAGGGTGCATCACGCGAATACCGTTTGCTTGCAGCAAAGTTGGGTTACCCACGCCAGACAACTCAAGTATTTGAGGTGTTTGAATTGAACCCGCAGCCATCACGACCTCAATGTTGGCCTGAACAGTAACTGTTTTACCTTGGTGTTGAAACGTTACGCCGCTACATAGCCCCTGATTAACATTAATCTTTGTGACATGCGCATGCGTGTGTACAGTGAGGTTTTGTCGACCTAGAGCTGGCTTTAGGTATCCTTCATAAACACTCCAGCGACGCCCCTCTTTCTGAGTGACTTGATAGTAACCAAACCCTTCTTGATCATCACCGTTGTAGTCATCAGAAACAGGTTGACCATCTTGGCGCGCCGCATCAATCATCGCAGCTGCAATCGGGTGACGCTCGGCTACTTGAGAGATGTGCATCGGGCCTTCTTTGCCGCGAACTGAACCGCCTGGAAGATAGGTCTCTAATTTCTTAAAATAGGGTGCGACGTCTTGGCCAGACCAACCTGTTGCTCCAAGTTCAGCCCAATGATCATAATCTTGATGCTGACCTTTTACGTAAATCATACCGTTAATCAGGCTTGACCCACCCAGACCTTTACCTCGCGGTATAGCAATCTTTCGGCCTAATACGCTGTCAACCGGCTTCGTTTCAAAGCGCCAGTTATAAACAGGATTGTTCAATAGTTTTGTGAAGCCTGCGGGAATCGATATCCACATGCTTTGAGGCTTACCACCCGCCTCAAGCATCAATACAGTGTGGCGACCATTTTCACTCAGCCGATTTGCCAAAATGCAAGCCGCTGTGCCACCGCCGACAATTACAAAATCGTACGATTCCATTTTTATTTTTTTAAACCCATAAAATCTACCATCAACTCAATTTGGCTTTCAAGCATAGGTAAACCATACTGAATTTTGCACCCCTTCTCTTTTGCAACAGCCAGTAAAGGCGTCAACTCAGGTTTCATAATGATTTCAGCAACAACTTGATTGCTTTGTAGCTCTTCTGCCAAAAGCGGATAAGGGTCAGTTTCTGCCATACCAAGTGATGTTGCATTCACAATCACGTCATAACCAATGGGGCTTGCTGTTGCAAGGGTCATGTTGACATGTGGATAAATTTTGCCTAAGCGGGCAAACATATCTTCTACTTTTGATTGAGTGCGGTTATAAACTGCTAGCTCTTGAACACCCGATTCACAAAGTGCGAAAGCAATGGCATTGGCTGCGCCACCCGCCCCGATTAGATACACTTTTTTGCCATGAATCTCGATATCATGGCGCATAAGACCTGCAACAAAACCTTTACCATCAAGAATGTCGCCGATTAGCTTGCCTTCGCTGGTTCGCCGTATGACGTTTACAGCCCCCACTAACTGTGCAACCTGTGACACTTCATCACACAAATGAATGATAGTTGTTTTATGGGGCACCGTTACAACGATTCCACCCAAATTGATCATGCCACGCAAACCCTCAACCAGCGATTTCAAACCTGACGCGGGAACATGCATGGGCACTAACACGGCATCAACCTCGTTTTTTGACATCCATGCATTAATCGTTTGTGGCGTTTTGACCTGCATAATTGGGTCGGCCACAATACCGTATAGTTTGGTCTTACCTGTGATTTCAATCATTTCTTTTTAACTTACCTGTTGTTTGTTTAAAAGCTCGCTTTGTGAATAGATTATAGTGGTATTACCAGTTTATATCGTGGACTTACCAGAACAATAAGTACTTACCCTATTGTGTGACAAGTTCTCCATAATTCCAACTTAATTGCTTATCATTGCAAAATGTAATTTTTTAAATAACGTTAAACAAATATCATGATTAAACAACCTACTGAATCGCTTCATCGCCCCGATGAAATTGCACAAAAAATTGAAAAACTCATTCAGCTTAATAAACTAGTTCCTGACGATCGGCTACCTAGTGAGCGTGATCTGTGTGAACAGTTCTCTGTCAGTCGACCGGTCGTTCGCGAGGCGCTCTCAAGCCTTAAATCTAAGGGCTTAGTATCTATTCGGCGTGGCGTAGGGGTGTTTGTGAAAGCACGTGACACGCGTGAAGAATTCAAAATACAAGCGATTGAGGTTGATGAAAAATTTGCCATTTCGCAAGTGATGGAACTCATCTCAACGGTTGAGGTAGCCGCCACACGTCTGGCCGCATCTCGAAGAACAAATGACGACATAAAAAAAATTCGCAGATGCCTTTTGGGTATGGAATACGCCATTGCCAGCGACCGTTTGGGTGATGAAGAAGATTTTGAATTCCACCAAGCCATTGTTGTAGCCACCCATAACCCTTATTTTGAAACGTTGAGCCAACATTTAGAACATACTGCACGCAAAATGATTCGTCACCTAAGAAGCAACACTAAAACAAGGCACACCAACTTAATTGAGGCTGTTCAGGCTGAGCATCAGGCTATCTTTAATGCCATAGAAGCAGCAGACCCCGTTGCAGCTGAAATTGCAGCACGCACGCACCTTGAAAATGCTGAAAAACGTCTCGTTAAATATCTAAAAGCCTAAGTTAGGTCATCAGCCAACCCCCTGCAACATCAATCGTTTGGCCTGTCACAAAACCGCTTTCTTTAGAAGTCAGAAAGCAAGCCATTTCAGCCACATCTTCTGGTTCGCCAAATTTACGAAGAGCTGTTTGTGCAAGAATGGCGTCGTTAGTTGCTTGATTTGCCGTGAGCATCAATGGTGTTTTGATTCGACCCGGTGCGATGGCATTAACAGTTATGCCATAGGGGCCTAATTCAGCCGCTAAGTCACGTGTAAAACCAATCAATGCTGCCTTGGTGGTGCCATAGTGAGCGCCCGTAAAGGGTACAAAAAACTTGGCAGCGACCGAAGACATATTCACAATGGCACCCAATCGTTTATTAACCATTGGCGGGGCTACTAACCTTGACCAATTGAAGGCACCATTCAGATTCACACCGACTACGTGCATCCATTCTGCTGGGTCCATTTCCCAAAAACGAGCAGGTTTACCCTTAATTTTGGGTGAAATACCGGCATTATTAATAAGTATGTCGACAGTGCCATGCAAGGATGCGGTCAAATCACTCAGCGCACTTTCACATTTTTCATAATTTGAAACATCAGCCACAGACCAAGCTACTTCCCCGCCAAATGCCTCTAGTACTTTGGCATGGGCTATCAATGCTTCCTCATTCACATCAACTAAAGCGAGTTTGGCACCCTCTTGCGCATACTGTTTAGAGATGCTGGCGCCGATTCCGTTCGCTGCACCCGTGACCAGAACGATGCGGTCATGATGCCGATTTGGGATCATACGTTTTATATTCCTAAATACGCTTTTCTAATCTGTGGGTTTTCAAGCAACTCTTTGCCTGTTCCTGTCAAGGTCACTTCACCGTTTTCCAACACATAGCCCCTATCAGCAATTTTGAGTGTATGCACGATATTTTGTTCCACAATTAAAACCGTCATACCCAAACTAACGATACGATCAATCACATCAAATACCTGAGAAACCAAAAGCGGTGATAAACCCAAAGAAGGCTCATCAAACATCAACATTGCAGGGTTTGACATGAGCCCTCGTGCAATCGCGACCATCTGTTGCTCACCGCCAGACAGGCTACCCGCTTGTTGCGTTAAGCGTTCGCGAACACGTGGAAAAATTTCCAGCACTTCTTCCATGCGTTCAGCTGCGACGCTACGGGCTGATTTTTTGAATGCGCCCATCAGCAAATTGTCTTTGACAGAAATATAAGGGAATAATTGCCGCCCTTCTGGCACCATGGTGATGCCTACATTTACGATCTGATCTGACCTGAGGCCACTTATTGCCGTACCTTCAAACGTGATCTTGCCAACTGTCGGCTTAACAATGCCGCAAATCGTACGCAAAGTCGTTGTCTTACCCGCACCGTTTGCACCCACAATCGTCACCACTTCACCACGATTGACCTCAAGGGTCACATTTCGAATAATTTCAGTTCCGCCATAACCGGCTGAGACGCCTTCCAACTTAAGCATGTGTATATTCCTTACCGAGATAGGCCTCAATGACACGTGGGTCATTCACGACGTCACGTGGTGCACCCTCTTTAAGGACACTACCCGAGTTGATAACCACCACGCGATCAGAAAGTTCCATGACCGCCTGCATAATATGTTCAATCATCAGAACTGAAACACCCGAATCGCGCACGCGTAAAATAATTTCAATGGCTTTAGAAATATCAGCCGGATTCAAACCTGCCAACACTTCATCAAGCAGTAAGACACGAGGTTTAGTCGCAAGGGCACGAGCCATCTCTAACCGCTTCATACCCCCCACTGTTAAGTTTTTGGCCCTTATTTCCAGCATTGGAGTGAGATCAGTGAGTTGCGCAACCTGACGAGCAATGATGGCCGCCTCTGAGGGTACACGGGTGTTCATGAAGGCGCCCAACATAATATTTTCAAGTACGGTCAAATCGGCAAAGGGCTGCGCAATTTGAAAGGTACGTCCAATACCTGCATGAACAAACTCAACTGGGTTCGTCGGTGATACCCAGCTGCCGTTAGGCAAGCGCACTTTAATTACACCGCTATTAGGACGGAGAAAACCAGACAGCTGATTAAACACCGTGGTTTTACCCGCTCCGTTTGGTCCAATTACACCAAGAATTTCACCTTCTTGAAGTGATAGAGACACATTATTTGTAGCGTGTAGACCACCAAAATAAAGATTCAAATCATTGGCGACCAAAATAGGTTCACCTTTAGTAGGTGAAACCGCCACTTTAAGCAGCGTATTCATTTCAACGGGTGGCAGTGCCTTAGTTTTACCACCGGGTAAGGCCTCGATCCAGCGTGCAAAGGTTGGTCCGAAACGCCCAACCAAACCTTTTGGAATAGTTAGCACCACAATGACCAATACGACACCATAAACCAAACCGTGAAAACCATTTCCGTACCCTGAAAACCAACCCCGAGCTAATTCTGCTATGGGTAAAACTAAAACCGTTCCCACGAGTGGCCCGAATACGGTTCCAAGACCACCAATCAACGCGAACATTGCAATTTGAATAGACAACTCAAGAGAGAATGCAGACGCTGGGTCAATAAAGCCAAGATACATGCCATGAAAGCTACCGACTGCGCTTGTGAGCGCTGCAGAGATCATAACGGCTATAAGCTTGACTTTTACAGCGTTGACGCCTACAGCTAAAGCAGCATCTTCTCTTTCTCGCACAGCGACGAGGTAATAACCTAAGCGAGAGTTTTTAATTATTTGAGATGCAATTAACGTCACTAACAGAAAACCAAAAGCGATGAGTAGATAGATCCATTTTTCTCGGACCATCATCCACTCTAAACCCATCTTGAGTGGAGGAGCTAAGCCTGCAGCACCGCCGGTAAACCCCGTTTGATTGATGGCGACCAGTCGAACAACCTCTAATACTGCAATGGTGGCTAATGCAAAGAATGGCCCGCGCAATCTAAAGCAGGGGTAACTAATAATAGCTGACACAACTGTTGCAACAACCATGCCCACAAGCATACCTATCCAGGGCGAGATGCCATACCGCATCATCAATAAAACCGCTGAATACGAACCAATGCCATAAAAGACAGCATGGCCCAGTGACAACTGACCTGCAAACCCACCGACAATATTCCAAGCAGTCGACAACGCAGCAAAAATACAAAGCAAAACAAAAATATGGTAAATGAAAGACGAACCAGACAGCACGGGCACTACAAGCAGTAGCGACAAGGCAATGAGGGTGACATAAACTCTAGGGTGAAATATATTCATTCGCGTTGCAACTCTATTCTGAACCACGGCCCAGGCCTAGCAGGCCAGTAGGGCGAATAACCAAGATACCAATAAAAATCAGGAAGTAGACAACCTCCTTCAGATCAGGCGCAATGTAATAACCCGCAAGACTATCTACCAAACCAATAATCATCGAGCCCAGAAAGGCGCCGCTTAAACTGCCTAAACCGCCCAAGACCACAATCACAAAAGCTGTGAGTACGAAAAAACTTCCTACAGTAGGAAATACAGGGTATTGCGGTATCAATAAGCCTGAAGCAAGCCCCAAGCAAGCGCAGCCCAAACCAAAAGCAAAAATGTAGATGCGTTCAACATTTACACCCATAAGTTGTGCAGCATAACGATGTTGGGCAGTAGCCCGAACAGCGCGACCTAAATATGTATTTTTAAGAAACATATGAAGCGAAACCATCAAGACGATTGACACGCAAAAGGTAATCAACTGGCCTGAAACAATGGTTAGAAAACCCAATTTAATTGTGCTTGAACTTACATCAACTAGCTTGACTGAAAATACGTCAGCACCAAACACCAACAATGCCAAATTAAGCAGTGCGGTTGATATACCCACTGTCGCAAATATTTGAATATGCGGGTCAGCTGAAAGCAAAGGCTGAATGATGAACCGTTGCATCATTGCGCCTAAGATAAATAAAATAACAATGGCTGGCAAAACAGCGACGTATGGGTGCATGCCTGAGTACTGATACAGCAAATAAACCACATACATGCCGATCATTAAAAATTCGCCATGTGCAAAATTCACGACACGTACAATGCCAAAAATAAGCGTCAAACCGACGCTAATAATGGCTAACGTGCCGCCAAGCAGCAACCCGTTAACCACAAGCTGTATAAAAATTTCCATTGCTTTCCTATCTACTAGGCAAAATAATGGAGGGACGCGAGTCCCTCCATGCGTGATACAAAATTACTTACCGACCTGACCGACAACGGGTTTAGCAACGGCTGCCTCAGGAGGAAACACTGTGGTCAACTTTCCATCAAGCCATTGCATAACAGAAGGTAACCCGCGCGTATTTTGACCACTTGCATCAAATTTTGCACCCCAACCGGTTGCACTTTGGCCCATCGGAATATCAAGCGCTAATACTGATTTACGAATTTTTTGAGGATCCATTGAGCCCGCACTTTGAATGGCGTCAAAAAATATCAGTGCGCCTGCATAATTGGCCAAACTGTGGCCAGAACGAGGGGGTGTACCGTACTTGGCTTCATACGCTTTAACAAAGGCACCTAAACCTGGCGCACCCGCTTCATTTGTCAAATACTGCGTGAAATCAATATCAAACACACCATGCATACCATCTGCACCGACTGCCGTGACGGTGTCTTGGGTTGAATAACCACCACCCGCCCCAATCACCGCCTTAGGCTTAAAGTCTGCCTCTTTCATTTGACGGAAAAACAATACCGTGTCGTTTTGATAAGAGGTCTGTAAAACCACATCAACTTTAGAACCCTTTAAGCGCAAAATCAATGATGAAAGATCAACAGCCTTTGCTGAATAAGGCAACACTTCAACAATATTTAACCCTGCTTTCTTTGCGCCTTCAATCTGATACTTAGCAACGGTGGTGCCGTAAAGTGCATCTTCGTGAATAATTGCAATACGTAAATCTGAAGGCTTAACATTCAAACCTGGTGCAATAATTTGATTGATGACGTCAACGGTTCGGTCAGCAAAACCCTTAGATGTTGGGTTTGAGCGAAATAACAATTCATAACCACGCTCTGTAATCGGGTCGGAAATTGCGCCCAATTCAAAGTAAGGTACGCCTTCTTTTTCACTCACTTGCGTGGCTGCAAAAGAGATAGATGAAGCATAGCTTCCAAATATAGCCTGAACCTTATCGACAGAAATTAATCGACGCGCAGAACCAACAGCTTGGTTGGCATCTACTGCATCAGATTTAAATACTTCAATCTTTGTACCTAACAAACCACCTGCTGCATTGCGTTTTTCAACAGCGAGTTCAAAACCTCGAAAGCTTTCATCACCGAGCAGAGCAAGACCACCACTAAACGGGTAGAGCGCGCCGAAACGTAAAGGGCTTTGGGCGCTTGCGACGCTCGCAACACCTGCCACACCGACAAGCGCTAGTGTTATAGCGCCAATTATTTTTTTAACCTTCATTTTGTCTCCACAAAAAGTGTTCTGGTATTACCAGTATATGTAGAAGTAAGACCAATTCTTATCGGGAATTACCCTTGTTCATAGAAAATATAAAGTGTTACTTTTGATATTTACTTTAATTACAGTGACTAGAAAGTCTGCATACGCTTGAGATCAATCTACGTTGCTGGTTTGTGGGTGCGAATTTGTGTTTAAGGTATTTTTAAATGTGCTTATCAAAATATTTGCGATAATGATTAGATTAAGCTCATAAATCAAGACTTTTGGTTAAACTTACTAAATATAGTTTAGCTCTATTCCACTCTTCATTATTTTGGTTGCCACATCACGATGAACACCCCTTTTGATTTACCCACATCAGCATTTAAAGCTTACGACATTCGAGGAAAAGTGCCCTCGATCTTGAATGAAGAGTTTGCGGTCAGGTTGGGGCGCAGTTTAGCCATGCGTGCACGTGCTGCAGGGGTTAAACAAATGGTTGTTGGGCGAGATGGTCGACATAGTAGCCCTATGTTGGCGCAAGCCCTTCAGCGCGGTATGCGTGAAGCCGGTATAGACACGATAGATTTAGGTGAGGTGCCCACCCCCCTCGTTTATTTTGCTGCCCATACGCTCGGTACTGGCTCAGGGGTAGCCGTAACAGGAAGTCACAACCCGCCTGAATACAATGGCTTCAAAATGATGATGGCCGGTGGCACTTTGCATGGCGATGACATCACTTCTTTAAGAGCTGAAATGAGCAAGCCCCTGGCTTTGCCTGCGCAACCTGGGCAAACCACCTCATTTGATATCGTTACCCCCTACTTAAAGTATGTCTTAAACGACATAAAAATGGCACGGCCATTAAAGATTGCGATCGATTGCGGTAATGGCGTAGCTGGCGCTATAGCACCACAATTTTTCAAAGCACTGGGTTGTGAAGTGATTTCGCTGTTTTGCGAAGTTGACGGCAACTTCCCTAACCATCACCCCGACCCGGCAGACCCCAAAAACTTACAAGACCTTATTGAGTGCGTCAAAGCCAATCAGTGCGATGTGGGCTTGGCATTTGATGGTGACGGAGATCGCTTGGGCGTCGTCACACAAAGCGGTGAAATTATTTGGCCCGATCGTCAAATGATTTTATTTGCCCGTGATGTACTGTCACGCAACCCTGGCCAAACCATTATTTTTGATGTGAAGTGCAGCCGCCAACTGGCCGTAGCCATTCAAGAGGCAGGCGGTCAGCCTTTGATGTGGCGTACCGGCCACTCTTTGGTTAAGGCCAAGCTTGCCGAAACAGGCGCGCCCCTTGCCGGTGAAATGAGCGGCCACATTTTCTTTAAAGAACGGTGGTTCGGTTTCGATGATGGCTTGTACACCGCCTCACGTTTACTAGAGATCTTGTCTCGTTATGATAACCCTTCAGCCCTGCTTGAAGGCTTGCCAAATGCTTACTCAACGCCTGAGCTCAAACTTGAAATGCAAGAGGGTGAACCTTTTGAGTTAATCACTAAACTACAACGTGAGGGTCGTTTTGAAGGGGCGCAGTCGGTCTCAACCATCGACGGTTTACGTGCAGATTACATTGATGGTTTTGGCTTAGCGCGCGCATCAAACACTACGCCCGTTGTTGTTTTACGGTTCGAGGGCGACAACCCGGTTGCACTTGAACGCATTCAAAAAGTCTTTCGCGACAAATTACAAACCCTGGTGCCTCAGGCCAAGCTTCCTTTTTAAAGTATTGTTATGTCTTTAAGTTCTTCGCCTGTTTGGCATGCATTTTCTGAAGCGGTTAAATTGGCAGATAACCGCCAGCAAGCCCTGCGCATGATAGAGGCCGCAGGCCTAACGGTTGATTTGTCTACGCAACGCTCGTCTGAAGCCATGCAAAATACGGCAGCAGCGCTATTAAATTTTCGCAATTTTGACCATGCGCGGCAGCAATTATTTGAAGGTGGCGCCGTTAACTGGACAGAAAATCGCCCCGCCCTGCACACCGCGCTTCGAGCCCCACAACCACCCGCTCAAATAGCTGATCTTGTGCTGAAAGAGCGGGCGCGCATGCAAAATTTCGTAGAACAAGCGAATACTAAAAATCGTTACAGTAATGTGGTGCATTTGGGTATTGGCGGCAGTGATTGGGGCCCTCGCATGGCAATACATGCGCTGTCTGGCCTGTCGTCTCGCAGAAACATTAGATTTGCAGCCAATGTCGATGCGCATGCCATCACGACTGCACTTGATGGTTTAGACCCGCGAGACACACTTGTTTTAGTGGCATCAAAATCTTTCACCACTATAGAATCGCTTGCTAACGCGCAGCGCGTCATCGACTGGATGCGGGCTAGCGGAATCAAAAAACCCCTTGATCAATTTGTGGCCTTAACGGCAAATCGTAACGCTGCCATTAAATTTGGCATTGCTGAAAAACACATTTTTGAATTTTGGGACTGGGTGGGTGGCCGTTATTCACTCTGGTCATCAATCGGTCTGCCCGTTGCCTTAGGCCTAGGATGGAACGTCTTTGCCGATCTGTTGGCTGGTGCACACGAGATGGACAATCACTTTTTAACTGCGCCCACAGCTGAAAACGCGCCCATTCAAATGGCCATCAGCGGCGTTGCCAATTGCAGCGTCTTAGGCTTTGCATCGATGGCAATGTGCCCTTACGATGCCAGACTCACTGATTTAGTGCCATGGTTGCAGCAACTTGAGATGGAATCGTTAGGTAAGTCGGTGCTTCACGACGGCACACCGCTTGAAGTGCCCAGTAGCCCAGCTATTTGGGGTATGCCAGGAACAGATAGTCAGCATACTTTTTTTCAATGGTTACACCAAGACAAACAGGGCGCACCCGTAGACTTTTTGATCTGTGCGGAACCCGATCATAAACATGCCTATCATCATCGTTTATTAGTCGCTAATTGCTTGGCACAGCGGGCGGCGCTATGGCGTGGTAAGTCGTATGAGGAAGCCTTAATCGAAAGCAGCCAACCAGCTGTCGCACCTGAAAAAGCCCAATGGTTGGCTAAACACCGCGTTCATGCAGGTGGCAGGCCGTCAACCTTAATTGTCTTGCCAAAACTTGATGCGCGACGACTAGGGGCATTACTGGCGCTTTATGAACACAAGGTTTTCACGCAAGCTATTATTTGGGGCATTAACCCCTTTGATCAATGGGGTGTTGAGTTTGGTAAACAGCTTGCTAACCAACTTGAAAAACAGCTTGCTTTGCCAGACGCAACAACCCACACCGCTTTTGATGCCTCAACCCAGCACTGGATACATAAGCTGACCGGTCAAAAGGCTTGACATCGTCCCCTCCCTGAAGGACGGGGTTTTACGCGCAAATCTGATAAAAAGGCTAAAAAAAACCCAAAGTCGCGAGACTTTGGGTTAAATCCACCAAAAGAGGAGGTGGAGGAGACAACGGGTTGGACACTGCAGGTTGCTCAAACTATTAACTTAAAGCGAACAACGAAACTTCCATAAAGAGATAGTACTTTAATTTTTGTTGCAATGCAAGATAATTTAAATTTAAAGTTACCTATGAGAAAAATAAATTTTGCTGCGCCGCAATAAAAAGTTATTGTATTTATAGCGCAAATGAAAACATATACAAACAAAAAGATTTTTATTCAAATCAGTCTAACCATCTACCTTCAAATTCGGTAAGCTGTTTTAGTCATAACTTTAGATATAAAAGTCATAAACATTTTAATTGGTTTTGCTAACGGCACGCCACCATGATTTTGGGCAGTTTTACGATGTTTAATTTCGTCTTCACGCATTTGCAATACGATCGCCCGCGAGCGTTGATCTTGCGCGGGTAAGTCAATTAAATGCGAATCTAAGTGTGCCTCAACTTGTTGCTCAGTTTCAGCCATGAAACCTAGATTACGGGCATTACCAAGCCGACTTGCAGCCAAACCCATTGCAAACGAACCGGCATACCAGACTGGGTTCAAGTAACTTGGGCGACTTTTCAGTTCTTGTAGACGGTGCCCACACCAAGCCAAATGGTCAGTTTCTTCAACAGCAGCTTCACGCAAGACAGCAATGGTCGTTTTACTTTTGCAACCCAACGCTTGGCCTCTGTATAACGCCTGCGCACAGACTTCGCCCACATGGTTAACCCGCATCAAAGCGGCTGCATGCTGCTTTTCAGAGTCGGTTAGCGTTTGGTCAGTATGCGCATCACAAGACGCCGCCGGATAAGGTCGCCCCGCGTGGGCATGGCCCGACAAAACATTCAGTGCCACATCGATTTCACCAATCAAAACATCAAATAGGCCAGGTCTATGGCGAAACGAGGGCGCTAAATTGTGTGAGTTTATAGTCATAGCATATGTTAAAACGTTGTTAAGATTTGAGCATATAAATACTTTAGCTTTTAAGGGAATTTTTGATATGGAATGCACAATTGACTGGGGTGGCCCTGAGGGCATGCTCTTTGTTGCAAAAACAGGCTCTGGTCACGTTTTAGCAATGGACGGTGCGCCTGACGGAGGCGGCAACAATCTAGCCCCCCGCCCAATGGAAACAGTTTTGGCCGGAACAGGCGCCTGTGCGGCTTACGATGTTGTATTAATTTTAAAGCGGGGTCGCCACGCCGTGACTCACTGCCAAGTTAAATTGACCGCAGAGCGCGCAGACACTGACCCAAAAGTTTTTACAGCGATTAACTTTGCGTTTGTTGTCACAGGCAAAGCGCTGTCTCGAGCGGCTGTTGAGCGAGCCGTCAACATGTCGCACGATAAATACTGCTCGGCTTCTGCCATGATGATGAAAACTGCAAAACTGACTTTTACAATTGAAATTGTCGACGAATCGATTGGAACTTAAAAAAGCATGAATCAATATGAAAACCTGATGCGACACGTGTATGAAAACGGCATCAGCAAAACTGATCGAACCGGTACGGGCACACGGTCAGTTTTTGGGCATCAAATGCGCTTTGATCTGGCCGAAGGCTTCCCCCTAGTTACCACAAAAAAACTGCACACTCGCAGCATATTTATTGAGTTGTTGTGGTTTTTAAGAGGCGATTCTAACGTCAAATGGTTGCAAGAAAATGGCGTCAGTATTTGGAATGAATGGGCGCGTGCAGACGGTGATTTAGGCCCCGTTTACGGGGTACAGTGGCGTTCGTGGCCCACACCAAACGGGGGTTCAATCGATCAAATTTCACAGGTGATTGAACAAATTCGCACCAACCCCGATTCACGACGGTTAATCGTTTCAGCCTGGAATGTGGGTTTAATTAGCGATATGGCACTACCACCCTGCCATGCATTTTTTCAGTTTTACGTGGCCGATGGCAAACTGTCGTGCCAACTGTATCAACGAAGCGCTGATATCTTTTTAGGTGTACCTTTCAATATTGCCAGCTATGCGTTACTCACCCACATGGTGGCGCAGCAATGCGATTTAGCGGTAGGTGATTTTATTTGGACAGGTGGCGACTGCCATTTGTACAGCAACCATTTTGAACAAGTGCAAACGCAATTAGCGCGCGAGCCATTCGCCTTCCCCACCTTAAATATTGTGCGCAAACCTGATTCTATTTTTGATTACAAGTATGAAGATTTTGTCATTGAAAACTACCAACACCATGCCCACATCAAAGCCCCTGTAGCCATATGACATCACACCGATTAAATTTAATTGTGGCCTACGCCCGCAATCGCACCATTGGCCAAGATAACAAACTACCCTGGAAGTTGCCCGGCGATTTAGCTTTTTTTAAACGCACCACCATGGGTTGCCCCATCATTATGGGTCGTAACACCTGGCACTCTATCGGGCGCCCGCTGCCAGGTCGTTTAAATATTGTAGTTACTCGCGACAGCACCGCCCAGTTTGAAGGTGCCACCTGTGTGCAAAGTATTGCGCAAGCAATTGCTTTGACGCAAACTATGGCAGAGGTTTTTGTTATCGGTGGCGCACAACTGTATGCCGATATGTTGCCGCAAGTTGACCGAATTGTAGCCACTGAAATTGAGCAAAATATTGATGGCGACGCCATCTTTGCCCCGCTTGACCCCAAGCAGTGGCGCGAAACATCTCGCGATCCGCAACCTGAAGAAAACGGCTTAACCTACGCTTTTGTGACGTACGAACGGGTTTAGGTAAAACGACTTGCTTGCTAGTCGAGCCTTTCACACAGACTAGCTTGCAAAAACAGGGGTAACTGAACCCTGTATTAGCTCGCTTCGGCG
>JBDNHM010000167.1:0-2543 GCA_041688825.1 Burkholderiaceae bacterium | reverse complement strand
TCTCTAAAAACCAAATTCGCTTGAATATACTTCACAATGTATTTGTAATCAGATTATTATCTATTATATTACGTTATGAAAACATTTAAAAGGCACCGAGATTGTGGTTTTTTCGACCAAGATATTCGTCTCAGTAAACTGACCAAGCTTGGTGACCCTTTGGAGAAACATAAGTAAAGGAGTGGATTTTGAAATATTCAGGTCAATCTTAGAAACAAACCTATCTAAACTACAAAAAGGCAAGGGAGGTAGACCCGCTTATGACTATGTGTTACTAGAGTTTATTTGGATAAAATAATTAGACTATCGCGCCCGCTGGCGAGCTTTGCAGCATGAACTACGAAGAGCAAAAAAAACATGAGGGCAATTTTTTGTCCCTGACGAGCCTGACGGTGATCGAATTCGAACACCTGCTGCAATATTTCGAACCGCTTTGGGAGAAGCGTTACCGTCATTACACCCTTGAGGGCGGGTTGCGTAAGAACCCCGCTTTCAAGGAACATGGCAACGCCCTGCTGAAAGGCACGGCCCAGAAGCTTTTCTTCTTGCTGGTCTACCTCAAGAACAACCCGCTTCAGACTTTCCAGGCCGCCAGCTTCGGCGTCTCGAAGCCCAAGGTTTCGGCCATGACCCGCTGGCTGCTGTCGGTGCTCGACGATGCGCTGGGCCGCATGGGACTGCTGCCCTGTCGCGACTCGGCCGAGTTGGCCCAGGTGCTGGCCGACCACCGCAGCAAGGTCTTCTGGCTGGACGGCGTGGAGGCAGGCGTGCAGCGCAACGCCGACCAAGCGGCTCAGAAAGAGGAATTCAGCGGCAAGAAGCGCGGCCACCGACTTAAGAACCTGACGATCTGCGACGCCTGGCAGACGATCCACTACCTTTCGCCGACCGAGTCGGGCAGCATGCACGATAAGGCCCTGGCCGACCTCTACCCCATCGAGCTGCCTGCCGGCTCGACGCTCAAGCAGGACTTGGGCTTTCTGGGCCACGCCCCGGCGGGCCTCACCATCGAGCAGCCCTTCAAGAAGCCCAGGGGCGGCCAACTCACCGAGGGCCAGAAAATATACAACACCATCCTGAGCTCGACCAGGATCGTCATCGAACACGCCAACAGCGGCATCAAGCGGCTCAGGATGCTCAAGGACGTTATCAGGATTCACAATTCCCATCTTCGTGACTGCGTCAGGGTAGTGGCTTGTGGGCTGCATAATCTCAGGGTGAAAGGCATTGACCCAGTCAGGCTGTACCAGAACAGCTCACGGGCGGGTGCCTATGACGTCAAAACTTCCGAATAAAATCTATAGACCTGCCCTAATCCCAGGGCAATCGCTTTAAAATAGGTGTTGGAATTTGGGAAAAATTGGTAGCTTTCTTTTCTAACCCATATCGTTGCTCATGGAATCTCCCAAAAAGCACTTCGAATCCCTGCCCGATCCTCGCATCAAACGAAAGCAACTACACGATTTTCAAGACGTTATCATGCTTCTACTCTGTGGTGTGATCGCTGGTTGCGATGAATGGACGACGATTGAAGAATACGCAAAGACCAAGATTGAGTTTCTCAAAACCTTCTTAAAACTGCCCAATGGCATCCCATCCCACGATACATTTGGGGATATTTTCGCCAAAATAGACCCGCTCCAGTTCGAGGAATGCTTCTTAGCCTGGACGTTGGGGGTATGTAAGTTGAGTCCGGGGGAGGTTGTCAGTATCGATGGCAAGCAATTACGGGGATCCTATGACAAACACAACAAAAAGGCAGCTATTCACATGGTCAGTGCCTGGGCTAATCAGAACAGACTGGTTTTAGGACAAGTCAAGGTAGACGATAAGTCAAACGAAATAACCGCTATTCCCCAACTAATCAAGGTGTTGGTTCTGAAAGGGTGTATCGTCACAATTGATGCAATGGGGTGTCAAACTGACATTGCCAAGCTCATTATCGAGGCTGATGCGGACTATGTGCTGGCCCTGAAAGGCAACCAGGGGACACTCCATCAACAGGTTCAGGATAGCTTTGAGCGAGAAGTCCCCACCCATACGTACACGGATTTGAGTACAGATCACGGGCGGGTAGAAAAGCGGGCCTATTCGGTCTTGACCGACCTCAAATGGGTGGAAAATGTCGGGGCCTGGTCTGGGCTACGAACGCTTGTTTGTGTCAAATCGGAGGTCTTTCATAAACTGAGCCAAAAGGCAACAAGTGAAACCCGGTATTACATAAGCAGTATCCAAATTATTGATAAAGAGGTAGGTAGCAGAAAGGTTGCTCAGGCCATTCGCGGACATTGGGGCATCGAAGTATGCTTACACTGGTCACTCGATCGGGGCCGCCCGTGCGGTCAGTTTTAACGAAGATAAGTCACGGGTTCGCACGGGTTACAGTGACCAGAATTTATCGGCAGTTCGCAAAATTGCTTTGAATCTTTTGCGGGCCGATGAGACGGTGAAAAAAGGCATCAAGACAAAACGCATGAAAGCGGGCTGGGACAACGCATATCTCAAATCAATTCTCAGAGTCTAATTTAAAGCGATTGCCCTGC
>JBDNHM010000166.1:0-14636 GCA_041688825.1 Burkholderiaceae bacterium | reverse complement strand
GGTTTTATTGTGAGTCGGGTTGAAAAGAAACTCGGTATACGCGCTTCAGACACGTGCGCCATCACCTTTGAAAACTGCACCATTCCTGAAGATCATATGTTGGGCCCACGTGGTAAAGGCCTTGCCATCGCGCTGTCGAATTTAGAGGGTGGGCGTATTGGTATTGGTGCACAAGCGCTAGGCATTGCACGTGCGGCATTTGAGTCGGCATTGCAATATGCTAAAGATCGGGTTCAGTTTGGTGTGGCCATTATTGAACACCAGAGTATTGCCAATATGTTGGCTGATATGCAAGTTGAGATCAATGCCGCACGGCTATTAATTTTGCATGCTGCCAGCATGCGTCAAGCCGGGCAACCCTGTTTGTCTGAAGCGTCGCAAGCGAAGCTTTACGCCTCTGAAATGTCAGAGCGAGTATGCACCAAAGCGATTCAAATTTATGGTGGCTATGGTTACCTTGAAGACTACCCAGTAGAACGTTATTACCGCGATGCCCGCATTACACAAATATACGAAGGTACCAGTGAGGTGCAACGATTAGTGATTGCGCGGGCATTAAAAGACCTGTGACGCGTTGAACGAGTGGGGCGCAAAACCTTCTTTGTTGTTTGCAATGATTGACTATTTGAAACGGGCACTTGATCAAATTGGGGCATCAAGACCGCTTTGTACTTGCTCAGCAGCACGCAACACAGCGCGTGCTTTAGCTTCTGTTTCAAGCCATTCTTTTTCAGGGTCAGAGTCGGCAACGATGCCGGCTGCCGCTTGCACATAAAGCATACCGTCTTTAATAATACCGGTTCGAATTGCAATGGCGACATCCATTTCGCCGCCGTAACTTAAATAACCTGCTGCGCCGCCATAAATACCGCGACGAACCGGTTCAAGTTCGTCAATCATTTCCATCGCACGTACTTTAGGGGCACCGGTTAGTGTGCCAGCGGGAAATGTCGCGCGTAGAACATCCATATTGGTCATGTCGGGGGCGAGCCGCCCGGTCACATTTGATACCAAGTGCATAACATGTGAATAGCGCTCAATCACCATGGTGTCAGTGACTTTAACGCTACCGGTTTTAGCAACGCGGCCCACATCGTTGCGAGCCAAGTCGATCAGCATGACATGTTCAGCCCGCTCTTTCGGGTCGGCTTGTAACTCAGCGGCCATGGCGGCATCTTCTTCAGGAGTGCCGCCCCGTTTACGTGTTCCCGCTAAAGGCCGAATGGTCACTTCAGTTTCAAGGGCGTCGATCGTTGCCGTTGCAGATACTTTTTCTTGGCGCACTAAGATTTCAGGGGAAGCACCAACCACATGAAAATCACCAAAATTCCAGTAATACATATAGGGTGATGGGTTTAAAGATCGCAAAGCGCGGTATAGCGAAACGGGTGAGTCACTAAACGGCTTCACAATCACCTGACCAATTTGCACTTGCATTAAATCACCGGCCTCGATGTAAGCTTTGGCCTTTCGTACCGCCTTTAAGTAGTCAGCTTTAGCAAATGACCGAATTTCTTCAGTTGGCATGCTGGCATGGCTATAGGGTATGTCAACGGGTTTGCGTAGTTTGATTCTTAATTCTTTAAGTCGTGTTTGTGCTTTGGAATAGGCCTCGGGGGTTTTAGGGTCGGCATAAACCATTAAGTAAGTGCGACCGGCAACGTTATCGACAATAGCTAACTCGTCAACATGTAACAGCAGCAAATCGGGCGGCCCCTCGCCCATGCCCTCTGGGTAGGCGTGCGGGGCAGGCCCTAAGCGGGGCTCGATATGACGCACTAAGTCGTACCCAAAGTAACCCGCTAACCCCCCTGCAAAGCGGGGCATGCCCGGCCTGAGTGCCACTTTAAAGCGCGCTTGATATTCCGAAATAAAGGCTAAGGGGTCGCCTTCATGGGTTTCCACAACCTTGTCATCGGTAAGCACTTCAATTAATCGCCCACGCGAGCGCACAATGGTTCGCGC
Source organism: Burkholderiaceae bacterium (assembly GCA_041688825.1). Taxonomy (GTDB): domain Bacteria; phylum Pseudomonadota; class Gammaproteobacteria; order Burkholderiales; family Burkholderiaceae_B; genus Algicoccus. Next base: position 12,671 of record JBDNHM010000166.1, on the reverse strand, counting down.
GGGTAAACCGATAAAAGAATACCGACCAAACCGTTCACCGCCTACAACCGACTCAAGTAAACAGCTATATTTACCTGCCTGCGGTGTTGAATGGGCAAGTTTTAAATAAATAGCTAATGGTGTGTCGAGGTCTGCATAGGTTTCAGAAATAAGCGGAATACGGTTAAAGCCCTGTGCGCCAAGGGCATTGAATTCAATTTCAGTCATGTGATTGCATCATTGGGTTGTGGTGTCTGCCAGCATAATTTGATCGCGCATGAGCCCCATGACTTCAGCGTAATTGGGCTGACTAAAAATGGCTGAGCCCGCTACAAAGGTGTCGGCGCCGGCTTGGCGAATAGATCTAATATTGTCAATTTTGACGCCACCGTCGATTTCAAGACTAATCGTGTGGCCGGTGCGTTGAAGATGGGCGTTGATACGTTTTCTAGCATCACGTAATTTATGCAGTGTTTGAGGAATGAAGCTTTGACCACCGTAACCCGGGTTGACCGACATCAGTAAAATAACGTCGATTTTGTCCATCACGTGATCAAGCCAGTCAAGCGGGGTGGCTGGGTTGAAAACCAACCCTGTTTTGCAGCCCATGTCACGAATGAGCGATAAGGTGCGGTCAACGTGGCGCGATGCTTCAGGGTGAAAAGTAATAATATTGGCACCCGCTTTGGCAAACTGGGTTGCCAAAGCGTCGACGGGTTCAACCATTAGGTGCACGTCAATCGGTATATCAACGTGGGGTCGAATAGCCTCACACACCATGGGGCCAATGGTTAAATTGGGAACGTAATGGTTGTCCATCACGTCAAAATGAATCCAGTCGGCGCCATCGGCTGCAACTTGTTTGACTTCTTCGCCCAAGCGAGCGAAGTCAGCAGATAAAATACTAGGGGCGATGCGTGCGCTGGGTAAAGCAATAGTTTCTGGCATGATATTTAAAAATCGCTCAAAATGACAATCTATTATTACAGCGATTGACATTATTTGCCGGTCGAACCCTCAATTTGTGGAAATCTTTTGTGAAAAATTTTGATTTAAGTGTAGTTGTAGAAGCTCATTTTGTTGCCGAACAGTCTGATCCGGCGCAAAGTCACTTTACTTTTGCTTATAAAGTACGCATCACAAACATCGGTCAGCGCCCGGCTCAATTAATTAGCCGTCATTGGGTTATTGTTGACGGGCAAAACAAGCAACAAGAAGTTAAGGGCTTAGGTGTGGTGGGTCAGCAACCTTTACTGGCACCGGGCGAATCGTTCGAATACACCAGTGGGTGCCCCCTTGCTACCCCAGTTGGCAGTATGCGTGGCGTTTACCACTGCGCAGGCGACGATGGCGAGCCTTTTGATGTCAACATACCTGAATTCGTACTAGCAATGCCACGAACACTGCATTAATGTCTATATTTGTTATTTAATAGCTTGAAACAGGTTGATTCGAAATTCAGCGTCAACCGCAAATATTGGAATAAATGTGTCAAGTGATCTAACTACTTTTAGCAGTTTAAATCAAGCGAATGAAGTGAGCCAACTCAAGGTCACGCACGAACGAAATGATATTAAACGTACCGCCTTTTTGCGTACGGTAACGGTTATAAACGTAATATGCTTGCTTGCCTTAGCGGGCTGCGTCAGTGCGCCTCCTGGCGATGTTCAAGTGCCCGGTGCGCCGTCGGCAGAAGAAGTCGCGGCTGAGCCGACTGTTCCGCTTGAAACGCCTAAAATTCCAGCGTTAAGTGCAATCAAAGACAGTGCGCCACGATCACTTGCTGGGCATTATGTGGCGGTGGGTTGGTCAGATCTGCCGGGTTGGCAAAGTGACGACATGCGAAATGTCTGGGCGGTGTTTATGCGTAATTGCGGTGGTTTAATGCGGCCAACAGGTGGCAGCTTAACAACCCCTGCCCGCGCAACGCCGAAGGTTTGGCAGCCCGTGTGTGCGGCTGCAATTGAAACGTCAACGGCACCGAACCCAAACGACCCCGCATCAGTCAGACGCTTTATTCAGACCTATTTGCAACCTTGGCGAATTCAAAGTGGTACCAGTGCAGCCGTGGGTACGGCCACAGGTTATTACGAACCGATAGTGAAGGGTTCGCGTTCGCAAAGTGGTTCTAATCAATGGCCACTTTATACTGTTCCTGTCGACTTACTTACCATTGATTTAGGGGCAATCTACCCTGAGTTGGCTGGTAAGCGGGTGCGAGGCAAGGTTGTGGGTAATCGGGTGGTGCCCTATGAAAGTCGTGCAGAGCTGACAAAAGGCAATCGCCCGCCGCCCGCTATCGTGTATGTTAGCGACCCAGTTGATAATTTTTTCTTACAAGTGCAAGGGTCAGGCCGTGTCATGCTCACTGACGGTTCAGGCGCTGGCACAACCATTCGCCTTGCTTACGCAGACCATAATGGCCACCCCTACGTTTCAATTGGTAAGTGGTTAGCTGACCAGGGTCAGCTTGCGTTGGCACAAACCTCGATGCAAAACATTCGCGCTTGGGCACAAAGCAACCCGGGTCGGGTACAAGAAATGCTCAATGCCAACCCAGCCGTGGTTTTTTTTCGTGAAGAAGCGATTGTCGATCCGTCACAGGGGCCAAAAGGGGCATACGCCATACCTTTAGTCGCAAGGCGCTCAATCGCGGTTGACCCTATGTTTGTACCCCTTGGCTCGCCTGTCTTTTTAGCGACCACAATGCCTGCCTCATCAGAGCCGCTTAATCGTTTGATGTTTGCACAAGACACGGGCACAGCCATTCGCGGCGCGGCACGAGCTGACTTCTACTGGGGCTCAGGTGATGCAGCGGGTGCACTAGCGGGTCGCATGAAACAAAAGACGCAAATGTGGGTGCTTTGGCCTAAAGCTGCGGGGGCGCCATCAGCAAGATGAAAACCTCAATTGTCGTTTGTGGCGCTGGAACAGTTGGCATGGCCACAACACTTGCTTTGTTGCGTGCAGGGCAAAGAGACATTTTGCTGCTTGGCCCCCGCACAAATGACCTAGATAACGATCGGGTTTATGCGATTTCACCAACCAGCCAAGCTTTTTTAGTACAAATTGGCGCCTGGTCGCTTATGCCCATTGAGCGTATTACTCGTGTTGATGCGATGGAAATTCGTGGCGATACATTTGGTGCCCTCCATTTAAGAGCTTGGCAGGCTGCACAAGTTGATTTAACTTACATTATTTATGTGGCCGATCTAGACCGCGCTTTGGCACAGGCACTCGAGGTTCATGGTGTGCGTTGGGTAAACGAGCAATTGGTTGGTTTTGCACAAGGGGTTGGTTTTACCGATACTACACAATCGATAGAAGCCGACTTGTGGGTTGCTGCTGACGGGTCAAAATCAACGTTGCGACATTTGGCAGGGCTAAGCCTTGATGACCAACCCTATGATGCAACGGCTTTAATTTGTCAGCTGCAGTGCGAACGCCCGCATCAGGGCGTGGCACTGCAGTGGTTTACAGCCGAGGGTATTTTGGCATGTCTACCGTTGCCTGACGCCACAACAAACGAAGTAGGTGACACCACCCACAACGTTTCAATGGTGTGGTCAATGCAACGTGACGACGCCAATCAGTTATTGGCTTCGCCGTTGCCCGAGCAAACCCAAATATTACAGACACGGCTCATGAAAGCAAGCCGTGGCAGGCTGGGCCCGTTAACGATCAACAGCGTGGTTAAGGGGTTTCCCCTTTCAGTGGCGCACTCGCCTATGATTGGCGAACGTGTTGCTTTGGTGGGCGATGCAGCCCATCGGGTTCATCCACTGGCTGGGCAAGGGCTGAACCTGGGTTTAGGTGACGCACAGGCTTTAGCCCAAGTTGTTGCCGAGCGAGAAGCTTTCATGACAGCGGGTGACCAAATGGTTTTAAGGCGCTATCGTCGCGCCAGAGCGCAAGCCATCTGGGAAATGCGATTCATCACTGACACGCTTTACCGTCTGTTTGGTGCTTCGGGCAAACCCATCACTTGGCTTCGTAATGCGGGTTTAAGTTTGGTTGATCGAATACCTTTTGCAAAACGCTTGCTTATCGAAGCGGCTTCCCGTGTACGCTAGTTTTGGTGGCAAGCTTTTTTGGGTTTCGTTATGCGTTCTTTGACTCACTTACTTACTTATTCACGTACTCAGGTACTCAGGTACTCACCTACCTACCTACTTACATACTAATTTATTTACGTTACGTTACTCAGCAAATAAGCGTGAACATCACGCTGGAGAATGTCAGATGAAGCCCGAATCACAATTGAATTTCAAACCCTTTATTGCAACGGTTGCCTGTGCAGTGGTGCTATCAAGTCTATCGTTTGTAGTGGGGGCGCAAACGCAAGCAACCCCTTCAATACCCTCTTCAGTGACACCAACAGTAACGTCTACGGCAGCACCTGCTGCAACGGCCCCCGCTGCAACTGCCAAGTCGCTAAACGCTACAACCGATACGGCAACTGTTCAAAAAAAGTTTCTTGAACGATTTGGCAATATGCCGGTTAAGAGTGTGCGAACGACCCCGTTTGGTTTGTACGAAGTTCAGTTGGGTAACGACTTGGTTTATACCGATGCAGACGTTAATTTTATTTTTGATGGCCACGTTATAGAAGCCACAACACGTCGTGACTTGACCCAGGCGCGCTTAGATGAGTTGTCGGCTGTTGACTTTAAATCGTTGCCATTTGACTTAGCGATTAAGCAAGTACGAGGTGATGGTAAACGTCAGGTTGCTATTTTTGAAGACCCCAACTGCGGTTATTGCAAAAAGCTTCGTCAAAACATAGACGATATTGATAACGTCACGTTGTACACCTTTATGTTGCCGATTTTGTCACCTGATTCCACCCAAAAAGTTAAAAATGTCTGGTGCGCTAAAGATCGCGGCACCACGTGGGACAACTGGATGCTCAAGGGCACAACCCCTCCTAGTTTAGATTGCGATGTGCCAATTCAAAAGATGCTTGATTTAGCCAAGTCACTACAGGTGCAAGGCACACCCGCAATATTCTTTGCAGATGGTACACGCGTACCGGGTGCCATTACAAAAGAAGAATTTGAAAAACGTTTGCAATAAAACCTCTTAAGCCCAAAGCGAAACGGCCTATATCATGCCCTCTGTTTTATCTACCCCACTGCTGGTTCGCATTTTGTTGGTACTCGTGCTGGCAGCGGCTGTTTATTTTTTTGCGGGTTTTATCGTACCGGTTTTAGCCGCTTTAATTTTAGGTTTTGCAACGTGGCCGCTTTATGCCCGCTTAGTTAAAGTTTGCAAAGGCAGTACGACCTGGGCCGCAACCATTGCATTATTAGTTGTAACTCTAGGCCTAGTCGTGCCGTTAACCTTTGCCATTTACTACGCGGTCGGTGAAGCCACCAATTTTATTAGATGGTTTTTAATAGCGAACCGTGAAGGTATCGCTGCCCCTACCTGGATCACTGCACTACCTCTCATTGGTGATGACTTGGCGGCTTACTGGAATACCTACCTCAGCTCACCCAATGCCATTTCGAACATGACGGAAATAATAAGTGGTCAACATGTTGGCAACATTTATCGTGCCGTGGTGTCAACTACCGGCGGGTTGTTTAGTGCAGCCTTATTTATATTATTTTCCTTAATGACTTTATTTTTCGTTTACAAAGATGGCCATCGTTTGGCTGCCCAACTTGATATTGTGGGCGAGCAAATATTGGCCGATCGTTGGCAACATTTTTCCCGTGTAGTACCCGCCACCATTAGCGCCACTGTGACGGGCATGGGCTTGATTGCGATTGGTGAGGGGGTTATTTTAGGTGTCGCTTATTGGGTCGCCGGTGTACCGTCGCCAGTTTTGCTGGGCGTCATCACTGCTGTTATGGCCATGATTCCCGGTGGTGCGCCCTTAAGCTTCACCTTGGTATCTATTTATTTAGTGGGTTCTGGCGATGCCGTCGCGGGTATTGCTTTGTTTATGTGGGGCTCAGTTGAGCTTTTTATTGTTGATAAAACGTTGCGACCAAGGCTGGTTGGTGGCCCCGTTAAGCTACCTTTCTTACCCACGTTTTTTGGCTTGGTGGGGGGTGTCAAAACCATGGGTTTTGTCGGCTTGTTCATTGGCCCGGTTTTAATGGCTTTAATTGTTGCTATTTGGCGCGAATGGGTTTTTACACTTAAAACCAATGACCCTAAGACGAAATCTGATCAGACACAATCTTTCCGTCAACTAAAGTAATTGATCGGTCGCAGGTTTGCGATAATCTGGGGTCGTGCGTAACAATCAGAACGGCACAACCAAACGCTGAATTAAATTCACGCAATAGTTTAAAAATACTTTCAGCTGTATGGGTATCTAAGTTGCCGGTGGGTTCATCGGCGAGTAGCAGCGCTGGGCGTGTCATTAATGCCCGTGCGATCGCCACACGCTGTTGTTGGCCGCCCGATAGTTCGCTAGGTGCTTTATTACCCATACCCGCTAAGCCGACGGCTTCAAGTAAGTGTTCTGCCCATTCCCGTGATTCTGCTTGAGGTCGACCGCTTTTGACCATGACGGGCATCATGATGTTGTCAACAGCACTAAACGCTTCAATTAAGTGATGAAATTGAAATACAAAGCCAATTGATTCACGCCTTAGAAGCGTACGCTGTTCATCAGCCAACTCGCGCGTGGCTTGACCCAACAGGTATAGCTCGCCCAATGTAGGTTGATCAAGTAAACCGATTAAATTCAATAAAGTGCTTTTGCCTGAACCCGAGGGGCCAATCAGCGCTGCAAAATCAACACCGGTGATGGCTAAATCAATGCCATGTAACACTTCTGTTTCAGTGGGTAGACCGACGTTGTACGATTTTTTGATCGCTTCAAGTCTAAGCACATCTTGATGACTTGTTGCGTGAACGATAGGGTCAACTTTAGACATAACGAATCGCTGCTACAGGGTCTAACCGCGAAGCGCGCCAAGCGGGTGCAATAGCGGCCAACACGCCGGTTAGCGTGGCAATTAACACAGCAATGGGCACAATCGTCATTGAGGGCGAAATGTCAAATAAGCGTGGCCCAAAAGTATTGAATATCCAGACCATGACCCAGCCTGCACCCGCCCCAGCAAATGAGCCTAACAGACCCAGTACAGCGCCTTGAATTAAAAATACAATCAGCATTTGTTTACGACGTGCACCCATTGCACGTAAGATGCCAATTTCGCGGGTGCGTTGCGTCACGCTAATGGCCAGCACACTGGCAATACCAAATGCAACTGACAGCGCAACAAAGAAACTGATCAGGTTTGACGATAAGCTTTGTGACTGAAGCGCATTCATCAACTGGCTGTTGGTTTGCATCCAGCTTTCAGACTTTAATGCAGTTCGTAAATGTATTGTGTCAGAAACACGTGTAGCATCGAAAATATCACCCACTGTAATCTCTAAAACCGTTACGCCACCAAACAAGCCTAACAGCGCTTGCGCTTGTTTAAGATCTAAATAGACGTAGCGTGAATCAAGCTCACGCACACCGAGTTCAAATATGCCGGTGATCGTGACCACTGCACTTCTCGCTTGGCTAGCCTCAATTCTAAGCTTGCTACCAACCCGCACACCCAAGTCATCAGCCAGTTGTTTACCTATCACGGCTTCGCCAGCACTCACTCGAAAAACGCCAGATTTAATATCTTTACTAATGGGAATGATACGTTCGTAGCGATCTGCATCAATACCTAAAATTGAAACTGATTTTATCGCTTCACCTCGCCTTGCAAATGCGGGCCCAGACACAATCGGCGATACGGCCGTAACTTCATTTAAGCCATCAAGGCCAGCCATAATTTGCTGCCAGTTATTAATAGAACGTAACCTTTGTGCACGCTTGTCTTCAAGTAACAAATTGAATGTACCGGTGGGCGTATTAGCCAACAAGTTTATTTCTTCTTGCGGTTGAACCCGAATGTGCGCTTGGGTGCCAAGGGTGCGCGACACAATGTTTGCTTGCAGGCCACCGACCAGCGTCACAATGAACACAATTACAGACACCCCCACTGCGATGCCTACTAAAATTAACAAGGTTTGCGTGATACCTTGTTTCATAAATTTTAAAGCAATAGTGGTTTCAATCCACATTGCGCGATCTAACCCTTTCGCCGATCTTAACCGTGGCAGACAGAATAACGGGGTCACCCGGTTTAAGACCATCAGTAATCTCAGTTGCGCTCAAGCCGCGAAGCCCAAGCTTCACCGGCTGAGCAACAACCCGGCCATCACGCACAAGCCAGACGAAGCCATTTCCGTCTTTAGACTCTTTAATGAGATCGTTTGACACCGTGATGGCTTTATCTCGCTTATTGGTTTGAATGGTGGCTGTAACCGTCATGTCTTGACGTAAAAATTCAGGGGGTGGTTCGACTGTTAAGCGCACATCAACTGTGCCACGTTGTGGATCAATCGTGGGGGCAATAAAATTAATGCGTGCATTAAATGGCTGACTTGGGTAGGCGTCTGCAATACAGCGGGCTGGTTGTCCTAGCGCCAAAACGCCTAGGTTTCGTTCATCAACAGGTATAAGTATTTCAGTTGAACCCTCTTTAGCGATTTCTAACAACTGACGGCCAGGTTGAACGATATCGCCTGGAACCACGTCGCGCGTGAGTACAATGCCTGACACGTGCGCTTTTATTTCTGTTCGCGCTAGAGTTGCTTGGGCAGCATTTAAGCGTTCGATCAAAATCAGTTCTTCAGAGGCCCCAGGCGCCAATGAAGCAGATAATAACGTTGACTGCTCTTCACTGGCCTTTGCCAAAATAAGCGCTTGTTCAGCCTTTTCATAAATTTCTTTTGAAATAGATTCGCTTTGATATAAATCGCGACGGCGTTTGGCTTCACGTACGGTTTGCTCAAGTTGTGCTTGAGCTTGTTTAAGGGCGGCCATAGCTTGTGGGCGACGTGAGGTGCGCAATTGATCAAGCGCAGCTTGCGCCTCGCGCACACGGGCAGCCAAATCATCAGCACGTAGGGTGATCAGTAAGTCGCCAGGTTTGACCCGATCGCCCTCTGTGATGTGGCGCTCAAGTACCACACCCGTAATTTCAGCACCGATTTGCGCACGCGAAGTTGATATCACCCGCCCTGTAGCCACCACATTTTGTATAAGGGGCTGCTCAACCACTCGGTAGGTATTCACGGTGGGGCCTTGCCAAACCCGCCAAACAATTATCAACACTATAAATGTGCCGATGCCGATCGCTAAACGTTTACGATTTAATCGTTTAGCAGTTTGTGTGCCTTCTAACATTAAGTGTTTAAAAAAATTAAAAAAAGTATAAATGTTCAAAAGGTTAGCCAATTATGCGATATAAAAACTTTTAAATGGTGATAGGGTCGTTGCTATCAATGACCGGTCGGGAAGGTGCCAGGTAATAAAATATCTTTCGTAACCGTGTCTATGTGGGTGTGACCGCAAAATGCCATGGTTAAGTCGAGTTCTTTATGAATAATCTCTAGTACCTTGGTAACCCCAGCTTCACCCATGGCACCTAAACCATATAGAAAACTTCGGCCGATATACGTGCCGCGTGCACCTAAAGCATAGGCTTTGAGTACATCTTGACCGCTACGTATACCACCATCTACGTGTACTTCAATCTCTTTGCCCACTGCATCAACAATCGCAGGCAGGGCATTAATACTTGATTCTGCGCCGTCGAGTTGACGGCCACCGTGGTTGCTAACAATTAAAGCATCAGCCCCAGAGTTTGCTGCAAGTCGAGCGTCTTCAGGATCCATAATGCCTTTCAAAATGAGCTTGCCACCCCACCGTTTTTTTATCCATTCAACATCATTCCAATTTAAGCCGGGGTCAAATTGTGAGGCTGTCCATTCGCTAAGCTTGCTCATGTCAGATACGCCCTTGACGTGGCCGACAATATTGCCAAACTGGCGCCTAGGGGTGCCCAACATACCTAACGCCCAACGTGGCTTAGTTGCAATATTTATCATGTTGGCGATCGTTAGTTTAGGTGGGGCGCTTAAACCGTTTTTAAGGTCTTTATGGCGTTGCCCTAAAATTTGTAAGTCAAGGGTTAAGACCAACGCCGAGCAGTTGGCTTGTTTAGACCGGTCAATAAGCCGTTCAATAAAATCACGGTCTTTCATGACGTAGAGTTGAAACCAGAACGGGTGGCCGTCGGTTGCCTGAGACACGTCTTCTATTGAGCAAATACTCATGGTTGATAATGTGAAAGGTACCCCAAACGCTTTTGCAGCCCGGGCTGCCAATATTTCGCCGTCAGCGTGTTGCATACCCGTTAGGCCCGTTGGCGCAATGGCAACGGGCATGGCTACAGGTTGACCAATCATTTGCGATGCAGTTGAGCGATTTTCCATATTCACCAAAATACGCTGGCGTAGTTTGATTTTTTGAAAGTCGCTTTCATTGGCACGGTAGGTTGATTCAGTCCATGAGCCTGAGTCAGCATAGTCGTAAAACATACGCGGCACCCGACGTTGAGCAATTTTACGCAAATCTTCGATATTGGTGATAATAGCCATGCCGACCTCAGTTTAAAGTTTCTTTGATATTGCAACACAAAACGTGCTGAATGGTGATGTCTGGCGGGTTCTTTTATGGTTCAATCATAATTATTTGATCTATTTTTTACACCTATGTTTTTTTTATACGTAAAGAGCGCGTCATGAAAACTTATTTTGCAGCCTGCGTTATCGCCTTGAGTGCGGGTTCAGTTTGGGCACAAAATGCCCCTGTCCCAGCAACCTTAACCACAACTGCCCCGGCTTCGGTGCCTTCAAGCACTCCAGTTAACACTACGCCTGCGGTCAGTACACAAGATATGGTTGCTGTGTGTAGTGAAAAGTACGAACCTTTAGCCCGCAATTTTTGCTATGGCTTCGGTGAAGGCGTCTACCAGCTTTATAAATCGCAATTGGGCAACACCCCTGATTTAAGCATTTGTTTTAAGGCGGGTGCACAAACCCGTGATCAAGTACTCGATCTTTTTGTGGCGTGGGCTTCAGCTCGCCCAGACTTGGCAAGCAGCCCAGCTGCTGGAACCATTATGCTTTTTTTGCGTCAACAGTACCCGTGCATTCCCCAATAGTCAGTACCGGGTTGATCGTTGCTTATTAAAGGGTTTACGCTTATGACAATCATTTCTGTTTGGGCGCGCTCGCCCCTATAATCATTGTGTATTGCGTTTCATCGCATCATGAAATAAAAAATATTTACCCTCAAATTTTGTATAGTCATTAACAACATTTAACTGGAGACTTTCCATGGATCGTCGTTCGTTTATTCGCCAAGCTGGTGTCGCCGGTGTTGGTGTTGCAAGCTTAGCAACCGTATCAGCACCCGCATTGTCACAAAATAAAATTACCTGGCGCATGGTGACAACGTGGCCTAAAAACTTTCCAGGTTTAGGCGTGGGCGCGCAGCGTTTGGCTGATCGTATTACGTCTGCCTCAGCTGGCGCATTGACGGTTCAGGTTTTTTCAGCGGGCGAAATGGTGCCGGCTTTACAGTCTCTAGATGCCGTGATCGATGGCGGCGCTGAAATGTCACATGGCGCGGCGTACTACTGGCAAAACAAAAGTAAAGCATTGAATTTCTTTACAGGCGTGCCTTTTGGTATGACGAGCCGTGAATTGGCTGCTTGGGTGCGCTATATGGGCGGCCAACAAGTGTGGGACGAAGTTTACGACCAGTTTGGTTTGCAGGGTTTCTTGTCGGGCGATACGGGTACGCAAGCAGGTGGTTGGTTTGAAAAAGAAATCAAGAGCGTTGAAGATTTAAAGGGCTTGCGTTTTCGTACCCCCGGTTTGGGTGGCCAAGTTTGGGCAAAACTGGGTGTGTCAGTAACGAATATGGCAGCCGGCGATATTTTTCAGGCCCTACAGTCTGGCGCGCTAGATGCAGCAGAGTTCGTAGGCCCATACAACGACTTAGCCTTAGGGTTTTATAAAGTTCGAAAAACATACTACACCTCAAGCTTCACTGAACCAGGCCTGGCAACAGAGTTGGTTGTGAATAAGAAAAAATACCAAGCTTTGCCTAAGAACTTGCAAGATTTGGTAAGAGATGTTTGCCAAGCCGAATACGATCAAGTGGCGTCAGACTTTGCTGCCAACGACCCCCGCTCATTACAAGTGTTGATTAAAGACCATGGCGTTAAAGCGATTCCTCAGTTTCCTGACAGCGTGGTGAAAGCCGCTGCCATTGCATCTGCAGAAATTATTAATGGTATTCGTGAATCGGGCGATGCGTTAACCAAGAAAACAGTTGAAAGCTTTATTGCTTCGCTCAACATCGTTCAACTTAAAACCAATGGTACCGACGCACAGTTTGTTCAAGCGCGCGAAAAGTACTTTAAGCTGTAAATAATGTAAGGTTACTTTTTGAGCGGCTTCACTTGGGGTCGCTCAGTAAGGCAACTTGACATCATTCTTTAAAAAAGCCCCAAAGCTGCGAAAGTTTTGGGGCTTTAATTTTGCTACTTTAATACTTTAGTAATTCAGTAATTCAGTAATTCAGTAATTCAGTAATTTACTAATTTAGTAATTAGGCAATGCAGTCATTGCAGTATTTCAGCACAGCATTACTTTTTAAGCCCTAAATTCTAAAAGCGGAGCCAGGGTGACAACCGTTAGGTCAGACACACATGGCTCGATCATACAAAAAAAATGAAATTAAGAGGTCTTAGGTGAGCTCT